>NZ_UCNR01000018.1:0-200167 GCF_900474045.1 Synechococcus sp. N19
CCGCACGAAAACTTCGTCTTCCCTGAAGAGGTTCTGCCCCGTGGTAACGCTCTCTAATCCCGGTCTTGGCGCCACTGGCGGCAAAGACCTTCCCTCCACCGGGTATGCCTGGTGGTCCGGCAACGCCCGCCTGATCAACCTGTCCGGCCGTCTGCTTGGTGCTCACGTGGCCCACGCTGGTCTGATGGTCTTCTGGGCCGGCGCAATGATGCTGTTCGAGGTGAGCCACTTCACCTTCGACAAGCCCATGTATGAGCAGGGCTTCATCTGCATGCCCCACGTCGCCACCCTTGGCTACGGCGTGGGCCCCGGCGGTGAGGTCACTGATCTCTTCCCCTTCTTCGTGGTCGGTGTTCTGCACCTGATCAGCTCCGCCGTGCTCGGCCTCGGCGGCCTTTATCACGCCCTGCGTGGTCCGGAAATTCTGGAGAACTATTCCTCCTTCTTCTCCCAGGACTGGCGTGACAAGAACCAGATGACCAACATCATTGGTTATCACCTCATCCTTCTGGGCGTCGGCTGCCTGCTGCTGGTCTTCAAGGCCATGTTCTTTGGCGGCGTCTACGACACCTGGGCCCCCGGCGGCGGTGACGTCCGCATGATCACCAACCCGACCCTCGATCCGGGCGTGATCTTCGGATACCTGTTCCGCGCTCCCTTCGGTGGCGAGGGCTGGATCATCGGTGTGAACTCCATGGAGGACATCATCGGTGGCCACATCTGGCTGGGTCTGACCCTGATCTTCGGTGGCATCTGGCACGCCATCACCAAGCCTTTCGGCTGGGTTCGTCGCGCCTTCATCTGGAACGGTGAGGCCTACCTGAGTTACAGCCTTGGCGCTCTGAGCTTCATGAGCTTCATCGCTTCCGCCTACATCTGGTTCAACAACACCGCTTATCCCTCCGAGTTCTGGGGCCCCACCAACGCTGAGGCATCCCAGGCTCAGAGCTTCACCTTCCTGGTGCGTGACCAGCGCCTCGGCGCCAACATCGGTTCCGCCATGGGCCCCACCGGCCTTGGTAAGTACCTGATGCGCTCACCCACCGGTGAAATCATCTTCGGTGGTGAAACCATGCGCTTCTGGGACTTCCGTGGTCCCTGGCTGGAGCCCCTGCGTGGCCCCAACGGTCTCAGCCTCGACAAGCTGCAGAACGACATTCAGCCCTGGCAAGTGCGCCGTGCGGCTGAGTACATGACCCACGCTCCCAACGCCTCGATCAACTCCGTGGGCGGCATCATCACCGAGCCCAACTCGGTGAACTACGTGAACCTCCGCCAGTGGCTGGGTGCAACGCAGTTCGTGCTTGCCTTCTTCTTCCTGGTTGGTCACCTCTGGCACGCCGGCCGCGCTCGCGCTGCTGCTGCTGGATTCGAGAAAGGCATTGACCGCAAGGCTGAGCCTGTGCTCGGCATGCCCGACCTCGACTGATCCACCGGTTCAACCCAAACGATCGTCATCAACCCTCGCCATACGGCGGGGGTTTTTTTATTGGGATGGGAGAGGCGATTTCTTAGCCTGTTCGAATCGATGGATCGTCCGTGAACACAGGCCTGAACACCCGGGTGATCCACCACGGCGACAGCTTTGCGGGAGACACCGGCACGGTGATGCCGCCGATCTTCCCCACCAGCACCTTTGCCCATGGAAACGCCGGCGGATTTGATTACACCCGTTCCGGCAACCCCAACTTCCGCATCCTTGATGGGGTACTCGCCTCGGTTGAAGGTTGCGCCCACGCCACCGTTTTCGCCTCTGGCGTCAGCGCCATCACCGCTGTGGTCTCCCAGCTGAAGCAGGGCGATCTGGTGCTCTGTGAAGAGAACCTCTACGGCTGCACCGTGCGGCTGTTCGAGCAGGTGTTCGCCAAGTTCGGCTTGAAAACCGCTTGGGTGGACTTCACCCAGCCGGCCGCACTGGAGCAGATCCAAGCCCAGAAGCCGGCAATGGTGTGGCTGGAGAGCCCCACCAACCCTCTGCTCAAGGTGATCGACCTGGAGGCGGTCTGCGACATCACCCAACCCCTCGGCATCCCCGTGGTGGTGGACAACACCTTCGCCACCGCCCTGGTGCAGCGCCCTCTGGAGCTGGGCGCAACCCTCTCACTCACCAGCACAACCAAGTACATCAACGGCCACTCCGATGCCCTCGGGGGAGCCGTGTGCACCAACGATCCTGAGTGGCACCAGAAGATGGTGTTCTCCCAAAAGGCCCTGGGCCTGCAGCCCTCCCCCTTTGATTGCTGGCTGATCACGCGGGGCATCAAGACCCTGCCGCTGCGGCTCAAGCAGCAGATGGCCAATGCCGCAGCCCTCGCCGATCAGCTGGCGGGGCACGCCAAGGTGAACTGGGTGCGTTACCCCCACCGCAGTGATCACCCGCAGCACCAGGTGGCAACCCGTCAGATGCGTGCCGGTGGCGCCATCGTGACGGTGAGCTTCAACGCCAGCCAGGAGCAAACCTATGCCCTCTGCAAACAACTGCGCTGGTTCACCATGGCCGAAAGCCTGGGCGGCATCGAAAGCCTGATCTGCCACCCCGCCACCATGACCCACGCGGCGGTGTCGGCTGAGGTGAAGGCCAAGCTGGGCATCGACGACGGCTTGGTGCGCTTCTCGGTGGGCTGCGAAGACCTCGCCGATCTGCAGGCCGATCTGGACCAAGCCCTGGAGCTGCTGGCGTGAGTCCCCGCAATCTGCTCAGCGATCCGGCCTGGCAGGGCTCTGATCTCGGCCATCCCCTGCCCGACTCACCCCATGCGGTGTCTGTGGCGCTGCCGCGCTGGCGCGATGTGGTCGCCTACGAGGAGAAGGATCCGGCCTGCCGCGATGCCCTACAGACGATCTATCCACGCTTCGGCCTGCATCCACTGATCCGACAACTGGTTCAGCCATCGGAGCTTGCAGGCGCCACGGTCTGGCCCTACCCCACCGAAGCGGCAGCCCAAGCAGCCCTGGCCCACTGCCAACGCAAGGCACCGGAGAGCCGCTCGGAGCTGATTGCCATTGCTGGGCTGACCTGCCTGCGCAGTGATGCAGCGGCGAGCGCCCATGCCAAAGCGTTCTGGCAGCACACCGGCCTGGGCCTCTCCTCCCGCCAGGCCGCCATCGCCCTGGGGAAAGAGACATCCCCCAGCAGCACATCCGGCGACGCGGCCCGCGAGCTGATTCGAAAGCGCCTGGCTGGAATCCATGGCGTCGACGCCCAGCAGATCAGCCTGCATCCAGCGGGAATGGCCGGCCTGTATGCGGCCCTCAGCGCCATCCAAACGCTGCGGCCGAGGAAGCCCACGCTGCAGCTGGGCTTCCCCTATGTGGATGTGCTGAAGCAGCCGCAGGTGGTGTTTCACGGTGGCGAGCTGTTGCAACCGCAGAGCCTCGCCGAAGTGGAAGCGGCCCTGGATCAGCTCCAGCCGGCGGCCGTGATTGTGGAGCTGCCCAGCAATCCGCTGCTGCGCTGCATGGATCTGCCGGGCGTGTCGGCCCTGGCCCGCAGCCGCGGCATTCCAGTGATTGCCGATGACACGATCGGCACCGGCATCAACCTCAACGCCCTGCCCTACGCCGATCTGATCTTCACCTCACTCACCAAGAGCTTCGCCGGCCGCGGTGATGTGATGGCTGGCAGTGTGCTGGTGAGCCCGCAGTCGCCCTGGGCGGCCTCCCTGCTGGCGGCGGTTCCAGCCATCGCCCCCCTCAGCGATGCCGATGCCATCGCCCTGGAGATCGCCAGCCGGGATGTGCTCCAGCGGGTGCCGCAACTCGATGCGAACGCCCTGCTTCTGGCGGAACGGCTCGAAGCCCATCCAGCCGTGAAGCGGGTGCTGCATCCAAAGAGCTGCCCCAACTTCCGCGCCTTGATGCGCAGCGGAGCTGGCCACGGCTGCCTGCTCTCCTTTGAACTGAAGGGAGGCCAAGAGCACTCCAAACGGGTTTACGACGCGCTTCTGATCAGCAAAGGCCCCAGCCTTGGCACCGATTTCAGTCTGGTGTGCCCCTACACCCAGCTGGCCCACTACGACGAACTGAGCTGGGCGGAGCAATGCGGTGTGCCGGCTGATCTGCTCCGGGTGTCGGTCGGTCTGGAAGACCCCGAGGCACTGTGGATGCGATTTGAGCAAGCGTTTGCTGACGAAGAGTCCGGTGAGACTCTGAAAAAGCCCTTAACAACCGGGTGAGGAGAGGCTTTCGATCATTAGTTTGTTTTCTTCGGGCCCCTCTACAGCAGCTCCATGTCCCGCATTTACGACGACAACAGCCAGGCCATCGGCAACACCCCGCTGGTCAAGCTGAACAACGTCACCAAAAACTGCAAGGCCACTGTGCTGGCCAAGGTTGAGGGGCGCAACCCCGCCTACAGCGTCAAATGCCGGATCGGCGCCAACATGATCTGGGACGCAGAAAAGAGCGGAAAGCTCACCAAGGGCAAGGTGATTGTTGAGCCCACCTCCGGCAACACCGGCATCGCTCTGGCCTTCACCGCCGCGGCCCGCGGTTACAAGCTGATCCTCACGATGCCCGAGTCGATGTCTATCGAGCGGCGTCGGGTCATGGCCGTGCTCGGGGCTGAACTGATCCTCACCGAGGCAGCCAAAGGCATGCCCGGCGCGATCGCCAAGGCCAAGGAAATCGCTGATAGCGATCCGGCCAAGTACTTCATGCCCGGCCAGTTCGACAATCCCGCCAACCCCGAAATCCACTTCAAGACCACCGGTCCTGAAATCTGGAACGACTGCGATGGCGCCATTGACGTGCTCGTGGCCGGCGTCGGCACCGGTGGCACCATCACCGGCGTCTCCCGTTACATCAAGAATGAAGCGGGCAAGGCGATCGAATCCGTGGCCGTTGAACCGACCAACAGCCCGGTGATCACCCAGACCATGAACGGTGAGGCCGTCAAACCCGGTCCCCACAAAATCCAGGGCATCGGTGCCGGCTTCATCCCCCAGAACCTCGACCTCTCCGTGGTCGACAAGGTGGAGCAGGTGACCAACGAGGAGTCCGTTGCCATGGCCCTGCGCCTGGCCCAGGAGGAAGGCCTGCTGGTGGGCATCTCCTGCGGTGCCGCCGCTGCAGCCGCCATTCGTCTGGCCGAGAAAGATGAGTACGCCGGCAAAACCATCGTGGTGGTGCTGCCCGACCTGGCCGAGCGTTACCTCTCCTCGGTGATGTTTGCTGAAGTGCCGACCGGCATCATCGAGCAACCGGTGGCTGTCTAAGCTGGCTCCACCAGAAGCCTTGGCCCCGTCGTTGACGGGGCTTTTTTATGGCCTCAGCGTGAACCGTTCAGGTCTCAGCGTGCTGGTGGGCGGGCCTGGGGCTGCACCGCCGCTGCATCAATCCACATGGCATCGCCATAGGAGAAGAAGCGATAGCTCCTTTCAATCGCTTCGGCGTAGAGCTTCAACAGGGTTTCCCGGCCGATCAGGGCACTCACCAACAGCAGCAGAGAGCTTTTGGGCAGATGGAAGTTGGTGAGCAGGGCTTGAATCACCTTGAACTGATAGCCCGGCTGAATCACCAGATCCACCGGCCCGGTGTAGGGCTTGAGAACACCGCCATGGGCTTGAGCGGCCCCCTCCAGGGCACGAACACTCGTGGTGCCCACCGCAATCACCCGGCCTCGACAAGCCTGCACCGACTCCACCACAGCAGGGCTGACATCCACCCATTCACTGTGCAACTCCAAGGCGGTGAGGTCTTCCGTTTCGACGGGGCGAAAGGTGCCGAGGCCCACATGCAGGGTGATCCGGGCCAGATCCACCCCTTTCTTCTGCAAGCCCGCCAGCAGTTCATCACTGAAATGCAACCCCGCCGTCGGGGCGGCCACCGCACCGGGGCGGTCGGCGTAACGGGTCTGATAGCGCTGGCTGTCGCTGGGGTCGTGCCGTTCGATGTAGGGCGGTAGAGGCACCTCGCCCACGTCATTGAGCAAACCCTCAATGGTTTCGGCATCCCTGCAATCACTGGGGAACTGCACCACCCGTCCACCACTGGCGGGGTCTTCTGCAAGCACCGTTAGGCTGATCGAAGTGCCATCAATCGTGAGGCTGTCGCCGGGCCGCATGCGCTTGGCAGGACGGGCCAGGCAAAGCCAGCGGCCCTCCCCCCGCGGCTCCAGCACCAGCAACTCGGACAGCCCACCCCCGGAACGACGCACCGCCAGGCGGGCCTTCAACACCCGGGTGTCGTTCACCACCAGCAGATCACCAGGCTGCAGCTGCTCGAGCAGATCCCACACCTGGCCATGAGCAGCATCCATTGATGGCTCCCCCTGGGGGGGAACCATCAACAAGCGAGCGCTGTGGCGGGGCTCAACCGGTGCCTGAGCGATGCGCTCAGGCGGCAGCGGGTAGTCGTAGCTGCTGAGTTGCAGGTCCCTGGGGTCAGGCACGCGGGCGACCGATCAGAGCGCCAGGCTTTCTGGACGGTTCTCGATCAGATCGGCGAGATCCTTCAGGAATGCGGCACCGTCGGCGCCGTAAATCACGCGGTGATCCGCCGTCAGGTTCACCTGCATCTGACGCTTGACGGCGATGGAGCCGTCCTTGTTCGCCACCACCGTGGGGCGTGATGCCGCCACGGCGAGAATGGCTCCGGTGCCTGGGGGAAGGATCGCGTCGAAGCGATCAACACCGAACATGCCGAGGTTGGAAAGGGTGAAAGTGCCCGTGGAATACTCCTCCGGCTGCAGCTGCTTGCTGCGGGAGCGCTTGACCAAATCACCCCACTGACGCGACATCTCATAAAGATCGGTGCGATCGGCATTGCGCAGCACCGGCGTGATCAAGCCACCGTCTTCCATCGCCACGGCGACAGCCACGTTCACGTCGGCTGGATAGGCCATGCCGGCAGCGGTGGTGGCGGCATTCACCTGGGGGTGACGCGCCAGGGTGACGGCCACAGCCTTGGCCAGCAGCGCCGTCATCGTGACGCCCTTGGGCTTCACCTGTTTGTAGAAGGCATCCAGCTTGTCGGTGGTGATGGTGTAACCAACGCGGAAGCAGGGAACCGCCAGGCTCGCCTCCATGTTTTTGTTCACCGCACCCTGGAGGGTGTTGAAGGCCACGGTCTCGCCGGGCCGACCAAAGCTATTGCCCGCCGGAGCCGACGGGGCCACTGCTGCTGCTGCGCCAGCCGAGGAAGCAGCGGGGGCCGTTCCTTCCGCCACCCGGGGCACGGAGATGGGCTGACCGGAGGCTTGCTCCACGTCTTCGGCCTGAATCCGGCCGTGGGGGCCGCTGCCGCGCACGGTGGCCAGGTCCACACCCATCTGGGAGGCCAGCTTCTTGGCCCGGGGGCTGGCCACGATGCGACCGTCGTTCACCACCGGTGCCGACGGTGCAGGGGCAGCAACAGGTGCCGGGGCGGGGGCAGGAGTCGGAGCTGGGGTCTGAACCGCAGCTTGAGTGGGCGCCGGAGCCGGTGCAGGGGCGGGCGCCGCAGCAGGAGCGCTGGGGGCCTTGGCCTGCGCGTCGGCGATCTCAGCCTCTGTTTCGACAATCAGACCGATGGTTTCGCCCACCGGTGCCGTGCTTCCAGCAGGCATCAGGACCGCTGCTAGGTAGCCGTCCTGGAACGACTCAACGTCCATGTCCGCTTTGTCGGACTCAACGACAAGAACCGACTCGCCGCGAGCCACCTTGTCTCCGGGCTGTTTCAGCCACTCCACGATCTTCCCCTCCGTCATGGTGGAGCTGAGGGCAGGCATGAAGATGTCTGTGGTCGCCAAAACCGTCTCCGGGAGGGCAGATCAGGGGAGTTTACGAGTCAGCAGAGGCCAGCCGATCAGGCTTCCTCAATCGACTGCACAACGCCATCCTTCACAACGATGGCCACCTGCATCTTCTGCACCAGGTTGTCGCCCACCTTCAGCTCACAGCTGCTCTCCAGCTGACCCTGCTCAACGATCTGGTCCATCTCCAGCTCACGCACCTGGGCCTGCTGCTGAAGCAGGTTGCGCTTCTGCTCCTCCAGCTCGGCGCGCTTGGCCGCCACCTGCTGTTGGATCTGCGCCACCTGATCCTGCACGCGGGGATCAAGGGGGTTGGCGCTCTGACGACGCACCTGGTCCACCACGTCCTGACCTTCCTGTTCCAGCTGAGCCAGCTGTTGGTCAGCGGTGGCGATGCCATTGCTGAGCTCGCGCTCTGCTTCTTCTTTCCAGGTGGGCGTCACGACGGCGCGGACGGTGATCGGACGCTTGATCGTCAGGGAGGTGCCGTCGGACATGGGTTCTTGGGAGACGGCCAAAGCGTGTCAGCCCTTCCACGTGGGGTCAATCACCGGACAACCGACCACCCGCAAAGCCTCGTCAGCCGCGGTCAACGTCCGTAAAGGCCATCGATCAACTGCTGATCGCGGCTGGTGATGCGATCACGGCGCTGCTTCAGGGTCTGGGTCAGGAGTCCGTTCTCAATGCTGAAGGGATCCACAAGCACCACCCCGGCCAGCCGTTCATCACCCCGGGAACCCGACCGCTGCTTGAGCAAGCGGTTGCATTCGCGCATCAACAAACGAAGCAGGGCCGGATCACCGGGTTGGCCGCCCAGATCCTGCGCCACGCTCACGCCGGCTTCAGCCGCCCAGGCCACGATCGCCTCAGCACGGGGAACGATCAGGCCACCGAGCTGGCGTTCGTCCTGACCCACCAGCATCACCTGCTCGATCAGGGGGCTGGCCACCAGGGCCTCTTCCAGGGGGCCGGGCTCGATGTTCTCGCCACTGCTCAACACAATCGTGTCCTTGGCCCGTCCGGTGAGGGCCACCGAACCATCCGGCAAGAGCATGCCGAGATCGCCGGTGTCAAACCATCCCGCGGCATCGAGAACCTTGGCGCTGGCCTCGGGTTTGCCGAGGTAGCCCGCCATCACCTGGGGGCCCCGCACCATCACCCGCCCCCGTCGCCGGAAGCCCAGGGGCTGGCCGTTGTCGGGATCGACGATCCGGAATTCGGTCTGGGGCATCGGCAGGCCGGAGCTGCCGCGGATGTTGCGCCAGGGCCTGCGGCAACTCACCACAGGGCTGGTTTCGGTGAGGCCATAGCCCACCAGCAGCTCAATCCCCACGGCTTCAAAAAAGGCATCGATGTGGGGGGCGATAGCACCGCCACCACTGATCGGATAGGCGAGCTGACCGCCACTGAGCTGGCGACGCAGCTTCGGCCAGATCAAGGTCGAGGCCAGGGCATGCAGGGGCCAGCGCAGGGCCGCGGAGCCGCAGGCACGCAGCCGGCCGGCCGCTGACACCGGTTCCAGCAGGAGGTTGCGCGCCGTGCGCACGGCTTTGCGCTGGGCAGCGCTGTTGGCCAACGCCGCCCGCAGCAGGCACTGCCGGGAGGGAGGGAAGGTCTTGAGCACATCCTCAAATCCAGCCTGAACCGCCTCCCACAGCCGCGGCACGGTGGCCATCGCGATCGGCCGGACCCGCGGCAGATCCTTCTTGAGTTGCTTGATGGTTGTGTAGGTCTGCGTGCAGGCGCAGGAGAGGAAGAAGTAGCTGGCACTGCGCTCGTAGGCATGCCAGATGGGCAACACACTCAGCACCGGAGCACCGGGATCGGGATAGGCCACACAGGCCAGTGAGCTCATCTGATGCAGCAGGTTGGCGTGGGTCAACGGGACCCCTTTGGGTTGGCCGGTCGTACCCGAGGTGTACAGAACAGTGGCCACGGCGTCTCTCCCCCCCGCCGGGCCAACGGGATCAAGGCCGGCCCCTGACGCCAGAAACGCCTCCCAGCCCATGGCGCCCTCGGCAGGCTCCCCTTCCAGCTGAAGCACGAAACGGAGCTGAGCCCTTTGCTCTGGGGGAAGGGCCAGACGACGCCACACATCAGCGTTCTGCACCACCAGGGCCGTCGCCCGGCAATCCGAAAGGATGTAGCGCAGCTCCTCCACCGGGGCCGAGGCACCGCGCACGGCATCAGCGGCACCGGCACGCATCAGGCCCTGATCCGCAACCAGCCAGCGGGGGCTGTTCTCAGCAAACAGAGCCACCACATCGCCATCGTTCACGCCATGGCGCCGGAAGGCGGCGGCAGCGGTGGCGATGCGCTCCGCCAGTTCGCCGAAATTGAAGCGTTCGGGATGCGCCACATGGGGCGCATCGACGGCGGCAATCAGCCCGTGGCGGTCGGCGAGCCAGGGCCACACCGCATCGACCCTCTGCAACTTCTGAACGTGGGCATGACGCTGCAAAGCGTCCGTTTCACGGGTTGTCGGGCTCCAGCTGGCCGTCATCCGAGGCAGGGGTTCAAACAGCTCAGGTCTATCTCGCTTCCTCCTCCCAGACCAGACCGAAACGATGGGCCAGGGCTTGCCGCAGCAACGGCTGCACCTCAGCCGACGTCAGCCCTGGCAACCAGTCCGCAAGCCGCCCGACCGCCCGACCGGTGAGCCCACAAGGGGTGACCCGCTCAAACCCCTGCATCGAGCAATCAACGTTGAGGGCCAGGCCGTGCTGGGTGATCCAGCGGCGACAGCCCACACCGATGGCGGCGACCTTGCGGTTGTCCAACCAGAGGCCGGTCAACCCCGGCAGACGCTTACCCTCCAGGCCCAACTCCGCCAGAACATCCAGAACGACTTGTTCCAACTGGCGCAGATACAAGTGCAAATCGGGCGTGCGGCGCTGAAGGTCCAACACCGGGTAGGCCACCAGTTGGCCGGGCAGGTGATGGGTCACCTCCCCGCCCCGATCGATCCGATACAGGGGTGCCGGTGGGTCAGCGGGATCGAAATGCAGGTGCTCCTCGCTGGCACCACGGCCGAGGGTGTAACAGGTCTGGTGCTGCAGGATCCAGACCGCCTCCGGAGCCGATGGATCAGCAAGAAGAGTGCTCTGCCAGCGCTGTTGCGCCGACCAGGCGGCATCGAATCGAACCGGATCACCGGGCTCGAAAAGAAATGCACGCTGGGGGTGGGCCGAATCGTGCGCCGTATCTAATTTGCCGATAACAACCGGCACAGGAGTGAGGCATGAAGTTGCTGATCCATGGTCGCAACCTCGAGATCACGCCGGCGTTGCGGGATTACACCCAAACCAAGTTGGAGCGGGCCACATCGCACTTCGGTGATGCTGTGCGCGAGGCCGACGTCCATCTCTCGGTGGCTCGCAATCCCCGGGTGCCGCAGCAGACCGCCGAGGTGACGGTCTTTGCCAACGGCACGGTGATCCGCGCCCAGGAACGCAGTGAAAACCTGTACGCCAGCATCGATCTGGCCGCAGGAAAACTGGCCCGCCAACTGCGTCGCTGGAAGGAACGCCACAGCGATCACCACTACAGCCACGGCCACAGCGCCAGCCACACCCCCAGCACGGATGTGGTCAACGATGCATCTCCCGTTGAATCCTCCCTTCTGCAAGGGCGTGAGGCGGAACTGCCGGATCCGGGAGTGCGGCGCAAATACTTCGCCATGCCGCCCATGGGCCTGGAGGAGGCACGTCGCCAACTGGATCTGATCGACCACGACTTCTACCTGTTCCGGGAGAAGGAGAGCGATCAGCTGCAGGTGATCTACCGCCGCAACCACGGGGGGTATGGGGTGATTCAGGCTCGTGAGTGACCTCCCGGCCCGCCATGGCTGATCCAGCCCAAGAGCTCCCCGACCTACCCCCCCGGCTTGATCAGGCGATCCTCGACCCCCTGCTGACCCGGGACCAGCTCCAGGCCCTCTGTGATTCCGGAATGCAGGAGGGCGTGCGGGCCATCTGCACCACACCGCGTCAGCTGCCGCTGCTGCGGGAACGCATCGGGAGCACCGACGTAGGCCCCCGCCTGGTGGCGGCCATCGGCTTTCCCTTCGGAGCCATTCCCGCTGAGCTCAAGCTGGCGGAAGCGGAGTGGTGTGCCGCCCATGGCGCCCAGGAGCTCGATGTCGTTCCCGATTTCAGCGCCTTGGCGAACGGCGAGTCAGGCGCATTTGCCGAGGAACTTGCCGCCCTCTGCGAACTGGGGCTTCCCGTGCGGGCCGTCCTGGACATGGCCCGTCTGGAGAGCGAACAGCTGGAACTGGCCGTGGAGGCCGCCATTGATGCTGGCGCTGCGGGACTGCAGACCAGCAACGGCTTTGGCCCGGCCTGCCATGCCGATCAGATCCTTGCGTTGAAACAGTTGATCCGCAAACGCTGCGCCATCAAGGCAGCCGGGGGCATCCACAGCCTCAGCCACGCAGGAGACCTGCTGTTGGCGGGGGCGGATCTGCTGGGCACCAGCAGCGCGCCGGCTCTTCTGCAGGCCCAGCGCCGCCCCGCGGCCTGAATGGCAGAACGACGCCTCACCGGACTCGCCCTCAAGGTGGGCCCCCTCGGCGAACACGACCGCCTGCTGAGCCTGCTCAGTGATGCGGAAGGCGTCAGTCGCTTCGCCGTTCCCGGAGCACGCCGACCCAAGAGCAGTCTGGCCGCCGCGGCCCCCCTCACCCTGCTGGAGCTGCAGGTGGGAGGACGCAGCGGCCTGGCCCGGGTGCGACAACTTCGGGTGTTGCGCAGTTTTTCCGGCCTCGGGCAACAGCTGGAAACCCTGGCTGCGGCGCAGGCGCTGTGTGATCTGTGCCTTCAACTGGCCGCCCAGGACCCCGTGGACGGGCTGCTGGACACGATGCAGCTGCACCTCGAACGCCTGGAGGAGCACCGAGCCGACCCGGAGCTGGTGCTGGCCGGCACGGTCCAGGCCTGCATCCATCTGCTCACCCTGGGCGGCTATGGACTGCCGTTGCAGACCTGCTGCATCACGGGAAATACCCTGGACCCTCCGCTGGGGCAGTGGGACTGGCGCTGCAGCCTGCTGCCGCAGGACGGCTTTGCGATCGATGAGCAGCCTGGGGCGGCGATTCAGCTGAATCCCTCCGAACTGGCTCTGCTGCAGCGACTGACCCGGGCCGAACTGCCCCGGCGCAGGGACGGTGCGCTGATGGGCCCCCCAGCCGTGTGGCGCCGGCTGCTGCGGGTGGTTGAGATCTGGAGCCGGACGCATCTGAACCGACCCAGCAAAGCCCTGGCCATGCTGCGAGAGACGCTCCTGGCAGGCGCGTGAGCCATCATGGCCGCGATGCAATTGCCCCTTGAGCGGACCAAGCCTCACCACCCCTGAACCCGCTCTGCCCACCGGCAGCAACCCTGAGGGAAAGCGTGGCTTGGAAGCCGTGCTGCGCCTCAAGGACTTCCGCAAACTCTGGCTGGGCCAGATCTTTTCCCAGCTGGCGGACAAGTTCTACATCGTGCTGATGGTCTTCCTGATCGATCAGCACCTGCTGCTGAAGGGGCAGGGAAGTGGCGTGCTGGCGGAGATGGCCTCGGACTACGGCCTCGACATCAGCACACGCACCCAGGTGATCACCCTGCTGGCCACCGGCATCTTTGTGGCCAACACCATCCCGGCCATGCTGCTGGGAACGGTGGCTGGCGTCTGGGCGGACCGCTGGCCCAAGCGTCGGGTGATGGTGGCCAGCAATGCCATCCGAGCCCTGTTGGTGGTGTTCGCACCGCTCTGTCTGCTACCGGGGCCCGTCTGGCTTGGTCTGCCCTGGGGCTACTGGGGGCTGGTGGGCATGACCTTCCTGGAGTCGATCCTGACCCAGTTTTTCGCCCCCTCGGAACAGGCCACGATTCCTGTGGTGGTGCCGGGAGATCACCTGTTGGCGGCCAACTCCCTCTACCAAGCCACCAGCATGGGGGCAACGATCCTGGGCTTCGCGCTGGGGGAACCGATTCTTCGTGCTCTGCACAGCAGCCTGGCGATCATCGGCATCGATGGCGGCGAGTTTCTGCTGCTTCCGCTCTGTTACGGCCTTGCAGCCCTCAGCCTGTCGCGCCTGAAGCTGCAGGAAGCCCCCAAGCCCCCCTCCAATGCATCGGTGTGGACGGAGATCGCCGAAGGATTGCAGGTGCTGCGCCGGGTGCCTTCAGTGCGTGGCGCCATGATTCATCTGGTGCTGCTCTACAGCCTGTTGGCAGCGCTTTACGTGTTGGCGCTCCAGCTGGCTGCCCTGATCGAGAACCTGGGGCCCTCAGGCTTTGGTGCCCTGCTGGCCATGAGTGGACTGGGCATGGCGATCGGAGCTGTGGTGATCGCCCAGCTGGGCCATCGGTTCAGCCGCCGCCGGCTCACGGCAGCAGGCCTGGGAACCATCACCTGGACCCTGGTGCTGCTCAGCCAGCTGCGGGGATCCCTGGCCTTCACCCTGAGCCTCTGCGGAATCCTGGGCATCGGCGCAGCTCTGGTGGCGATCCCCGCGCAGACCACGATTCAGGAAGAAACCCCCGAAACCGAGCGCGGCAGGGTGTTCGGACTGCAGAACAACCTGATCAACATCGCCCTCAGCCTGCCGCTGGTGCTGGCGGGCACCCTGGTGAGCAGCATTGGTCTTCAACCGGTGCTGTGGCTGCTGGCGGGGTTGGCCCTGGTGGCGGCGTTGATCGAACGACCGTGGCAGCGCTGCTAACTTGCGTTCTCGCCTGAGGAGGCCCAACCCGCTTGGCGCAGATTGCGTGGCTCGGCAAGAAGTCTCCCTTCTGCGGGAATGTGTCCTACGGGATCAGCACCACGGAGGCCCTGCGCAAACGCGGGCATCAGGTGCACTTCATCCATTTCGATAACCCGCGCAGCCCGGAGCGCGACGACACATCGCTGCTGGCCAACGACCCGGACGTCAGCCTGCCTTATCTGGTCAAATCGCAGGTCTACACGATCCCTTCACCCGGGGCGCAGCGGGAGCTGAGGGAATCCCTGGAGCGGCTGCAGCCCGATCTCGTGCACGCCAGCCTCACCCTTTCGCCTCTGGATTTCCGCCTGCCGGAGCTGTGTCAGCAGCTGGGCGTGCCCCTGGTGGCCACCTTTCATCCCCCCTTCGATGCAGGCCTGCGCAACCTGACGGCGGGCACCCAACAGCTCACGTACCAGCTGTATGCACCGGCCCTGGCCCGCTACGACCGGGTGATCGTGTTTTCACAGCTTCAGGCGGACTTTCTCGAGCGCCTGGGCGTTCCCGCCGATCGACTGACGGTGATTCCCAATGGTGTGGACACCGACCGCTGGTGCCCCACCAGCCCCGGCACCCTTTCGCTGATGCATCAGCAGGTGCGGCAACGGCTGGGCCGAGAACGGATTTTCCTCTACATGGGACGCCTTGCAACGGAGAAGAACGTTGAAGCCCTGCTGCGGGCCTGGCGGCTGGTTTCACCGGAGGGCTGCCGGTTGGTGATCGTCGGCGACGGGCCGCTGCGCAACAGCCTGATGAACCAGTTCAACGACGATCGGATCCTCTGGTGGGGCCACGAGCCAGACCTGGACACCCGGGTTGCTCTGCTCCAGTGCGCTGAGGTCTTCATCCTGCCGAGCCTTGTGGAGGGCCTGTCGCTGGCCTTGCTGGAGGCGATGGCCAGCGGAACAGCCTGCGTGGCCACCGATGCCGGTGCCGATGGCGAGGTGCTGGAGCAAGGGGCGGGAATCGTGCTGAGCACCCAGGGCGTCACCACCCAGTTGCGCACACTGCTGCCGGTGCTCAGGGACCAGCCGGTGCTGACCGCGGAACTGGGCCGCAAAGCCCGCCTCCGCGCCTTGGAGCGTTACACGATTTCCAGCAACATCGATGCCCTCGAACAGCTCTATGCCGACCTGATGCAGACCAACACGGTCGCCGCCTGAGCCAGGCCATCAGCGCCAGTCCAAGCCAGGAACCCAGCCCACAATCGCTGGGGTGACTGCGGCGTATTGGCTGTAATCCGGATGCAGCGCCCGCAACCCCTGCTCCTCGAAGCGGGCTTTACCCCGCAGCACAGCCGCCAGGCTGACCAACAGCAACAGATGCAGCGGGCTGCCTGTGGCCAGCACCACTCCTGCGGAACACAGCAACACCGCCCGGTACAAGGGATGCCGGCAGATGGCGTAGGAACCTGTGGCGATCAACTGATTCGCCGGCTTGGGCGCTGGCAGCGGCGAAAGGCTGGCCCCAAGACAGCGAAACGCCTCAAGGGCCCGAAACAGACCAAAAGCCAACAGCAGCAGGCCCAGCCCGAACAGGGGTTTGGGCCAAATCGCCACACCGAAGCTGGCGGGAGCTGGCCAGACCGGCAGCAGATGGGCCGTGATAAGCAGCAGCTGGGCCAGCAGCCACCACTCACCCCGGCGGTTGTCCCACCAGCCGCCCCAACTGAAGCCCCAATCGGAGAACATTCACTCGCTCACCACCAATGTTCGGACGTTACGGCGCTGCACCAGACCCGCCAGGGTCTGCATGTCGTCCCAGCGAATCAAGCCCACACAGCCGAGCGTGCCGCTGTTGGCGTTGCGGTTGGCACTGGGGTCGAGATGAATGCCCAGATGGCCTCGCCCTGTGGGGAACTGCGGTTCAATCCCAATCCAGATCGGCCCGAGCTAACGTGAATCAGCGGGACCCAGGGGCTCCACCGGCCCAAGGACGTAGCGACCGGCGGCGAGCGGCGCGCGGGTGCCGGAGCGATGGCGATCGGCGTTCTGACGGTGGGCCCGACCGCTGACGGCATCGAATTGCTGCACGGGCTGACCTGGGGTTTCCAAACGCAGACTCCAGATGGGATCGCCCGTGCGCGGGAGCGATCGCGTGGTGCGGTTCAGCACCAAGACCGACTCGTTGGCGGCGGTGGAGATGGATGGCGACGTGGTGGGGAGCCTGGAGGCAGAGGCCAGATCCATCTCAGCGGCAGAACAGGGCACGACCAACAGCGCCAGCAGCTTCAACGCGAGACACGACCGAACGACCACAGGAGCCAGGCAAACAGGGCGGAACCCTATGGGCGGTTTTTATTCGCTGAGGAAATAAAAGCCAGCACTCTCACTGCCCCCTTCTGAGACCCAGCTCGAGAAAAGATTCAGAGCTCGTTTTCGGCCAACCGCAACGCTTCAGCCTCCTTGGTTGGATCCAGGGCGCAGCTGTCATCCAGCAGGCGCTGCAGGCGTGGGCTGACGGCGACCACCAGGGGATTGGTCAGCACGCGCCGGCTGATGCCCAACTCCTCGAGCGAAATCGCCAGGGCTTGGCTGGCCTGGCGGCGCGGCAGACGCCCCTTCTCCACCTGACAGTCGCTGCTGGCCTTGGCCATGGCGGCATAGCCGCGAATGCGGCGGGCTAGCACCACCACGGCAACCCGGCGCTGAACCTCGGGTGCCAAAGGAGCATCCTCGGCAGCAACAGGGATGGGTGTTGCCATAGGCAGACCCAGCAACAGCGCAGCAAGGAAGCGGTGGAGACGCATCAACGTGTCTGGAACGCCCCCTCAGTCAAGCCTGGGAAATCGCTGGGCGATGCTGCTGCCGGTGTACTGCGCCACCCATCCCTCGGGGTTGTTGAACCAACGCACAGCACAGAACTGAGGCTGAGAGCCCATGTCAAACCAATGACGGGTCCCGGCAGGGACCCGCATCAGGTCGCCCCGTTCGCACAGCACGCTGAGCACTTCGGAACCGATGTGCAGCACAAACAAGCCGCACCCTTCCACAAAAAAGCGGACTTCGTCTTCGGCATGGGTGTGCTCCTCAAGAAACTTGCGGCGCAGGGGCTCGCGATCGGGGTGATCCGGCGTCATCCGAATCGCGTCGACCGTGGCGTAACCGCCATCGCGTTGAACCCGGGCAATGGCATCGGCATAGGCCTGGAGGATGGTGGCCTGGTCGGCCCCCTCCGGCAGACCCTGCTCCGCCGGCCATTGCTCAAAGCCGATGCCCCGGCGGCTGAGCTCCGACTGAATGACGGCTGGATCATTGCTCTCCAGCGCAGGCATGGGCCCATTCGCAGCATGGGCTGAGCTTTCGTCTGGAAAGATGCTGAGACGACTCATCGTCTGGACCCCGGGCGCATCGACTGCTGACCATCATCGATCCCGCCACGACTGGGGGTCTCACACTGGTGGGGGTCGGCCCCGGCGATCCTTGCCTGCTCACCCTGGCCGCCGTTGAAGCTATCCGCCAAGCGGAGGTGGTGGCCTACCCGGTCGGACGACCGGGGGCCGACAGCATGGCCGCCAAAATCGCCGCGGCCTGGATCCGCAGCGACCATCAGCGTCTGCCCTTGTTGTTCCCGATGGTGGAGGCCGCCGAACCGCGTCGCACCGCCTGGGGAGCGGCGGCGCAGGAGCTGCAGCAGGCCATCCGTTCCGGCCAGCAGGTGGCACTGCTGTGTGAGGGAGATGCCTCGCTGTTTGCGAGTTGCAGCTACGTGCTGCTGGCCCTGCGTCAGGCGTGGCCCGACTGTCCCATCAGCGTGATTCCCGGCATCACCTCCTGCTCGGCAGCCGCGGCTGCGGGCCTCTGGCCCCTCGCTCTTCAGCAGGACCAACTGCTGTTGCGCCCTTGCCCCGACACACCCGAGGAGCTGGAGCGGGTGCTGGATACCGCCGCGGCAACGGGGCAAGTTCTGGCCCTGCTGAAGCTGGGTCGGCGCTGGAGTTGGGTGCAACCCCTGCTGAAGCAGCGAGGCCTGCTGCAACAAGCACTGTTTGCCGAGCGGGTCGGCTGGCCCGACCAGCAGATCTGTTGCGCGGATGCCGTTGCGGCCGAACCTCGCCCCTACTTCTCGCTGCTGCTGATCCGGCAGGGTTGGCCGGAGGTGTTGCCCTAGGCCAGCTCTCGGCTGCGTTCCGCAGCAGCGACCACTGCTTCGATCAATGCGGAGCGAAGGCCGATGCGTTCGAGCGCGCGAACGCCAGCGATGGTGGTGCCCCCCGGAGAGGTGACCATGTCCTTGAGCTGGGCAGGGTGCAGATTGCGACGGTCCAGCAGCTCAGCCGTTCCAGCCAGGGTGCGGTGGCTCAGCCGCAGGGCCAGGTCCCTCGGAAGACCGGCAGCAACAGCCCCATCAGCCATGGCTTCCGCCACCAAGGCCACAAAGGCAGGGCCCGATGAGGTGAGGGCAAGGAACGCATCGAGCTTGGCTTCCGCCAACTCCAGAACTTCGCCCACATCGGCGAACAGCTGCCGCACCTGATCGCGTTGCCCTTGGTCGATCCCCTCCCCCCAGGCCAGAGCTGTCAAACCAGCTCCCACCAGCGCAGGGGTGTTGGGCACCGCCCGCACACAGCGATGACCGGGAAACAAATGCTGCAACCGCGCCAGAGACACCCCCGCCAACACAGAAATCAGCAGCGGTTGACCCACAACAGGTCCTGAAGCTGCTGCAACGGCATCGAGTTGCTGCGGCTTCACCGCAAGCAGCTGGATCGGAGCCGTCCAGACCTGCTGAGCGGAAGGGTCATCAGCCGCAACCAAACCGATGCCAGCCGGAAGGCCCCCACGTCGTTGCTCAAGGGAGCCGGATCCTCCGACCACCGCCAACAGCTGGTCGGCCGGAATCCGTCCACGCTCGAGGAGAGGAACCACAAGGGCCTGAGCCATGCGACCCAGGCCGATCACACCGAAAGCGGGCTGCACTGCGGGCTTCAGAGAGCGGCTGCCCCCCAGGCGGGCGAAGGTGCGCTGGCGGATTCGTCGACATCCGCCACATCGGCCTCACGGCTCACCACCGTTGGAGCCGAGGCTTCGTCTTGACCGGTGTTGGTCACGGTGACGCAGCTGGGGGCGAACAGGAAGATGCTCTCGCCGACGCGCTCCTGGTGTCCATCGATCGCGAAGGTGCCACCAGCAACGAAATCAACAGCACGCTGGGCCTGGTCGGGCTCCATCATCGTTAGGTTGAGGATCACCGTCTTGCGCTCCCGCAGCGCCTGAATGGCCCGAGGCATTTCATCGAAGCTGCGGGGTTCCATCACATTCACCTCGGACACAGCATTGCTGATGCCGGGCATGCCGATCACGTTGGATCCAGGCAGATCACCACCCAGGTCAAACGGGTTGGAGTCTCCAATGGTGGCCAGTGCACCACCGTCAGCCTGCAGGGCGCGCTGGTCCTGGTCATCTTGCTCGTCGTCGTAGGCGAAATCATCCAATTCGCCATCGAGATAGTCATCGCCAGCGACGACGGCACGGAGACGGGAGATCAGCGACACCTTGGGATTCCTCTCGGTCTGAATGTGGTTCGAAAACCATGTCCCTGGATACCGTTTTCGCTGCGGCGGGGCAAGTCAATTCGCAGCGTCTGTTGACACCAATCTCGGACCGAACAGAGCCGAACCGATCCTGAGCCAGGTGCTGCCCGCTTCAGCAGCCTCTTTCCAGTCCGTGCTCATCCCCATCGAGCACTCCGCCAAGGCCAGCCGATCCGCCAGGGCACGGCAGTCGGAAAACAACGCCTTGCGCTGATCTGCAGCCATCTCGAGAGGCGCCATGGTCATCAGACCCGAGATCCGCAACCCCGGCAGAGCCTGCAGATCAGACCAAATGGCACCGAGTTCATCGGCCGACAAGCCCCCTTTGCTGGGATCGGGCCGCAGTTTCACCTGCAGCAGCACTTCAGGCTGACGGCCCTCCTCAACGGCGATGCGCGACACCCGTTCGGCCAGCGCCAGAGAATCCACCGAGTGAATGACGTCGAAGGCCTTCACCACCGGCCGCACCTTGTTGCTTTGCAGGCGACCAATGAAATGCCAGCGCAAGTTCAGATCGATCAGCTCCTCCTGCTTCGGCAGAGCCTCCTGAACACGGCTTTCCCCGAAATCACACTGACCAAGCTCCGCCACGGAACGCACGGACGCGGCTGGATGCCCTTTGCTGACGGCCAGCAGCCTGGATGAAGTGGGGCGGGCTGCCTGGAGCACCTGCCAACGCGCCGCGAAGGAATCGGTCAAGGGTTCAGATGAACGTTTGATCGAACAGCTGACTCCAGGACTCGAGGTCGTCCGATCCATCACGACGGCAACGGCCCAGATGCACCTCAGCGTGGTGACGCGCATCCCCGTAGGGAATCACTTCGAACTGGGCGCCACGGGGCTGCAGGGTGACCAGGAAGAACATGCGCTGGGCATACAACGTGGCGTAGACGTCACGGCCCTCACCTGCCGGAGCCACCCGATAGAGCATCCCGAAGGTGGGGTGATTCAGATATCGCTCGGACGCCATGCCGTGATCGGAGCTCATAGAGCACCGTACTGACCACGGAGCCCAATCACCAAGACAAGAACGACCGTCGCCAGGCCATTCAGCAGGGGAGCAGCCCGATCAGGCGGCATGCGGAAGTACGACGGACCGAGAATTCGCCCCCCACGGGCGACCAGGGCATCGGCCCCCTGCTCAGCCCTGAGAAGGATGTTGGCCAGCAGCCGCTCTCCGACGGCCAGCACCAGGCCGAAACCGGCCTTGAAGCCCAGCTGGCGCAGGTTGACAGCACGGCTGGCGAGAGAGCGCAGCAGATTCTGAAGCTCCTCCTGCACAAGAGGCAGAAAACGAAGTGCCAGCAGCAATTGAAACCCCAGCCGCTCCACAGGACATCCCAGCCACTTCAAGGGAGCCAGGCACCAGCTGAGGGCCCAGACAAGATCCTCAGGCGGGGTCGTGATCAGCATCAGGTTGACGCTGTGAATCACGGTGAAGATCAAGGTGGACGTTCGCAGCCCCAGCAGCGCCGAGGCCCGATCCACCACCAGCGGCCCCAGCTGGAGACCGCCCAACTGCAGGGGGCCGAGGCGCAAAAGATCCCAGGAGGGGCCTTCCGTCTCGAGCCCCGGAAGCTCGGCCGGATTGCGCAGCGGGAAGGCCGCAGGGGGATCCACAGCCGGCAAGAACATCGACAGGAGGCCCACCACAACGGCCAAGGCCGTCAGCAGCAGCACAGACCTCCACCACAGCGAGCGAGCCAGTCCACTGCCGAGGGTGATCAGCACCAGAACCACCACCAGGCCAACGCGCCAGAGGGGCCCCGCCAGAACAGGCGTGAGCAGAAAGACAAGAGACCAGGCCAGCTTCAGCCGAGGGTCCAAGCGCCGGAGCCAACCCGTGGACCCATCGACGTATTGACCCATCGGGACCTGGCGCAACCAGTCCATGGCTCAGCCTTTACGACTCTGCTGACGGGCCAGGTCGCGTTCGGCATCACGCTGTTGCTTGCCGCGCCAGAACAGACGCAGCGGGCTGCCATCGAAACCGAGGCCCTCACGGATCTGACGCTCCACATAGCGCCGGTAGGTCTCTCCGAACAACTTGGGGTCGTTGACGAACAGGGTGAAGCTGGGAGGGCGGCTGGCCACCTGGGTGCCGTAATACAGCTTTCCTTGGCGTCCACCGCGGGTGGTGGGGGGACTGCGCCAGCTCAGCGCTTCCTTGAGCACCTCGTTCACAACGGAGGTACTGACGCGGCGACGGTGCTGCTCAACCGCCAGGGCGGCCAAGGCAAAGATGCTCTCCACCCGCTGGCCGGTGAGCGCCGAGGTGAACAGCATCGGAGCCCAATCGAGGAAATAGAGCTTGGAGCGCAGCTCCTTTTCCATCGCCGTCATGGTGTGGCTGTCTTTTTCCACCGCGTCCCACTTATTAACCACCACCACGCAGGCACGGCCGTCCTCTTCAATGCGACCCGCCAGGCGCTGATCCTGCTCGGTCACCCCATCGAGGGCATCGATCACCAGAACACACACATCACTGCGTTCAATGGCCTTGAAACTTCTGTTGATGCCGAAGAATTCCGGGCCGTAGTTGACACTGCGCCGCCGGCGGATGCCCGCTGTGTCCACCAGGCGCCAGGGACGATTCTCACGAATGATGCTGGTGTCAATCGTGTCACGGGTGGTGCCGCGGATCGGGCTGACAATCGCCCGCTGCTCTCCGCAGATGGCATTCAGCAGACTGGATTTCCCAACATTCGGCCGTCCGATGATGGCCATCTGAATCGGCTCGTCCTCGTCACCCTCCTGATCCTTCGGGGGAAAAAAGGTGAGCACCTGATCCAGCAGTTCTCCGGTGCCGGCGCCGTGGATGGCCGAGATCGGATGGGGTTCACCCAGGCCAAGGCCCCAGAATTCTCCGGCCATCGCCAGGCCCTGTTCCGGCGACTCGCACTTGTTCACCGCCAACAGCGTGGGACAGCGGTGACTGCGTAGAAATTCTGCGATGGACTCGTCAGCGGCCGTAAGCCCCTGCTGACCGTCCACGATCACCAGAGCCACACTGGCTTCCTCAAGCGCCAGAGCCGCCTGCTCCCGGATCTCCGGCAGGAACTCGCTGTCATCGTCGAACACCAGTCCACCGGTGTCGACGACCTTGAACTCCCGATCGCCCCAGTAGCCGTCCTGGTAGGTGCGATCACGCGTCACGCCAGGCTGATCGTGAACGATGGCTTCCCGGCTGCGGCACAGCCGATTCACCAAGGTCGACTTACCGACATTGGGGCGTCCGATAATTGCGACGACAGGACGCGCCAAGGGTCTGCTCAGGCCAATCTTTCACCCTACAGAGACGCCATAAAGCCCCTGGAGAACCGAAATTCCTTCGGAGCGAGACTAATGAGTCTTGCTCCGAAGCAGCTAGGGCGAGTTCAGTTGTTCCCTCGCCATGCTCGAGCTCGTCGCCAGCCTTGTGGTCGAACTCTCCGACCAACGCCTGACTGTCTACAACAGCGATCAGGAGGTGGTTCGCGTGATTCCGGTCAGCACCGGCAAGGCCTCAACACCGACGCCGATCTTCAACAGCAAGGTTTATACAAAGTACCGATCCACCACGATGTATGGACGCACTTACACCGTTCCCGGGGTGCCGTTCACGATGTGTGTGAGCCCGAACGAGGCCATCTGCCTCCACGCTGCTCCCTTGCAGGAGAACGCCGGGAAACCCTTCGGCGTGCCCCGCAGCCATGGCTGTGTGCGCATGCCGCTGAACCACGCCCGTTGGCTGTTCCACAACACCCCGAAAGGCACACCCATCACGATTCAGGCCTGAGTTAGGCCACCGGATCACTTCACCGGCAGATCGCCGGGGTGCCCATGCACCGGATCGGCAGGAGGGGGAAGCTCAGGGCCCAGGGGCCCCTGCTCCGGCAGGGGCTCGCCCCGCTGGGCCAGCCAGGCCAACAGCCAGTTCACGGCTGTGGCCCGTCGGGTGCGGCGGGGGTACAACTCACCGATGCGGTACCCCGCGAAATTGAGCTGTTGTTTGAGCAGCTGTTTGTGTTCCTTGGGAACCGAGCGGGTCAAACGAACCGACGCCGGACGCTCCGCGATCAGCTCGGGAGCCTCAGGGAAGGCGTCGGCCCATCCAGAGGGTGTGTCGGGACCGGCGCACCACTGCGGTTCAGCAGGCTGATAGCCCAGACGTTCCCAGATCCTTTCGCAGACAAAGCGATCGCTGCAGCGGTCCTCGAGGATCTGCTCCAGCAACGAACGACTGAGCGGCCAGGGCATGTCGGTTGCGTTGTGCAGCATGGACCCATGATTGCTTCATCCCCTCTGCAGCTTCCCGGCAATGGAACCGCGCGTCAGCTGCGCTGCCGCGTGTTGCAGTCGCCGCTGGCAGGGGTGAGCGATCGGATCTTTCGCGGTCTGGTGCGGCGCTGGGCGCCCGACGCACTGCTGTTCACCGAAATGGTGAATGCCACCAGCCTCGAGATGGGGCATGGGCTCTGCAAGGTGGAGTCGCTCGCCGAGGAATCCGGGCCCATCGGCGTGCAACTGTTCGACCATCGCCCCCAGGCCATGGCTGATGCGGCACGACGGGCTGAAGCCAGTGGTGCCTTTCTGATCGACATCAACATGGGTTGCCCTGTGCGCAAGATCGCCCGCAAGGGGGGTGGGTCCGGCTTGATCCGTGATCCCGAGCTGGCCATCAAGATCGTGGAAGCGGTGGCAGAGGCCGTGGCCGTGCCCGTCACGGTGAAGACACGCCTGGGGTGGTGTGGCAGTGATGCCGATCCCGTGCAGTGGTGCCAGCAGCTGGAACAAGCCGGTGCACAAATGCTCACCCTGCATGGACGCACCCGCGAACAGGGCTTCAAGGGCGCTGCGGACTGGAGCGCGATTACCGAAGTAAGAGAAGCCCTCACGATCCCCCTGATCGCGAATGGCGACATCAACAGCCCCGACGATGCCCTGCGCTGCCTGAAGCAAACCGGCGCAGCGGGAGTGATGGTGGGCCGAGGCACGATGGGAGCCCCATGGCTAGTTGGCCAGATCGACGCCGCCCTGGCCGGTCGTGCGATCCCCGCCACTCCCAACCCGTCAGCACGGCTTGCACTGGCCCGCGATCAACTGAACGGTCTGGTGGAGGATCGCGGCGACCATGGTCTGCTGATCGCCCGCAAACACATGGGCTGGACCTGCACGGGCTTCCCCGGTGCCTCGCGACTGCGGCATGCCCTCATGCGAGCCCCCACGCCCGCCCAGGCCAGGGAGCTGCTGACGCAGCAGATCGACGCCCTGGCCGCGTCCGCCGCATGACAGCGACAGACAACCCCACAGAGGAAGGATCTGTTGCAACGGCTTTGCCATCGCCTCAAATGGAGTGATCGCAAGGGTTCTCGTGCTGAAATAGCGCCGACTTCACGCCGGTGAGCCAGCCGATGAGCACCGCATACAAGCGACGGGGAATCATCCTGGCTGGCGGAAGTGGAACGCGGCTGCATCCGATCACCCAGGCCGTCAGCAAACAGCTGCTGCCGGTTTACGACAAGCCCATGATTTATTACCCGCTCAGCACTCTGATGCTGGCCGGGATCCGCGAGGTGCTGATCATCACCACCCCCCACGACAGGGAGGCATTCCAGCGCTTGCTCGGCGACGGCCGCCGCTGGGGAATGACGATCGAGTACGCCGTGCAACCGAGCCCGGACGGTTTGGCCCAAGCATTTCTGATTGGTGCCGACTTCCTGGCGGGCCACCCCGCAGCGCTGGTGCTGGGAGACAACCTCTTCCATGGGCACGATCTGGTCCCCCAGCTGGTGAACAGCAACGCTCAAGCCCATGGGGCGACGGTGTTTGCCTACCCCGTCAGTGATCCCGAGCGTTATGGCGTGGCCGAATTCGATGCCGATGGCCGCGTGCTCAGCCTGGAGGAAAAACCTCAGAAGCCCAAGAGCCGCTACGCCGTCACTGGGTTGTACTTCTACGACGACAGCGTCGTGGAACGGGCCCGCCAGGTGAAGCCTTCAGCACGTGGCGAGCTGGAGATCACCGATCTCAACCAGCTGTACCTAAGTGAAGGGCTGCTGAGGGTGGAATTGATGGGTCGCGGCATGGCCTGGCTCGACACCGGCACCTGCGATTCCCTCAACGATGCCGGCAGCTACATCCGCACGCTCGAACATCGCCAGGGGCTAAAGGTGGGCTGCCCCGAGGAGGTGGCCTGGCGCCAGGGCTGGATCACAGCAGAACAGCTGAATCAGCTGGCGGAGCCCCTCAAGAAGAGTGGCTACGGCTCCTATCTCCTGCAAATGCTCGAGGAGAGCGTGAGCGATCACGCGGCTCTGCAATCCAGCCTGAAGATGCGCCATGCAGCTTGAACAACTCAAGACCAAGTACGGCGAGGTGATGCAGGGTCCCCTGCTGATCACGCCCCAGGCCTTCGGCGATGACCGTGGCTGGTTTTACGAAAGCTGGAACCAACGCAAGTTCGATGAAGGCGTCGGCGAATCGGTGCTGTTCTCGCAAGACAACCACTCCCGCTCAATCCAAGGCGTGCTGCGGGGACTGCATTACCAGCTCAAGCCGGAACCCCAGGCCAAGCTGGTGCGTGTAACGGTTGGGGCGATTTACGACGTCGCCGTCGACATCCGACGCAACTCACCAACCTTTGGCGCCTGGGTCGGCGCTGAACTGAGTGCCGAGAACAAAAGCCAGCTTTGGATTCCTGAGGGCTTCGCCCACGGCTTTCTCACCCTCAGCGATGTTGCTGAGGTGCAATACAAGGCGCGAGGGTTCTGGAACAAGTCTTGTGAGCGGGCCATTGTCTGGAACGATCCAGATCTGGCCATTGCCTGGCCGATCGAGCGGCTGCAAGGGATCGAGGTGAGCCTCTCGGGCAAAGATGCCGAAGCAGCAGGGTTCAAAGCCGCTGCGGTGGCTGGAGACGTTTTCCCATGAAGGTGCTGCTCACCGGAGCTGGCGGTCAGCTGGGCCAGGCTCTGATCGCTTCCGCCCCTGCGGGAATCGAGCTGGTGGCCACCAGCCGTCAGCAGCTTGACCTAGCGGACCCTGAAGCTTGCCGCAGCGCCGTGGAACAGCACCAACCCGACTGGGTGCTCAACGCCGGTGCTTACACGGCGGTGGACAAGGCCGAGTCGGAGCCCGAGCTGGCCCACGCCGTGAATGCCGGGGCACCGGAGGCCTTCGCCCGTGCTCTTGATCAACAAGGGGGACGCCTGCTCCAGATCAGCACCGACTTCGTCTTCAACGGAACCCAGGGAACGCCGTATCAACCCGGGCAGGCCCGCGACCCTCTCGGTGTTTACGGCGCCAGCAAAGCTGCTGGAGAAGCCGCGGTCCAATCGATTTTTGGAGCAGGAGGCCGGGGCCTGATCCTGCGCACCAGCTGGGTGATCGGGCCCGTGGGCAAAAACTTCGCGCTCACCATGCTCCGCATCCACCGGGAACGGGATCAACTGAGTGTTGTCGCCGATCAAGTGGGCTGTCCCACCAGCACCCTCAACCTCGCTCAAGCCTGCTGGCAAACCCTTCAGAGCGCTGGTGACCGCGACTTGCCAGCGGTTATGCACTGGAGTGATGCCGGCGCCGCCAGCTGGTACGACGTGGCGGTGGCCGTTGGCCAAATCGGTGCTGACTTGGGGCTCATCGACACACCCGCAGCCGTTCAACCGATCACCACAGCGGACTACCCGACACCTGCGGAGCGGCCGGCCTACTCCCTTCTTGACTGCACCGCCACCCGAGCCGCCCTGGACCTCAACGGCGAGCACTGGCAGCAAGCTCTGAAAACCGTGTTACAGCAAGCCAAAACGCCATGAAGGGCGACTGAGTCCAACACTTCAACCCCAAACAACGCCCCACCACCCGCTCTCACCAATGGTTTCGTCCATGCCTTCCGCCTCCGACCTGCTGGGAGATCGCCGCAGCGTTCTGGTCACCGGAGGTGCCGGCTTCATTGGCGGCGCCGTCGTGCGCAGGCTGTTGCGGGAGACCACAGTCACCGTCTTCAATCTCGACAAGATGGGCTATGCCAGCGACCTGTCCTCGATTGAGGAGGTGCTGAGCGAGCTGGGCGAAGCGGCAAAGGATCGGCACAGGCTTCAGCAGGTGGATCTGACCGATGCAGCAGCCGTCGAGGCTGCGGTGCAGGAGGCCGACCCTGATCTGGTGATGCACCTGGCAGCGGAAAGCCATGTGGATCGATCCATCTCCGGCCCTGGTGTTTTCATCGAGAGCAACGTCAACGGCACCTTCAACCTCCTGCAGGCGGTGCGGAGCCATTACGGGGGCTTGAGCGGTGAACGCCGGGATGCCTTCCGGATGCACCACATCAGCACCGACGAAGTCTTTGGATCCCTGAGCGCCGAAGGGCGCTTCTCCGAAACAACGCCCTACGACCCCCGTAGCCCCTACTCCGCCAGCAAGGCGGCCAGTGATCACCTCGTTCAGGCCTGGCACCACACCTTTGGGCTTCCTGTGGTGCTCACCAACTGCTCAAACAACTACGGCCCCTGGCAGTTCCCGGAAAAACTCATCCCCGTGGTCACCTTGAAGGCCGCTGGAGGTGAGTCGATCCCCCTCTACGGCGATGGGTTGAATGTGCGGGATTGGTTGTACGTGGAGGACCACGTCGATGCCCTGCTTCTGGCCGCCTGCAAGGGTGAATCCGGCCGGAGCTACTGCGTGGGTGGCCACGGTGAGCGCACCAACAAAGAGGTTGTTCAAGCCATTTGCGAGCAGTTGGACCAGAGCCGCCCTGTATCAGCTCCCCACACCAACTTGATCACCCCGGTGACCGACCGTCCTGGCCACGACCGCCGTTACGCGATTGACCCGGGCCGCATCAGTTCCGAGCTGGGCTGGAGCCCTCGCCACAATGTGGAACAGGGCTTGGCGGAGACTGTGAACTGGTACCTATCCCATCAGGAGTGGTGCAGCAAAGTACGCGAGCGGGCGGGATATGACGGCAGAAGATTGGGCATTGAAACGGTGAAGGCTCAGGGGACAACACCAGACCGTTGATGCGGATCGCCGCCCCGACCAAAGACAGTGATCACGGATGATCGATGCAACGCTCGATCGCGCCGTGGACCCGATGACGCAGCCGTTCAGGATTGAAACCGACAGCCTGGGGGGCATTGAGGTGATGTCCGAAGCGCTCTGGGGAGCCCAGACCCAGCGGTCGCTTCAGAACTTCGCCATCAGCGACGAACGGATCCCGCTCGAGATCATCCAGGCCCTGGCCTGGATCAAGCGTTCCTGCGCCACGGTGAACGGCGAGCATGCGCTTCTGAACCCTCAACAGGTGGAGCTGATCTGCACGGCGGCCGATGCCATTGCCGCTGGCCAGCACAACGACCAGTTCCCGCTGCGGGTCTGGCAGACCGGAAGCGGGACCCAGACCAACATGAACATCAACGAGGTGATCAGCAATCTGGCGTCTCAGGCTTCAGGCACCGCCCTCGGCAGCCACACCCCAGTGCACCCAAATGACCACGTCAATCGGTCGCAATCCACCAATGATGTGTTTCCCGCAGCGATCCACGTCGCCGCGGCCAAGCACCTGAAGGACGGGCTGCTGCCGGCGCTCGATGCCCTGGTGCGGGCCTTGGATGCCAAAGCTCAGGCCTGGATGCCCATCGTCAAGATTGGCCGCACCCATCTGCAGGATGCGGTGCCCCTGCGGTTGGGCGATGAAGTGGGCGCCTGGCGGGATCAACTCAAACAAGCCCAGGCATGGCTGGAGGACTGTCTGGTCAGCCTTGGCGATCTTCCCCTGGGAGGCACCGCCGTGGGCACGGGGTTGAACACGCCGCCGGGCTTCCGCCATGCCGTTGCAGAAGAGCTGAGCCGGGTCGCCGGCGTCAAGGTTCGTCCTGCTGACAACCTCTTCGCGGTGATGGCCGGCCATGACGCCCTCGTCCATGCGATGGGCCAACTTCGCCTGCTGGCGGTAGCCCTGCTCCGGATCGCCAACGACGTAAGGCTGCTTGGGTGTGGTCCCCGGGCGGGTCTGGGGGAGTTGCAGCTGCCTGCCAACGAACCCGGCAGCTCGATCATGCCGGGGAAAATCAATCCCACCCAGTGCGAAGCCATGGCAATGGTCTGCACCCAGGTGATCGGTCTCGATGGCGCCGTGGCAGCCGCTGGCGCAGGCGGCCATCTGCAGATGAATGTCTACAAGCCCTTGATCGGCTTCAACCTGCTGCAGTCCATCCGCATGCTCAAGGACGCCATGACGAGCTTCCGCCAGAACCTGGTGGATGGCTTGGAGCCGGATCGGGAACAGATTCAGCGGTTCGTGGATCGCTCCTTGATGCTGGTCACGGCCTTAACCCCGAGCATCGGTTACGAGAAGGCCAGTGCCATCGCTCAGCATGCCCACCATCAGGGGCTGACGCTGAAGCAGGCGGCCTTGGAGCTTGGCCACATCAGCGAAGCCGATTTTGATCAGCAGGTGAATCCCGGCGCCATGGCCGCTCCGGAGGCCTGAACTCAGGCAGCCCGCTCCGTTGCCGGGTTGAGCGCAGCGGAGGCCGGCACCAGATCCTCGGCTTCGGCCACGGGAAAGCGGTTGATCGCTTTCAGCGCCTGACGGGCATGGCTGCGCAGTTGCTCGCTGATGGCTTCGCAGTAGGGCACCTGGGCCAGAAGGTCCACGGTGCGGCGCATGATGCGCACCACATCGCCCTCATCCAGGGAGGTATTGGCGATCAGATCGCTCCAGGAGGTTCCCCGCGCCCAGGCATCCACAAGGCCCATGAGCTCGGGTTCCCACCAGGCCGGCACCACCACACCGGCGCGTTCCTGCGCCCGCAGCAGTTCGCGACGCAGACCCGAAAGATCTTGCAGGGCTTCCTCCGCTGCAGCAGGTGGCGGGAAGCCACTCCACAGGTCGGGGCGATTGACCTCAGTGCTGATCGCCTCGAACACCGCCGCCAAGTCTGGGGGGGAGAGGTCATCGAGATGGCCACTCATCAGCGCCAGCCCGAGCCAGAGTTCGTTGTCACCCCGCAAGGCAGCAACGGTGCGGCCGATCTCCGTGGGATCCAGCTCATCGAGACATCCGAAGTGCTGCAGGATCTCCATCAAGGCCAGGAAGGTTTCCCAGTGGCGGTTGGCCCGCTGATGCAGCAGATGCTGCCGTTCAGCGATCTCCAGCTCCAGATCTTCCATGCGACGGCGGTGCTTCTTCAGCTGTTTGCGATCTCCCCAGCGATGGGCAGGATGCTGCTCCTGCTCCTGCTCGAGATCCCGCACCAGCCGGGCCTGGGTCAACACCTCCCCAGCCAGGTCGTATTGCGGGGTGGTCATGTCGTGGCGCCGGGCCATGTGGGCCACGGCTAACGCCAAACCACCACTGGCCTGATCGCCATGGCGCAACTCACCGGAGCGGGACAGCTCCGGGACATCCAGCCCATCCACCTGCAGGCAACTGAGCTCCGCATGGATGCTCACCACCGCCTGACAGGGCAAGAGGATCCAGACGTTTTCATCGGTCAGGCAGAGCAGCAGCGGGAACTGACCGGGCCCCTTCACCTTCTCAACGATCACCGCGGGCGCGACGCGCCCGCGCAGCTGCGGCGATTTCAGGCTGACCAGGGTGCCGGTGCTGGCGAACTGCAGGGCCATCGTCAGCTCATTGGCCAGCGTCTCCTCAGCCTGCTGCTGAAGGATGCGGAGCAAGCGCCGCTCTTCGCGTAGCCGCCCACGCATTTTTTCGTAGTCCTCAAAGTCTTCCCAGGGAATATCGCCGGCGACGCCCTCCAACTGGCTGAGTTGCAACCGCAGCTGGGACAGGTTCTCCTCGTCCTCCACGAGGTCAAGCCCCGCCAAGTAGCGGCCAAAACTGCGCTCCACCAGCTCTCTGGCCTTGGCCAGATCATGGCGCTGCAACAGATTGAGAACCATGCCGTAGCTGGGGGTGAACTGGCTTACCAGGGGGTCAGCGGGACTTGTCGCCAACTGACCTGCTTCACGCACACCTTCGAACCGGCTTTGCACCGTCACGACGTAGCCCTGAGAGTCGAGGCCCCGCCGGCCGGCTCGGCCGGCCATCTGGAGGAACTCACTGCCCATCAGCGGGCGATGCCCCCGCTCGGTGCGCTTGGAGAGGGCCGCAATCACCGTGCTGCGGGCCGGCATGTTGATACCCGCCGCCAGGGTCTCCGTGGCAAAGACCACCTTCACCAACCCCTGCTGGAAGAGCTCTTCGATCAACTCCTTCCAGGCGGGCAGAACACCGGCGTGGTGGGCAGCGATTCCCCGCAGCAGCGCATCAGCGTGAATTCCATCCCGAACGGCCTCGGGGTTGTCGTGGCTGTAGGCGGTTAGGCGCTCCTTGATCCGCGCCTGCTCCTCCTGGGTCACCAGGCACTGCACCCCCAGATCACGCACCGCCTTGTCACAACCGCGCCGGCTGAAGATGAAATAGATGGCCGGGAGCATCTGCCGCTCCGCCATCTGAGCCACAACAAAGCTGATCGGTGGTGGCTCGGGTTGCGGCGGCCTCTGGGAACGCCCTTTGCGCCTGTGCCCCTTGGGCGCGCGCCAGACCTTGCAGTTGGGATGAAGACCCGTACAGGCTTCGTTGAGCAGTGGATGCAACCCCTTGGCACTGCAGAAGCTGAACTGCAGCGGCACCGGCCGGTGATCACTCATCACCAACGTGGTCGGACCATGCACCTTCTCGATCCAGTCGGTCAGCTGCCCAGCATTGGCCACGGTCGCGGAGAGCGCCACCAGCTGCACCGTGGGTGGGCAGTGAATGATCGACTCCTCCCAGACCGTGCCGCGCTGGGAATCGTTCATGTAATGGCACTCATCGAGCACCACCGCTTCCACATCAGCCAGGGGATCGTCATGCTCATCCGCCTCGGCGTAGAGCATGTTGCGGAAGATCTCCGTGGTCATCACCACGATGGAGGCCTCGCGATTCACGCTGAGGTCACCGGTCATCAAACCCACGTTCTCCGCACCGAACTGATCGCGGAAATCGCGCAGTTTCTGATTGGAGAGAGCCTTCAGAGGTGTGGTGTAGAAGACCTTCTGGCCATGGGCAAGGGCACGGTGAATGGCGTATTCACCGATCAGGGTTTTGCCGGATCCTGTGGGGGCACTGACCACGACCGAATGTCCCTGGTTGAGGGCATCCATGGCCTCCAGCTGAAAATCATCCAGCGGGAAGGGAAAGATTTCTGAGGGATTCAGTGGGGCACTGCGATCGACATCGGGCTCGGATCGGGGCGTGGCCGGTGTCGATTGGTTCATCGGATGATCTTAAGGAGCCTGGCTGAGCTCTCTTTTCAAACAAGCAATAAGCCGCGCCAATGCAATCAATCAGATGTGCCGACCTCCTTTGACGGAACCAAGCCAGATCATGAAAAATAATGAAGAGAATGCTTCGAGCTCTGGTGAAACAACCGGAGCCTTTTTTGTGCCTGCCTCCGCTGCGGCGAAGGGTGACAGGGGCACTGCGCCAGTGCCATGACGGAGGGGATTAAGCCCCACCGCCTGTGACCAGCACTCAGCTCACCAAGCCGCGGCCGGCTGAAGACACCCTGATCGATGCCCTGAGGGGCTGCCGCGACGTGAAGGAGCTGAAGGCCCTCGAACAACGCCTGGCATCTACAACCGATGCGCCGCCGCTGTTCACCTGGATCTGCGATCTGCTCGTGGCACGGCGCATCTCCCGCGGCCTCGCCGCCCGCCTGCTGTTTGAACTCCACAACGGGGACTCGACCTAGGGCGAGCGGCGCCTCCACACGGCAGCAAGGGCGCTGCCGATCAGGCAGTGAATCACTGCAGAGATGGCACCCGGCAACGCCGTGAGGGGACTGGCGAACCCACCACTGCGGGCGAGCACCACGGCCAGTCCCGAGTTCTGCATGCCCACCTCGATGCTGATGGTGCGCTGGGCCTGCACGCTCTGCCCCGCCAGCCGGGGAATCAGCCAGCCGAGCAGGAAGCCGCCGCCATGCAGCAGCAGGCAAGCCAGGATCAGCACAGGCCCCTGCTGACGCAGCACAGCCGTCTGGCTGCCCACGATGCTGGAGACGATCATCACGATGGCCATCACCGCCAGGGGAGGCATCACCGGCTCAATCCGCTGGGCCACACCGGGCAAACCACTCTTGAGCACAACCCCAACGGTGACCGGCAGCAACACCACCTGAAGCACGGCCAGGAACAGGGCCCAACCGTCCACCGGCACGTACTGGCTGGCTAACACCTGCGTGAGACGCGGGGTCAACACCACCGCCGCCAGGGTGCTGATCGTGGTCATGACCACCGACAGCGCCACATCGCCACGGCCGATCAGAGCCACCACATTGCTGGCGGTCCCCCCCGGGCAGCAGCCGACCAGAATCAAGCCCACCGCAAGCGGAGCAGGCAGATGAAGAGCCGCCGCGATCCCAGCGGCAAGGGCCGGCATCACCAGGAACTGCACCAGCACCCCCAGCAGCATGGCGCGAGGGCGTCGACCCACCCTCACGAAATCAGCGGGTGTCAACCCGACGCCCATGCCGAGCATGATCACGCCGAGTCCAAGGGCGATCAGTGGCCCCTTAAACCAGATGAACAGCGGGGGATGCAGCAAGGCCAGCAGAGCTCCCAGCAACGTCCAAAGCGGGAAGAGCAGAGTGAAACGCTCCCAGGTCATGACGATCAGAGGATTGCGGCCATCCTTGTTCAGGGCGGATTCCAGACTGTTGTGATGCGGGACCACGCTTCTCCCATCCCCCCAGCCCGCCGCCGACGCCTGCGGAGCTTGAACTCCGGCCAGGAACCCTGGCAGCTGCAGGATCCTGCCGTAGCTGGTCAGCTGGTTGATCTGGCGAGCAACGACTACCTCGGGCTCAGCCGTCATCCCGATGTGCGCGCAGCGGCATCGGAGGCCATGGCCTCCGATGGCGTTGGTGCCGGTGGATCTCGCCTGATCACCGGAACCCGACCACGCCATCTGGAGCTGGAAGCAGCTCTCGCCACCTGGCTGAACCGTGACCGGGTGCTGCTGTTCCCCAGCGGATTTCAAGCCAACATCGCCGCCCTAACGGCCCTGAGTGACAGGCACACCATCGTGTTGGTGGACCGGCTGATCCACCACTCGCTGCTGGCCGGCGTCCGCACCAGTGGGGCGCGGCTGCAACGCTTTGCCCACAACGATCTTGAAGATCTCGACCAACGGCTGCAGCGGCTCAAGCCGACAACACGGCCACCACTGGTGGTGACGGAAAGCCTGTTCAGCATGGAAGGCACCAGCCCTGATCTGCAGGGCATCGCCGACCTTTGTGCCCACCACGGTGCACAGCTGCTGGTGGACGAAGCCCATGGACTGGGGGTGCTGGGGCCCGGCGGCCGTGGGCTTTGCCATGGACTCCAACGGCCTGTGGCCTTGGTGTGCGGCACCTTCGGCAAGGCCTTCGGCAGCGGAGGTGCGTTTTTGGCTGGGGACCACACCACGATGGAGCTGCTGCTACAGACCAGTGGGGCCTTCCGCTACACCACGGCCCTGGCCCCACCGCTGGTGGCGGGAGCCCAGGCTGCCCTGCGCCTGATCCAAGCCCATCCCAACTGGGGAAGCGAGCTGAGCCAGCGCTCGCAACGCTGGAGGACAGCACTGGCGCACCAGGGCTGGGCGAAACCGGCAGGACACGGCCCCGTTCTCCCGCTGTTGGTCGGGGACGACCAGGACGCGCTCGACCTCCAGCAACAGCTGGAGCAGGCGGGGCTGCTGTCGGTGGCGATCAGGCCGCCCACGGTGCCGGAGGGGACCGCCCGTTTGCGCCTGGTGCTGCGGCGGGACCTGCCGGAGGGCACATTGGAGCAACTGCTCGCAGCCCTCGGCTCTCGATGATGCAGGTCCTGGCGATGCATGGTTGGGCTGGCCAGGCCGGCACCTGGTCCCACTGGCGTCAACGCTTTGAAGACGGGGGAGCGAAATGGTCCAGCGCGGACCGGGGCTACAGCGGCGGTGAGACCGTTACTCCGGCATGGCCCCCCGGCCCAGGACGCAACCTGTTGATCGCCCACTCCCTGGGGCTGCACCTGCTGCCGGCAGCTTTGCTGGCGCAGGCCGATGCGGTGGTGCTGCTGGGGAGCTTCAGCGCCTTCGTGCCCCACGGGCGCGCAGGGCGCGCGGTGGCGGTGGCTTTGAAGGGGATGCAGGCGGCCCTGGGCACCGACGAGGAACTGATGATGCTGGAGCGCTTCCTCGACAAAGCCGCTTCACCCCATGCCCGCAGCGCCCTGCCCCCAGCCCCCCTGCTGCAGGGTTTGACGAGCCTGGGGCGCCAGCGGCTGCAGCAGGATCTGGAGCTTCTGGCGCGCTGCCAGAGCCTGCCAACGGGCTGGCCTGAAGCGGTGCCTGTGCTGGTGGTGCAGGGCGAACAGGACGCTGTGGTGCACGCCGCATCAGCACAGCAGCTGATCGATGACCTCGGAGCGCAACCGCTGACCCTGCAGCGGGATCCGAATTGGGGCCACGCACTGATCACACCAACGGTGCTCTCGGTGGTGCAGCAATGGCTGGGGGCCCTGTGATTGACCCCGACCAGGTGCTGGAGCGCTTCAGTCGCGCAGCACCGACCTATGCAGGCGAGGCGTTGCTGCAACGGGCCATGGCCTGGCGCCTGGCCCAACTGAGCCGTCGCTGCTCCATCCGACGCGGCCTGTGGGCTGACCTCGGCAGCGGCACCGGTCATCTGGCCGCAGCCCTGGAAGTCGCTCATCCAGGCCAGCAGGTAATCCGTCTTGACGGAAGTGCCGCCATGTTGAACAGCCACCCCCATGGAACACACACCCTGCGGCATGACCTGAGCCGCGGGTTACCGAACTGGAGTGAGCCTCCGCAACTGCTGGCCTCCAGCTTTGTTTTGCATTGGTTGCCGGATCCAGCCCAGCAGCTTCGGCGTTGGGTGGATGCCCTGCCAAAGGGGGGCTGGCTGGCCCTGGCGGTGCCGGTGGCTGGAAGTTTTCCGCAATGGCAGCACGCCGCCCGGGCAGCGAATCAAACCTGCACGGCCTTGTCCATGCCGGTGCGGGCGCAACTGATGGCAGCCCTGCCGGCTGGGGTGGTGCAACGGGACGAGTGCCTGAGCTTCACCCAACGCGCCGCCAATCCACTGCGGCTGCTGCGACCGATGAGCAACATCGGCGCCTCCGTCACCAACGGGGGCCAGCTCTCCCCAGGCCAATGGAAGGCCGTCTTCCGGGCTTGGCCCCAAGCCGATGCCTCAGCCGGGTTCGCCCTGACCTGGAGGATGTGGGTCCTGATGGTGAAGCGATGAACGGCAGCGTCAGTCGCCTGGTGGTGTGCGGAACCGACACGGACGTCGGCAAAACCGTGGTGAGCGCATGGCTCGTGCAGGGGCTTCAGGCCAGCTACTGGAAACCGGTGCAGAGCGGACTGGAGGGTGGCGGTGACCGCGAACGGGTGCGGCAGCTGTTGAACCTCCCGCCGGAACGGATGCTGCCCGAGGCCTATGCCTTCCGAGAGCCGGTCTCCCCCCACTGGGCCGCCGAACTGGACGACACGCCACTCGACCCTGCCCAACTCACCATTCCCCAGCATCAGGGATCCCTGGTGGTGGAGACGGCTGGAGGGTTGATGGTGCCCCTCACCCGCAACTGGCTCCAGATTGAGCAACTGGTGGAGTGGCAGTTGCCCATCGTTCTGGTGGCCCGCAGTGGACTGGGCACCCTCAACCACACCCTGCTCAGCCTGGAAGCGTTGAGACGGCGGAATCTCACGGTGTTGGGACTGATCCTCAACGGCCCCCTCCATGCCGACAACCCGGGGACCCTCAAGCAGTTCGGTGACGTCCCCGTTCTGGCGCAGCTCCCGCCCCAAGCCTCGCTCTCAGCAACGGTTCTGGAGCGGCTTTGGCACGAGCAGAATCTCACCACTACATTCCGAGAAGTGTTGAAGCGCTCGTCCCCGTGACTTCACGTCAAACCCTCGCGACCCTGTCTGTTTCAGCACTCTGCGTTGGGATTCTGGTGCTGTTCACCGACATCGAGGTGCAGCTGGTGCGCTGGGTGAACTGCAGCGCCATCGCCACAGAGGCGGAAAAGAACAGTGACGTCTGCCTCTGACCCCTCAGCCCAGGGCCTTTGAACCGGTGGGGCAGGTGCCCAGACGCATCGCGGCATGTCGCACGGCGACGCGCAGCGGCCATCCGTGACTGAGTTCAGCCTGGATCACCTCCAGCTGGGACGAGGACCAACCCCGCAGCTCGAGATCACTGCGAATCGCTTGCCAGTCGCCCTCAGGGACAACGAGACGTCGCTTGGCCGACGGCTCAGGCCGCGTGGTGGGAACAAAACGCTTGGATTGACGACGGGTGCGTGGGGCAGCCATCCGGGGCATCTCCAACAGCTCCAGATTCAATATGGCAAAAGCTGCCGCTGCTGCCATGGGGTCGATCCGCCATCCGAATCTTTGGCCCCCCTTCACCCAGATGGCCAGCGCAGCCAACTCCCAACGGGTGGTGTCTGGAGACGGTGCCCTGCTGATCCGTGAGCAAGGCGAGCCCCTGATCGATGCCATCAGCAGCTGGTGGGTCACCCTGCACGGCCATGCCCATCCGGTGTTGGCCAAGGCCATCGCCGATCAGGCCGCCCGCCTCGAGCAGGTAATTTTTGCCGACTTCACACATGAGCCTGCGGAACAGTTGGCCGTACGCCTGAGCGGCCTCTGCGGCCTGCAACGGCTGTTCTTCTCCGACAACGGCTCCACGGCGGTGGAAGTGGCGCTCAAGATCGCCTGCCAGTGGTGGGCGAACCGGGGCCAACCGCGCTATCAGATCGTCGCCTTCGACGGGGCTTATCACGGCGACACCTTCGGAGCGATGGCCGTTGGCGAACGCAACCTGTTCAGCGCCCCCTTCGAAGACAAGCTCTTTCCCGTCGCCCGGGTTCCCTGGCCGGCCACCTGGTGGGACGACGATGCCGTGGAGGCCAAGGAATCGGCGGCACTCGAGGTGCTCGAGCGCGTGCTGGAGACACCGACAGCGGCGGTGATCCTCGAACCGCTGCTCCAGGGGGCCGGCGGCATGGCCATGGTGCGGCCGGAGTTTCTGAGGCAGGTGGAGGCACGCACCCGCCAGGCGGGAGCCCTGCTGATCGCCGATGAAGTGCTCACCGGCTTCGGACGCTGCGGCGACTGGTTCGCCAGCCGGCAGGCGGGCATCCGGCCGGATCTGATGGCCCTGTCCAAAGGCTTGACGGGGGGATGTCTGCCGATGGGCGTGACCATGGCCAGCGAAGCGGTGTTCGAAGCCTTCGTCGGTGACGACCCCTGCCTGACCCTCTGGCACGGCCACAGCTTCACGGCCAATCCGCTGGGCTGCGCCGCGGCCAACGCCAGCCTCGACCTGCTAGAGCGCAACCCCGCTGCCTTTCAACAGTTCGAACAACGGCATCGTCCTCATCTGGAACGGTTGGCGCGCCATCGGAAGGTGCAACATCCCCGGCTGACGGGGACGGTGGCCGGCTTCGACCTCGTTGTGGAGGGGAGCTCGGGCTACCTCAACCCGGCGGGGCCGAAGCTGAAACGGATGGCGATGGAGAACGGCGTCTTCCTCCGCCCCCTGGGCCAGGTGGTCTATCTGCTGCCACCGCTCTGCATCAGCGATGCCCAGCTGGAACGCTGCTATTCGGTGCTGGAACAGGCCCTCGATCAGCTCTGAAGCTGCTGGCCTCAGGGCCCCGCCTGAATCGCCGCCTCGACATCGGCCCTGGAGAGGCCATAGGGCAGCGAACACTGCACCATGGCCTCCAGGGAACCCGGGTGCCAGATCACTTTGAGGTCCTCCCGTTCCAGCAGCAACAACGCTCGCCATTCAGAACGCTCGAGCATCCACTGGCAGGGGTTGTCGTCCATGCGGACGGCACCCAGCTGCTGGAGCCAAGCCTCAAGCGCCGGGAGAGAGTGCTGATTCAGCGGGATGCTCTCCGGGGGCAGGGCGGCCATCAGGTTGCGAACGCACGGATGTGTTCTGAGTCTGCTCATCCGCCAGCCAACTCGGCGACACCTGCCAATCGCGGCCCTGGGCAAGCGCCACCCCCAACCCCAGCACCAGGCTGAGCAACAGCGCGATGCTCAACAGCACCAGCGAGAACCATTCCCCACCGGAGAGGGGCCTGCGTTGACCAATGCCCTGCCAGGCATCCAGGCGGGATTCCCGCTGCAGTGGCGGGGGCGATGACGGCGCCTGGGCGCCAAGACTGAGGGTTGCCTGGCTCTGACGCAGCAGAACGTCGTAGGACTCCTTGAGCTGCTGAAACGCAATGCTGGCCTGCTCGGGCGGCAGTTGCGTGGTGTCGGGATGCAGGGCCTTGGACTGGCGTCGAAAGGCCTGGCGCAAGGTTTCAGCGTCAACTCCGGGACGCACGCCAAGCCGTTCGTGATGGCTGGGGCGGGCTTCGGACACAGGGGACGGCCGGTCCTTCATCCTAAGAAGAGTTGTTGCTGCAGCCATGGCCGCCACCGCGCCTGAACCGGCGTTCTGGGACGCCCTGGGATGGCAGCCATCGCAGGCGCAGCGCGACCAGCTGATGGAGCTTCAGAGCGTGCTGCAAAGCTGGAATGAACGGGTCAACCTGACGCGCCTGGTGAACGGCGACGATTTCTGGATTGGTCAGGTCTTCGACAGCCTCTGGCCGCTGGCGGCGGAACTCCAGTCCGGAGACGAGCCGCAGCACTGGATTGATGTGGGAACCGGAGGAGGCTTCCCCGGCCTCGCCATCGCCATTGCCCTTCCCCAGGCACAGGTGACCCTGCTGGATTCCGTCGGACGCAAGACCGCCGCCGTGGAGGCCATGGCCGGAAGCCTGGGCCTTGCCGATCGGGTATGGGTCCGCACCGAGCGGATCGAAACCACCGGGCGCGATCACCAGTTCCGCGGCAGCTTCGATCGCGCCGTGGCCCGGGCTGTGGCAGCAGCTCCCGTGGTGGCCGAATACCTGGTGCCCTTGCTGAAGAGCGACGGCCAGGCCCTGCTGTATCGGGGCCAGTGGACGGACAGCGATGCCGTGCCGTTCAACAGGGCCCTGCGGCTGCTTAAGGGCCATCTGATCGAGGTGCAACACCGGCAACTGCCCGGTGATCGCGGCACGCGGCACCTGCTGCGGGTGCAACCGAACGGCCCCTGCCCCCGCAGCTACCCAAGGGCGGTGGGAACACCCAGCCGGGATCCTCTGGGGAGCTAAGAGGAACGCTCAGACGCTCGACAAGCGCATCTGGGATTCGCCCTTGAGCCGCTGCTTGAGGCTGCGCAGAATCTCCGGGATGCGCTTACGCCACGGACTCTCCTGCAGGACGCTCTGCAGCTCTTCGGCACTGACCTCCGCATCAAAGCCATCGGCATTGGCCCCTGCAAACCAGTGGCCGCCGGAGCCCAGCAACCCATAGCGGGCCTTGGCATAACTCTCGAGATCCCAGGCCTCCAGCAGGTTGTACAGCCAAAGCAACACCGGCAGGTTGATTTCCCCAGGCGTCGCATGCCAAGGCGGCAGCCCGACGGACCAGGTGGCCATCCAGTCACGACCCAATGCTTCATCGGCCGCTTGCCGAAGCCGCTGATCCACTGGAGCAACCAAGGACGCTGCCTCCGGCAGCAGCTGCAACGCCTCCAGGTGAAGCTCGAGATCCTCCGGCCGGGCCGCTCCCACACTGATGGTGTGAACCCGCGGATCCTGGAGACAGAACAGGTCGTTGAAGACGATGGGATGCAGCGGTGCACACAGCTCCAACAGCCGTTGGGATGGCGAGTGCAGATGGCCGCCCTTGTCCGTGGGGCTGATAATGAACACCCCCATGTCCTGACGGCGGGCCGCATCCAAGGCAGGGCCGTTGTCCTGGCGGATGTAATACCAGTGAAGATTCACGTAATCGAAGGCACCGGAGTCGCAGGCCTGTGCGATCAAGGCTGTGGGGCCATGGGTGGAGAAACCCACGTGACCAATGCGGCCCTCCGCCTGCCAGCGGCGCACCACCTCTATGCAGCCCCCGGGCTGAAGGGTCTGCTCGAGATGCTCTGGAAGGTTGATGCCATGGATGGCCAGTAAATCCAGGCGATCACAGCCCAACCGCTCAAAACTGAGCTCCAGTTCCGCCTCGAAGGCGCTTGCATCAGGCCGGGGAGGCACCTTGCTCTGCAGCAGACGGGAGGGGTCGGGTGTGCGCGGCAGGGCCCAACCCAGCTGACGCTCGGAGCTGCCGTAGTGCCGCGCCGTTTCCACGTGGTGAAAGCCCAGATCCACCGCGCGCTTCAGGGTCGCCTCGAGCTGGGTCTGCGACGCAGCCGTGATCTCATCAGCAGGAAGGTCGGTCCAGCTCTGCTGAAAGCGCATTCCCCCGAGAGACAACAGGGGGATCTCAAGATCCGTGCGGCCGAATCGGCGGGTGGGAAGCGCCATCAACCCTGGGGACGCGGTTGCAGATTCTGGCGAATCAGGTTTCGCCGCAGCGTTTCCAACGATTCAAAGGGAACCCAGTGAATGCAATCCACAGGACAAGTGTCGATGGCCTCCTGAATGCATTCGGTGGAGTCACCGTCCTGTCGGATGGCCCTTGATCGTCCCAGATGCGGCTCAACAACAAAGGTGTTCGCAGCCACGTGGGCGCAGTAGCGACAGCCGATGCAGACGGCCTCATCAACCCAGACAGCCTGATCGCGCATGTCGCCCCCGAGCAGGGGTTCTCTCCCGGTGGCCTGCTCCTGCGGGCGAGCGGGGGCAGAAAAGGCGTGAGACGAAGGATCAGCCAGGGTTCAGGCGTCCCAGCGGGTCACCACGAGTTCGATCGAACCATCCTCGGTTTGGGTCTGCTCGGCAACCTGAAATCCTTCCTTGGTGGTAGCAGCCAGAACCGTGTTCAGGGCGTAGCGCTGGGTGAGCTTGGAGAGAAAACGTTCCACGGGGATCTGTTGCTTCCACAGATCGAGGTCGGTGACCAGCTCGTAGGACTCCGATGCGCTGTTCCAGCGGAAACCGATATCACCACCGTCCTGCACGGCGATGGCCAGATCAGCGGTGACGGTCTGGCCGCGGTAGCCGCGCACCGGTCGCTCACCCTGATCAGGGGCATAGCCCATGTCTTCCAGGGACTTCACCAGAGGCTCCAGCTGACGCAGTTCGGTTTTGACGGTGCTGAAATGCGACATCAGTTCAAATGAGCAGGAAGAGACTGGGACTGGACCTCAGACTGCAGAAACGCTTCGGATGTGGACTCCTGACGTTCAACCGTTCCAAGAGCAGCTTCCACTTCTTCAGTGAGCTGCTGGCACGCTTCACCAGCAACACCCTCGACCCGTTCTTCCACACGACCGTCAGGCCGAATGGTGAAACGAATGGTCTTCTGAGGCATCGAAGAAGCGTGATTTGCGCAGCAATCTAGTGGGGGTCACCCCTGAATGTTGCGTTTGCCGTTACAAGAGCGGCGCTACAGGATGAAACCGTCGTTGATCAACGCCTGCAGGCGTTCCAGCACCAGCGGATCCTCCAGCTGCTCGAGGGCCGTTCTGGCCTCATCGCGCACGGAGATCTCCCCGTCATGGAGCAGGGCACTCACCAGGGCTTCAACAATCTCGGCTTGCCGCGGCTGCACCAGCTGATCCATCAAACGGCCCAAAGCCCAGATGCAGTTGCTGCGCACCACCGCTTCACTGTCGATGCGCAGACTCACCAGCAATTGCCCCGCCGCAGGGTCGGCCTTGACCGGGGAACGGCTGCCCGCTTCCGCCAGGGATCCCGGACACCAGAGGCGCACCGCTGCGACATCCGTCTGCAGCGCCCGGATCAACGGATTGAGCACCGGAGCATCGGGGAAATTGCCCAGGCTCCAGGCCGCAGCCTTGCGAACGTAGGCATTGGCATCGAGCTGCAGCAGCTGCAACAGCGGCTCAACAGCCGGCGGTGATGGATTGCGGCCCAAGGCGTAGACGGCACTCATCCGCTCCACCGGACAGGAGTTCTGGAGCAAGGGCAGCAGCAGGGCAATCGAACGGGGATCACGGTGTTCACAGAACACCTGCAGCCCTTGCAGCCGTTCTCCGTGGTTGCCACGCAACAAGACCAGGCCCTGGTCACAGGCCCGGGCAATCTCCAGCGAGGAATCCTGCTCGGCGTCATCGAGCTGGATCGCATCAAGTGGATCAACGTCGTCTTCCGCCGCCAGCTCACGCGCCAGCAGATCAGGATCCACAGAAAGGCTGGACAGCCCCTGGTCCTTCTGTTGGCTGCGGTCGTCAGTCATGCGGGGATGCTACGGGACCCATTCCAGAGCTCAACCCATCGGGGCTGGAGCCAGCATGTCACCGGGAAGCCAGATGCGGGCACTCACAGCGAACAACGCCAGGGCAAACAGAAGAACAATCAGAGCCGGCAGAAGCGTGGAACGAAAAAACGACACCGGAACAGGCCAATCAAGGCGACATTCTGCTCAAGAGGGCACGGCATCGACTCGCCGCCGCAGCTGCCAGATCGAGAGGATCAACACCGACAGACCGATCCAGCCACTCCACTGTTCAAGCAGCAGGAAGCCTCCAGTGCCGAGCAGGCCGCCAAACAACACACCACAGGCCAGCACGAAGCGTCGCAGCATGGCCGGCAACGACTCCATCGGCAGGACGCCGAAGCGCTGGCGCAGGCGTGACCAACCGGGGCCCGGTGGACGCACCGTCCGCACAAACCGCTCCAAAACACCGTCCGATTCCGGCGGTGTGCTCAGCATCACCGTCAACCAGACCACAGCGGAGAGGCCGGTGATCACCGCAATGCGAACCCCGTAATCCTCGATCCGAACAAGGGGCACCACCGAGGTGAACACCCCAACGAAAAAGCCGCACAGCATCGCCGACAGCTCCGCCGCGGCGTTCACACGCCACCAGAACCAGCGCAGCACCAGAACCACACCCGGGCCGGACCCGATCGCGATCACCAGCCGAAACACCGTGCCGATGCTGTCGCTGATCAAAGCGGTGATCACCCCAAGAACGAGCAGCAGAACCGTGGTGAGTTGTCCCACCAGCAACAGCTCCCGCGAACCGGCAGAAGGCCGAACAAAGCGCTGATAGAGGTCGTGGGTGAGGTAGCTGGCTCCCCAGTTCACCGAGGTGCTCACGGTGCTCATGAAAGCCGCCACAAGAGAGATCACCACCAGGCCGAGCGCCACCGGGGGCAGCAGTTGCACGGCCAGGGCGGGATAGCCGAGCTCAAGATCAGCGCCAGCCGGCAACAGCACCAGGGCCGCCAACGCGACCACAATCCAGAGCCAGCTGCGCACGAGATAATTCACCACCAGAAACACCCAACCCGCCAGCCGCGCCTGCTGCTCATCGCGGGTGGCCAGCATGCGCTGGATGAACTCGCCACCCCCATCGCTGCGACGGAAACTCCACCACTGCACAGCGATGTAGGCCGTGAACATCGGAATGCTGATGCCACTTCCCTGCAACCAGTGGAAGCCCGCACCATCCCAGGTCCAGGGCACCAGAGAGAGCAGCTCCGGCCGCTGCAGCGCTTGCAGTTGTTCCAACAACGCTGTCATCCCTCCTGCGGCATGGAGGGCAGCCGCGGCCACGGCCAGGGCACCCGCCAACGCCAGCACAAGCTGGACCAGGTCGGTGACCACAACGGCCCATAGCCCACCGGCCACGGTGTAACTCATCACAAGCAGAGCCACGACCATCAAGAGCCAGACCGTGTCCGTCAGTCCCAGTGCTGCGGGTTGACCCGACACCAGCCCCAGCGCTTCCACCACCTTGCGGAGGGCGAGGAAGGCATAGCCGATGCCGATGCAGTTCACCGGCACGGCCAGCAGGAAAGCCTTGATGCCGCGCAACCAAGCCGCCGCCGCTCCGCCGTAGCGCAGCTCGGTGAAGGCGGCGTCGGTGAGCACACCGCTGCGGCGCCAGAGGGGTGCGAAGACAACAGCCATGGCCACGTGGGCCAAACCAAAGCTCCACCACTCCCAGTTGCCCGCCAGGCCGCGGGCACCCACCAGGCCGGCGACGTAAAGCGGCGTATCGATGGAGAAGGTGGTGGCCGCCATCGAGGCGCCGGCCAACCAACCGTTCAGACGACGGCCAGCCACGAAATAATCCGCCTCGCCGCTGTTGCGGCGGGCCAGCCACAACCCCAACAGCAGGGTGAGAACGAGGTAAGCAGCGAGAAGCAGCCAATCGATCGCTGTCATGCGCAGACCCTGTTCCTTAGCAGTCTGCTGAGGAACAGGGCATCAGCCCACCCGTCAGCTGCCGGAGGAATTGGGGGCCATCTGCTGACGCCGGAGCTGACCGCAAGCGGCATTTTGATCGAGCCCCCGGCTGGCCCTGAGGCTCACGGCAACACCGCGCCGCTCCAAAACACGACGAAACGCCTCGATCCGCTGCGGCGTTGGTCGTTTGAACTCCTCCTCCTCAATTGGGTTGTAGGCGATCAGGTTCACGTGGCTCTGGAAACCACCAACGCGATCCGCCAGCTCTGCGGCGTGCTCGGGTTGATCGTTGAGTTCACCGAGCAGGATGTACTCAAAACTCACCCGCCGACCGGTCACATCCAGATAGTGACGGCAATCCTCAAGTAGAGCGTCATAGGGATAGGCATGGGCTGTGGGAATGAGCTCCTCGCGCAGCCGCTGGTTGGGGGCATGGAGGCTCACCGCCAGGGTGAACTGGGCGCGGCCCAGCCGCTGCATGGCCAGTTCCGCGAGTTGCGGCAAGGTTTTCGGAACACCCACCGTGCTGACGGTGATGCGCCGTTGGCCGATGCCGAGATCATCATTGAGGCAGCGGATCGCCTCCAGCACAGCGCTGCTGTTGAGCAGAGGCTCGCCCATGCCCATGAACACGATGTGGGAAGGACGACGGTCCATCGCCTCACGCACACTCAGCACCTGATCCACGATTTCGTGGGTCTGAAGTGAACGCTGCAACCCCCCTTTGCCGGTGGCACAGAAGCGGCAGGCCATGGGACAACCCACCTGGCTGGACACACAGACGGTGAGCCGTTGGTCGGTGGGAATCCCGACCGTTTCGATGGTTTCGCCGTCCTCGGTGGAGAGCAGCAATTTGGTGGTGGCATCCGTGGCCACCGAACGATGCACTTCCTTCAGCCGGCCCACATCAATGCCGCTCTCCAACAAGGCGGCACGCCAGGTCTTGGGGAAGACCGTGATGTCGGCCAGGGATCGAGCCCCCTTGGCATAGATCCAGTCATGCAGCTGACGGCCGCGAAACGGCTTCTGTCCCTGGGCGACGGCCCAGTCCTGCAGCTCGGCCGCGCTGCGACCCAGCAGAGCCTGGGTCACCAGATCAGCAGACCATGGCCAAGCTTGATCTCCACCGCCATCAGGGCGATGAAGCCAAGCATGGCCAGACGTCCATTCAGCCGCTCAGTATGGGTGTGGAACCCATATTTGGGCAGGTGTCTCTTGGGGATCTCAGTGGGCTCAAGCATGGAAGGGGCTGCAATGGTGAACGATTGAGCAGAGCTCATTCGTCAGAGAGCAGGCCCTCTTCCTGAAGACCCTCAACGGCTTCAGCATCGACCACCTGCTCTTCCTTCAGCTCATTGTCGGCGTCCGGACGGGTGAACGCGGCGAAATTGCTCGCCGAGGGGTCGATGTTGTGGCGGGTGCGGGTGGCCTCGAGATCGGCGTCACTGGGGTCATCCAGCACCGCACTGGCGCTGGCCGCAGGGGGCATGTCGACGGTGTAGTCGGGACGCAGGTTCTGCATGCGGCGGTAACCGGCCGGGTCCTCCGAAAGGATGTCGGGGTGGGGGCCAGCCTCCTTCTGCAGCTCTTCTTCGAAGCCGCTGAAGCCGGTACCTGCAGGAATCAGGCGACCGATGATCACGTTCTCCTTGAGACCACGCAGCCAGTCGCTCTTGCCCTCGATGGCGGCTTCTGTGAGCACCCGGGTCGTCTCCTGGAAGGAGGCTGCGGAGATGAAGCTGTCAGTGTTTAGCGACGCCTTGGTGATACCCAGCAGCACCGGGGTGAACTCGGAGGGAGCGCCACCGGTGATCGCCATTGCCTGGTTGGTGTCTTCCACCTGACGTAGTTCGATCAGCTCACCTGGCAACAGGGTGGTATCGCCGGCATCTTCAACCCGCACCTTGCTGGTCATCTGACGGACGATCACCTCGATGTGCTTGTCGTCAATCGAGACGCCCTGGGACTTGTAGACGTTCTGAACCTCAGTCACCAGACGGTGCTGCAGGTTGGCGATCGCCTCCTGGGCGGCCTCCATCAGAGGCTTGCGGCTGCGCAGATCTTCGAAGTAGCACTCGAGCAACTCGTGGGGGTTGATCGGGCCATCGGTCAGCAGTTCACCAGCGGTGACCTGTTGGCCATCGCTCACCATGATGTTGCGGCCGAGCAGGATCGGATATTCACCGATGGCGTCATCGGATTCGATCACGTTGACGGCGAGGGACTCGTCGTCTTCACCCTGCTTGATCTCAACGGTGCCAGGCTTCTTGCAGAGAATCGCGGATTCACGGGGGCGACGGGCCTCCAGCAATTCCTCGATTCGAGGCAGACCCTGAACGATGTCGCCGGTCTTCTGGCGTTCGAACACCAGCAGGGCCAGGCCATCACCGCGCTGCACCAGATCTCCATCACGCACGTGCAGGACGGAGTCGGGCGACACCATGTAGGGACGTCCCAGACGCAGGGTGACGTTGTTGCCGCTGACGGCCTCGATCTCACCACAGCAGGTGGCGGTTTCGCCGTCGGCAAGGGCATCGCCATCGACAATCCGCTGACCAACGCTCACCACCGGCTTGCCGGAGGTGCTCAGGGTGGTGGTGTCTTCGGGGCGTTCCACGATCATCCGACGCACCGGGTCGGCTTCCGTGGCTTCAGGCAACTGCGCCAGACCAGCCTGCTTGCAGAGGATCTGCGTGGTGGCGACGACATCGCCAGCCTTCACAGACACACCATCTTCGACCTGCAGCTCGGTGTGGGTTGAGCCGTGGCTGGAGTCGGACATGGTGTCGCGACGCACCAGGATCGACTCGAGGATCACAAGGCGCAAACGGGAAATAGTCTTGGCCCGCTTGTCGGGAGCCTTCTCCACATCCACCGTCATCTGCGGGGTGGTGTCGAAGGTCTCGAGCAGCAGCTGGGTCTTGAGCAGCTCCACACCTTCAACGGACTTGATCAGTTCGTTGTCCTTGAACGCCAGACGCTGGGTGGCCTTGATGCCGAGGTGAGGGCCATTGGCCTGCTTCACATGGGACAGCTCAGGCAGCTGGGCCTCGTTGGGAATGGTGTACTCCTCAACCGGACGCAGCAGCAGACCCTTGCCTTCGGGGGTCTCCACCGTCTGCACGTACTTCATCGTGTCAACGGACAGCCCCTTGGCGATGTCTTCGCCGGGGTTGACCATCTGGCCATCACCCTCGAAACGCTCCAGCGTCTTGGCATCGGTGCAGAGGTGGAACTCACCACTGCGGACGATGATTTCGCGCAGGATGTCGTTCTTCTGGGTGACGGTGACGATGCCCGCGGTCTGGCTGAAGATGTCTTTAACAACCTCGGTGCCGGCCTCGATCCACTGACCGTCGGTGATCATCAACAGGGAGATGTCCTTGTTGATTTCGTGGGTCTCCTGGGGGATCCACAGCAGGGTGCCGCCCTTGTTGACCTCGTAACCGTTCTTGGCGGAACGGGCCTTCTTGATCGCCAGACCAGGAGCGAACTTCACCAGACCACCAGTGCCGGTGCGGAAGCGGTCATCCGCCAGTTCAGCGATGACCTCACCGGAACCGATCTTGCTGCCGGGGATGGTGTTGAGGCGGTAACGGGTGCCGTCTTTGGCCTCGAGGTTCCAGATCTCACCGGAGTGGGTGGACTCCTCCAGCAGCTTGAAGTCCTTGAGGGTCATCGCCGTGGTGACGATCTGCACCTCACGGGAATCACCGATGGAGTCGCGCAAGCGCACTTCACCGCCGTACTCACTCCGCTGGCTGGCTTCGGCCAGCACCTGACCCTCAGTGACCTGGGTCTCACTGGTGACCACGGGCTGAGCGTTGGGCGGCAGGTTGTAGACGTCGCCAGAAAGCACCCACATCCGACCGAGACGCTGTGCCTTGAGGGTGATGTCGCCCTGGCGGTCGGTGACCTCACGGGGCTGGATCGCCTCCTCGTAGCGCACCTGGCCAGCCAGGTCGCAGATCACGTCCTTGGTGGCCTTCTCCACACTCTTCTTGACCGCACCAGCGGCGATCTGCGCCACGGTGACGTCGGCATCGATGTCAGCACCGTTGTCGACGAACAACAGGGAGCCGTTGGTGATCTCGATCTTCTGGGCCTTGCCCTTGCCGGACGGCTTGATCGTGAGGTTGAAATCAACCTCAGCCTGTTGGGCATTCACACCGTGGGGGGTGCGGTAGGGACGCACCCGCGCCTTGCTGCCGAACTCGACGGTGCCCGCCAGCTTGGAGCGGACCACACCGGTCTCAGCGGTGGACACACCACCGGTGTGGAAGGTCCGCATGGTGAGCTGGGTTCCAGGCTCACCGATCGACTGGGCCGCGATGATGCCGACGGCTTCACCCAGGTCTACCAGTTCGTTGTGGGCCAGCGCCCAGCCGTAGCACTTGCGGCAAACGGAACGGTTGGCTTCACAGGTGAGCGGCGAACGCACACTCACGGCCTTGACGCCAGCGGCCTCGAAGGACTTGGACAGCGGCGGATCGATTTCAGTGTCGCGCTCAGCCAGCACCTCGCCATCGGCATTCACCACCTGGGCGGCGGTCAGGCGACCCACAAGCCGGCTGCCGAATTTGCCGTCCTCAGCATCCACCACGATGTGGCGGGTCGTGCCGCAGTCGTCCTCACGGACGATCACATCCTGGGCAACGTCCACCAGACGACGGGTGAGATAACCGGAGTCAGCGGTGCGCAGCGCCGTATCCACCAGACCCTTCCGGGCGCCATAGGAGGAGATGACGTACTCGGTGACCGTCAGACCCTCACGGAAGTTGGTGCGGATCGGAAGGTCGATGATTTCACCCTGCGGGTTGGCCATCAGGCCGCGCATGCCCACCAGCTGACGCACCTGGGACATGTTTCCCCGGGCGCCGGAGTTGGCCATCATCCACACCGAGTTCAGCGGTGCGTTCTCGTCAAAGTTCTTTTTGACGGCATCCACCAGACGCTCGTTGGTCTCGGTCCAGGTGTCGATCACCTTGGTGTGGCGCTCCACCTCGGTGATTTCACCCAGGCGATAGCGCTCTTCGGTGGCCGTGATCTGTTCCTCGGCCTGGCCCAGCAGATCCTTCTTCGCCTCGGGCACCTTGAGGTCGTCAACGGAGATCGACACAGCCGCCTGGGTGGCGTACTTGAAGCCGAGATCCTTGAGGTTGTCGGCCATGGCCGACGTCACCGCAGTGCCGTGGTTCTTATAGGACCAGGCGACGAGCTGCTTGAGGGCCCGCTTGTCGATGACCTGATTACGGAACGGCGGTGGGGTCTTCGAGAGCGGACGCGATGCGCTCACGGGAGCCTCTTTGGCGGCCTTGGAGGCCTTGCTGGATTTGGACTTGCGGGATTTCGAGGACGAGGTCATGGCTGCGCGCGGATCAGGAGTTAAGAAGGAAGGACGTCTGGCTTGATTCAGGCGGCGGCCACCACGTCGATGATCGTGTGATTCATCACCACGCGGCCCACAGTGGTGAGGATGTAGCGGCTGATCAGGGCACCGTCTTCATCGAAACGGTCGCGGCGGTAGCTCCACTCTTCGATGCGCGTGCCATCGCTGAGGGATTCGCTCTTGCTGGGCGCATCCAGCTCTTCATCGTCCTGAACTTCACCGTTGAAGCGGACCCACACCCAGTCGTGCAGACCGATCCGGTTGTCTTCGAAGGCGTGGATGACATCCTCCAGACCCGCGAACGTGCAGCTGCGATCGCCGAAGTCGGGCTTGGAGACACCGGGTTGCAGCGCCGTCAGGTAGTAGGAGCCGAGCACCATGTCCTGGGACGGGGTGATGATCGGCTCACCGGTCGCAGGCGACAGGATGTTGTTGCTGGCCAGCATCAGCATGCGGGCCTCGGTCTGCGCCTCGATGGCCAGGGGCACGTGAACGGCCATCTGGTCACCGTCAAAGTCAGCGTTGAAGGCTGGGCAGACGAGGGGGTGCAGCTGAATGGCACGGCCATCCACCAGCTTGGGTTCAAAGGCCTGAATGCCTAGACGGTGCAGGGTTGGAGCACGGTTCAGCAGGATCGGATGGCCGTCGATCACCTCTTGCAGCACCTGCATCACTTCATCGTCGGCCCGCTGAATCAGCTTCTTGGCCGCCTTGATGTTGTTGACGATGTTCTGGCGGATCAGGCGGTGGATCACGAAGGGCTGGAACAACTCGATCGCCATCTCCTTGGGCAGACCGCACTGGTGCATCTTCAGCTTCGGACCCACCACGATCACGGAACGACCGGAGTAGTCGACCCGCTTACCCAGGAGGTTCTGACGGAAGCGGCCCTGCTTGCCTTCAATGATGTCGCTCAGTGACTTGAGCGGACGGTTGTTGGCACCCACGACGGTGCGACCGCGACGGCCGTTGTCGATCAGGGCGTCGACGGCCTCCTGCAGCATCCGCTTCTCGTTGCGGACGATGATTTCAGGGGCCAGGATTTCCTGGAGCCTCGCCAGACGGTTGTTGCGGTTGATCACCCGCCGGTAGAGATCGTTGAGATCGCTGGTGGCGAAGCGACCACCATCGAGCTGCACCATCGGGCGCAGGTCGGGAGGAATCACCGGGATCACATCCAGCACCATCCACTCGGGACGAGCGTTGGTGGCGATGAAGTTGTCGATCACGCGCAGGCGCTTGATCAACTTGGCGCGCTTTTGGCCCTTGCTGCCGTTGATCTCCTCACGCAGCTGCTCAGCCACTTCATCGAGGGTGAGGTCTTCCAGCAGTTGCTTTAGGGCCTCTGCACCGATGCCCACCACGGGCTCGTTCTCGATCTCGGAATCTTCGGCGTAGATCTCGTCTTCAATCTCCAGCCACTCGTCTTCGGTGAGCAGCTGCTTGTACTTCAGGTCCTTGTGGTCGCCGGGATCCAGCACCACATAGCAGTTGAAGTAAACGATCTGCTCCACATCCCGCAGGGGCATGTCGAGCAGGATGGCCACGTAGCTGGGGATCCCCTTCAGGTACCAGACGTGGGAGACGGGGGCCGCCAGCTTGATGAAGCCCATGCGGTGACGACGCACGCGGCTCTCGGTGACCTCCACACCGCAGCGTTCACAAACGATGCCCCGGTGACGCACCCGCTTGTACTTGCCGCAGTGGCATTCCCAGTCTTTGGACGGGCCAAAGATCTTTTCGCAGAACAGCCCGTCCATCTCGGGCTTGAGGGTGCGGTAGTTGATGGTCTCCGGCTTGGTGACCTCACCGACCACCTGGCCGTTGGGCAGGGTGCGCTGTCCCCACTCCATCACCCGATCGGGTGAGGCGAGGGTGATCTTGACGTAATCGAAGTGGTTCTCGGTGCGGAGGTTGCTGTTGGTCATTGACGGTTAAGGAAGAAGGAGCGGGGAATCGGTTCGTTCGTTGATCCGTCAGTCCTCGTCGTAATCCGCGACGCCGAGGGATTCGTAGGTGGGCCTGCTGGGGGTGCTGCGACGTGGGTTCACGTCCTGCATCAGATCCACTTCCTTGCCTTCGTCGGTGTAGACGGCGATGTCCAGACCCAGGGACTGAAGCTCGCGCATCAGCACCTTGAAGGATTCCGGTGTACCCGGGCGGGGAATCGGCTTGCCCTTGACGATGGCATTGAGGGCTTCGTTGCGGCCCTGCATGTCGTCGGACTTGACCGTGAGCAGTTCCTGCAGGGTGTATGCGGCGCCATAGGCCTCGAGGGCCCACACCTCCATCTCACCCAGACGCTGACCACCTTGCTGTGCCTTACCGCCCAGGGGCTGCTGGGTGACCAGTGAGTAGGGGCCGGTGGAACGGGCGTGAATCTTGTCGTCCACCAGGTGAACCAGCTTGAGGAAGTGGGAGTAACCCACAGCCACGGGCTGATCGAAGGGCAGACCGGTGCGGCCATCCCGCAGCTGCAGCTTGCCGGGATCCTCAGGGTCGTACACCCAACCCTTGCCGGGCTGCTTGGCGGCTTCCTTGAGGAAGGTCTCGACGGTCTGCTGGGACTTCTCAGCACCGTGCATCTCATCGAAGGGAACGATGCGCACGCGGCAATCCAGGTTGGACGCTGCCCAACCCATTAGCAGCTCGAACACCTGACCCACATTCATCCGGCTCGGCACACCCAGGGGGTTAAGCACGATGTCGACCGGGGTGCCATCGGGCAGATAGGGCATGTCCTCCCGAGGAAGGATGCGGCTGATGATGCCCTTGTTGCCGTGGCGGCCAGCCATCTTGTCGCCGACCTGGATCTTGCGGCGCTGGGCCACATACACCCGCACCACCATGTTGGCGCCGGGTGGCAGCTCATCACCCTGTTCACGGGTGTAGATGCGCACATCCACAACGCGGCCACGCTCGGTGCCGGGCACCCGCAGGGAGTTGTCGCGCACATCGCGCGCCTTCTCGCCGAAGATCGCACGCAGCAGCTTCTCTTCCGGCGGCTGATCGGATTCACCCTTGGGCGTCACCTTGCCCACGAGGATGTCGCCGCTTTCAACGAAAGCGCCCACGCGGATGATGCCCATCTCGTCGAGGTTGCCCAGGCTTTCCTCAGCGACGTTTGGAATTTCGCGGGTGATCTCTTCAGGTCCGAGCTTGGTCTGACGCGCTTCGATCTCGTACTTCTCGATGTGAACCGAGGTGTAGAGGTCGTCGGTGACCAAACGCTCGCTGACCAGCAGCGCGTCCTCGTAGTTGTAACCCTCCCAGGGCATGTAAGCGATCAGAACGTTCTGACCCAGGGCGATCTCACCGCCTTCACAGGCGGAACCATCCGCCATCACCTGGCCGACGATCACCGGATCACCGCAGCGGACGATCGGGCGCTGGTTCAGGCAGGTGTCCTGGTTGGAGCGCTGATACTTCTGCAGGAAGTGGGTGTGGTCGTTGCCGTCCTCGTCCTGAACAACGATGGCGTTGGCATCCACATAGGTCACGGTGCCATTCACCCGGGAAATCGGCACCATGCCGGAGTCGCGGGCCACCTGGGTTTCCAGGCCGGTGCCCACCAGGGCACGCTCAGGACGCAGCAACGGCACAGCCTGACGCTGCATGTTGGAGCCCATCAGGGCGCGGTTGGCGTCGTCGTGCTCCAGGAAGGGGATCAGGGACGTTGCCACGGAGATCACCTGCACCGGTGAAAGGGCGACGTAGTCGACCTGCTCAGGGGGGACCTTCTCGAAGTCCTGGCGGTAACGCACAGGAATCAGATCCGCCGAGATCCGGCCGTCGTTCTCGGTGGCCACGTCACCAGGGGCGACGCGCACTTCGTCTTCCCGGTCGGCAGACAGGTAGATCGGATCGCCGTCCTTTAGAACGACACCGTTCTCCACCTTCCAGAACGGCGTTTCGATGAAGCCGTACTCGTTGACCCGGGCGTGGGTGGCCAGGGAGTTGATCAGACCGGCGTTGGGGCCTTCCGGCGTCTCAATCGGGCAGAGACGGCCGTAGTGGGAGGGGTGAATGTCGCGGACGGCGAAGCCGGCACGCTCACGGGTGAGACCGCCGGGTCCAAGGGCCGAGATGCGGCGCTTATGGGTGAGCTCAGCCAGAGGGTTGGTCTGGTCCATGAACTGGCTCAGCTGGCTGGAGCCGAAGAACTCCTTGATCGCCGCCACCAGGGGCTTGGGGTTCACCAACTGGGCCGGGGTCAGCGAATCGGTTTCGCCAACGGTCATCCGTTCCTTGATGATCCGCTCAAGACGGTTCAGACCCACCCGAACCTGGTTCTGCAGGAGTTCGCCCACGGAACGCACGCGGCGGTTGCCGAGGTGATCAATGTCGTCGAGGCTGGCGCCGCCGACATCCAATTCCAGGTTGATCAGGTAATCGAGCGTGGAGAGCACGTCCTCATGGGTGAGGGTGCGCACCGTGTCGGGGATGGTGAGGCGCAGCTTCTTGTTGATCTTGTAGCGGCCGACCCGACCGAGGTCGTAGCGCTTGGGATCGAAGAAACGGGTCTGCAGCAGCTGCTGACCGCCACTCACTGAGGGGGGTTCACCGGGACGGAGTTTCTTGTAGAGCTCAAGCAGCGCTTGGTCTTCCGAGCTGATGCCCTCGTCGTTGGCGGCATCAATCGACTTCTTGTAGAACTCGGGGTGACGCAGCTTGTCGAGCACGTCGTTGTCAGACAGACCCATGGCACGCATGAGCACATGCGCGTTGATCTTGCGGGTCTTGTCCACACGAACGTGGAGCAAGTCGTTCTTATCTGTCTCAAACTTCAGCCAGGCACCCCGGTTGGGGATGACGCTGGCGTTGTAGGTGCGCCGGCCGTTCTTGTCCATTTCATCCTTGAAATAGACACCGGGGCTGCGCACGATCTGGTTCACGATCACGCGCTCAGCGCCGTTGATGATGAACGTGCCGCGCTCGGTCATCAGCGGCAGTTCGCCGATGAACACCTCCTGCTCCTTGATCTCACCGGTCTCCTTGTTGACCAGGCGGCAGGTCACATACATCTGTGACGCGAAAGTCGCATCACGGCGCTTGGCCTCTTCCACATCGTGGCGGGGGCGCTTCAGGCGGTACTCGCTACCGATGAAGTGCAGCTCCAGCTTGCCGGTGTAATCCGTGATCGGAGAGAAGCTTTCCAGCTCCTCGATCAGACCTTGATCCAAAAACCACTTAAAGCTGGCCCGCTGCACCTCCACCAGATCAGGGAGGTAGGTGGCGGTCTTGGCGACCTGAATCGCGCTGCTGCTCATGCGGGGACCGGCAGAGAGGACGAAGGGACTGGGGAGGACTGGATTGGCGGCAGAAGCTCACCTAACAGGACGATTCGACACAACAGCGGCACCGACGGTTTCCAGGACGGAACCGACAGCGCCGCTGCTGCTGTTCAGAAATCGCGGGTCAGATCAGCTGACGACGACAAGTGCACCGGAAGAAAATGGACGCTTCAGGCACCACACACAAGAAGGAATCCTGCGCATGGCCAGGCCAATACAACATCTTACATATGGACTCGACTCCTTTGGAACTCCGGTTAAGGGAGTCGGAACAGACGCCGGGCGTTGGCGGTGCTGCTGCAGGCCACGCTGTCGAGATCCACGCCGCGCAGCTCAGCCACCCGCGTGGCAACGGACGCCACGAAGGCCGGCTCATTGCGCTTGCCGCGGCGGGGCACAGGAGCCAGAAAAGGGCAATCGGTTTCCACCAGGAAACGATCCTCCGGCACCTGACGGGCGCAGTCGTGGGTGGGCTCCGCCTTGGGGAAGGTGACGGTGCCGCTGAAGCTGATGTAGAAGCCGAGCTCCAGGAACTGGTGCATTTCATCGGGGGTACCGCCCCAGCAATGCATCACCCCTCCGGGGCAACGGCCCTGCGCCTTGCGGGCCCGCAGTTCCTCCAGCATCGGCTCGGCGGCATCCCGGCAGTGAATGATCACCGGCAGGTTCAACTCCACCGCCAGGTCCAATTGAGGGCGCAGCACAGCAAGCTGCTCCTCGAGATTCTTGTCTCGGAAGAGATCGAGGCCGAGCTCGCCGATGGCGACCACCCGATCATCCTCGAGAGCTGCCCGGCGCAGCACCGCCACCGTGTCATCCCGCCAATGCTCGGTGTCCAGGGGATGGACGCCGACGGAATAACGCATCTCCGGGAATCGATCCGCCAGGGCGCGGATCGCCGGGATTTCGGAGGGTTCGACGCAGGCGTGCAGCAGTGCACCAACCCCAGCCTCACGCCAGCGTGAGGCCACCTCATCGAGGTCGTCGTCAAAGTTGCGGAAGACGATGTGACAGTGGCTGTCGATCAACGTCGGGGTGGGGGACACAGCTGGGCCGAAACGCGCTTTCGGCCCATTCTGCCGATTGAAACCGAATCAGCTGGCGGGCTCGAGCACCTTGCGGACGGCCGCACTGAGGCGGGACTTCTGGTTGGCACCGTTGTTGCGGTGCAGTACACCCACCTTCACGGCCTTGTCGATCTTGCTGAAGGCGGCACGCATGGAGGTCTGCACGCTGGCCTTGGCTTCATCACCAGGGGTGGCGCTGTAGGCGTCACAGGCGGCAAAGCAGCGCTTCATCAGGGTGCGCATCGACGACTTGTAGGTGCGGTTGCGCAGACGGTTGCGCTCAGCAATCTCAATCCGCTTCTTGGCTGACTTGTTATTGGCCACTGAGGCTTCAACGTTGCGAACAATCCAGCACCTTACTCCTTGACAGGACCCCCTTCCCTGGGTTGTGGAGTCCTAACTTGACCGAACTCTCCCACTGTTCCTTTGTCTGTGAGCCAGCCGGCCGTTGCTCCCCTTCGCATCGTGCGGGATCTGGACCGGGCCCAGACGGAGCTGAAACGGTTGTCGAGCCGCACCACACAAACCCAGCAGGGTGAAGCCCGTGAGCGGGTTGAAGCCATTCTCACAGCGGTGCGCGACCGCGGTGATGCCGCCATTGCCGACTTCACCGAACGGTTCGATGGCTTCCGGCCCGAACCGATGGCGGTGTCCCCCGAGGCCCTCGAAAAGGCCTGGACGTCGCTGCCGACCAACCTGCGGGATGCCCTGGAGCTGGCCCATCGCCGCATCACCGACTTCCACCAACGCCAACGTCCCGCCGATCTGGCGGTGACGGGCCCCCACGGCGAACAGCTTGGGCGGCGCTGGCGGCCGGTGGAGAGGGCGGGTCTCTACGTGCCTGGAGGACGGGCGGCTTACCCCAGCACCGTGCTGATGAATGCGGTGCCAGCCCGGGTCGCCGGCGTCAAAGACGTGGTGATCTGTTCCCCAGCCGGACGTGATGGTGCGGTGAACCCCGTGGTGCTGGCAGCGGCCCACCTGGCAGGCGTGAAAACGGTGTTCCGCCTCGGAGGTGCCCAGGCTGTTGCCGCCATGGCCTACGGCAGCGAGAGCGTGCCCAAGGTGGACGTGATCAGTGGCCCCGGAAACCTCTACGTCACCCTGGCGAAACAGGCGGTGTACGGCCAGGTGGCCATCGATTCCCTGGCGGGACCAAGCGAAGTGCTGGTGATCGCAGACCACTCCGCCAAGCCCGATCAGGTGGCAGCGGATCTGTTGGCGCAGGCGGAGCATGACCCCCTGGCGGCGGCGGTGCTGATCACCACCGACCCTGCACTGGCCGACGGGATCAACGCCGCAGTGGCCGAACAGCTGGCCGATCACCCCCGCCAGGAGATCTGCGAAGCCGCTCTGCGGGACTGGGGGCTGGTGGTGGTCTGCGACGACCTCGAGAGCTGTGCCCGCCTCAGCGACAGCTTCGCCCCCGAACACCTGGAGCTACTGGTGGAGCGGCCCGAACCCCTGGCGGATCGCATTCAGAACGCCGGAGCCATTTTCCTGGGCCCCTGGTCCCCAGAAGCAGTGGGGGATTACCTAGCAGGACCGAACCACACATTGCCCACCTGTGGAGCCGCACGCTTCAGCGGGGCCCTGAGTGTTGAGACCTTCATGCGCCACACCTCGCTGATCGGTTTCAACCGGGCTGCCCTGGAAGCAACGGGTTCAGCTGTGCAGGAGCTGGCCACCAGTGAAGGCCTGCACAGCCACGCTGAATCGGTGCGGCGGCGCCTCAGCTGAGGCGCTTCTCCAGGCTGCGGACACCGGCAACACCATCGTTGATCTCGCCGACCAGCACCTCATCGGTGATGTTGACGAACAGGCCGTTCTCCAGCACACCGGGAATGTTGTTGATCGTCTGCTCCAGGGCCACTGGATCGCTAATGCCACCGTTGAGCTTGGCGTCCAGAACAAGGTTGCCCTGATCGGTAACCACAGGGCCGGCCTTGCGCTGGGCCATGCGCAGCTCAGCGCTGCCCCCGAGGGCTTCCAGCTGCTGCTTCACCTGGCGCCAGGCCCCGGGAAGCACTTCCACCGGCAGCAGAAAACCGAGGTTGAGACGGTCCACCAGTTTGGTGGAGTCCACCACCACCACAAACCGATCCGCCCGTGCCGCCACGAGTTTCTCCTGCACGTGACAGGCGCCACCACCCTTGATCAACTGGAAGCCAGGGTCGACTTCGTCGGCACCATCGATGGCCAAATCAATCCGGCTGACGGCGTTGAGGCTGAGCAGGGGAATATTGAGCTCAGCGGCCAGCACCTCTCCTTGGAAGGAAGTGGTGACACCGACGATGTCTTTGAGTTCTCCGCTGGCGAGCTTGGCCCCCAGGCCCTGAATCATCAGGGCGGCGGTGGAGCCTGACCCCAGGCCCAGCACCATGCCGTCTTTGATCTGTTCCACGGCGGCATCAGCCACCGCCTGCTTCATCTGGGTCTGTAAATCAGCCATCAGGTCACGTCCTTTGGGCGCGACCGTAGCAAGGGGTTTCAGGCCATCCCAGGCAGGGGCTCCGGTTTGACGGACAGGGTGAGCTCGCGGCCGGCCCGCAGCACTTGCAGAGGCAGAGGAACATCAATAGCGGCGGCATCCACCACCTCGAGCAGCGCCTGAGGATCGGCAATGTCGCGCTCATCCACAGTGATCAACAGATCGCCGCGGCGCAGTCCTGCTTTTTCAGCCGGGCCATCGGGCAGCACGGCTTGCACCAGGGCACCGCTGCGTTCCGGCAGCTGCACAAGGGCATTGGGGTCCTTGTTGTGCTCGCGCGCGATGCGCGGTGTGAGGGCCACCAGTTGCAGACCGATGTAGGGGTGCACCACTTCACCCTGCTTCTGGAGCTGATCAGCCACCCGGCGGGCCAGGTTGATCGGGATGGCAAAACCGAGGCCGGCCCCAGGACCCGACCGCACCAGGGTGTTGATGCCAATCACCTGGCCATCGCCGTTCACCAACGGCCCACCGGAATTACCGGGGTTGATGGCGGCATCGGTCTGAATCAGTTCCAGCCGTTTGTCGGCGAAGCCAAGGCTGTTGATGTTGCGGTGCAGGCTGCTGACAATGCCCAGGGTCACCGTGCGTTCCAATCCGAACGGGGTGCCGAGGGCGATCGCCCAATCGCCCACCTGCATGGCTTCCGAATCACCAAGGGGAGCCCGTGGCGGCAGTTGATCGCCCTCGAGACGCACCAGGGCCAGGTCTGTCACCGCATCGGTGCCCACCACCCGTCCATCCCGCTGTTCCCCGTCGGCCAGGGTGACGCTGACGGACTCCACCCGATCCACCACATGGGCATTGGTGAGCACAAGGCCCTTGGCATCGATCACCACACCAGAGCCTTGCCCCCGTTCCCGCTCCGGACCTGCCGGAGGGTCCCCCAGCAGGTCCCGCAGCAGGGGATCAAGCAGCGTGGGGTCAAACGGCTGACGTTCCACGGTGCGCTCGGTGTCGATCCGAACCACCGCCGGCGCCACCCGCTGAACGGCATCGGCCACAAAGCTGTGCTCCAGGGCCTGCGCTGGGTCACCTTCACCGACCAGAACCGCTACGGCCATCAGAACGGCCAGGAGTTGACGCAGGACGTACCGCAACACAAGACCTCTAATTGCCTTCTTTTTATCGGATCCAGCCGGAGAAACGGGCCCTGGTCCAAATCGATCGCAATCTCAGCACCTCCATTGCGATGCGCGGTCGAGCTTGAACATTCCAACTAACAAATCAGCAAACGCAGTTTTCGCATGCGTGCACTTCTGGCTCCAGCGGCAGCTCTGCTTGCCCTGGCTGGCCCGGTTGCACTCACCCCTCAAGCATCCGCGGAGAGCACAACGCTTACGGCGGTGATCTTTGAGGAGGTCAAGCCGCTGTATCAGAAAACAGATGCCGGCTACGTAGGCCTCGGGGTTGACGTTCTTGAACAGATCCGGATCCAGGCCAAACGCCGCAAGGTGGGCTACCGGGTGGCCAAGTCGGTGAACGACGGCATCGGCGCCGTGATCACCGGCAAAGCCGACATCGCCTGCGGCGTGGAGACCTGCCACAAGAGCTGCGAATACTTCGGCCTCTGCGGCGGTGGCAACGGCAGCAACAAGTTCTGGTAACACGGCACCCTCGCCTCCAGCGAAACCAACGCCTGCCGCTTCGGCACCCAGATCCCCACGCAAGTGCTGCTGGAGCGGTTCGAAGAGAGACCTCCCCTGACGCCACTCACAGCCAATCCATCGGGGTCTTGATGCGATCGATCGCTCTTCTGCCCCTTCCAGCAAATGGGCGGGTTTTGATGGCCACCAATCGCACAGCGGCTCTTGCATCCACTGCTTAGGGTCGAGCCGTTTTGTGAGCTTCACCATTGAGCGAATCCGCCGCTTCACAACGCTGTGAGCTCTGCCAGGTCGTGATCGAAGGCCGCACTGGCCTTCCCAATGTGGTGACGTTCAGCAATGGCCCCCAGGGCAGCCGCAGCAAACTCTGGAGCCGCGTCTGCCAGTACGTGACCGATCCGGAGCGTCGACGCCTCTGCATCAATCAGGATCTCGAAGGGCGCGGCGCCGAACAGCCAGGCGACGCCTTCCCCGATGCACCGGCCATCGATCTGGGCAACAGCTGACGGCGGGCAGACGGTCCCGTACATTGAAGGTGTGTCCGACGGGCATCTCCCTGCGGGAGATCGGTCACAACTGAAATGCACGTCGGGCCGACGTCCGCCCTCAGTTCGCGTTGCCTCATCCTCTGCTTCCGGATCTCGAAACGCTGGTCACCGATGTGGCCGCCAGCAAAGGCTTTGCCCTTTGCGGCATTCAGCTGCTCACCCACATGAGCCCAATGACCCTGGAAGTGCAGATCCGCCACAGCAGTGGAGCGGATGTGAGCCTTGATGACTGCGCCGGTTTCAGTGGCGTGCTGGGGGATGCCCTTGAGGCCTCCACCCTGCTCACTGACGCGTATGTTCTGGAGATCAGCAGTCCCGGCATCGGCGACCAGCTGTCCAGCGATCGCGACTTTGAAACCTTCCGTGGGTTCCCCGTGGAGGTTCATCACCGCGACAAGGACGACAGCGAGCAACGCCTGGAGGGCCTCTTGCTCGAACGCGACGCCGACACGCTGCAGATCAACATTCGCGGGCGAATCAAACGGATTCCCCGGGATTGCGTGATCGGTGTCCGCCTCACGTGTCCAGGCAGCTGAACCCAGAGTTCACACCCCTGCAACCGCTCCTTTCTTTTCCCCTAACCCAACGCGATGGCTCTCGTCCTGCTTCCCGGTCTCAGCAACCTGATCGACGACATCAGCGAAGAGAAGAAGCTGCCGCCCCAGGTGGTGGAGGCGGCACTGCGAGAGGCCCTGCTTAAGGGCTATGAGCGCTACCGGCGCACCCTGTACATCGGCATCAGCGAAGACCCCTTTGATGAGGAGTACTTCAGCAACTTCGACGTTGGCCTTGACCTTGAGGAGGAGGGTTACCGGGTTCTCGCCAGCAAGATCATTGTTGATGAGGTGGAGAGCGAAGACCACCAGATCGCGATCGCCGAGGTGATGCAGGTGGCCGATGACGCCCAGGTGGGCGACACGGTGGTGCTGGATGTCACCCCAGAGAAAGAGGACTTCGGCCGGATGGCCGCCGCCACCACCAAGCAGGTGCTGGCCCAGAAGCTGCGGGATCAGCAGCGCCGCATGATCCAGGAGGAATTCGCTGATCTGGAGGATCCGGTGCTGACGGCCCGGGTGATCCGCTTCGAGCGCCAATCGGTGATCATGGCGGTCAGCTCAGGCCTGGGCCGTCCGGAAGTTGAGGCTGAACTCCCCCGGCGCGATCAACTGCCCAACGACAACTACCGCGCCAACGCCACCTTCAAGGTGTTCCTCAAAGAGGTGAGCGAAGTGCCTCGCCGGGGACCGCAGCTGTTCGTCAGCCGCTCCAATGCCGGTTTGGTGGTCTACCTGTTCGAGAACGAAGTTCCCGAAATTCAGGAAGGATCCGTTCGGATCGTGGCCGTGGCCCGTGAGGCCAATCCCCCCTCCCGTTCCGTGGGCCCCCGCACCAAGGTGGCCGTCGACAGCATCGAACGCGAGGTGGATCCCGTCGGCGCCTGCATCGGCGCCCGCGGCTCCCGCATTCAGCAGGTGGTGAACGAACTGCGTGGAGAAAAAATCGACGTGATCCGCTGGTCGCAGGATCCAGGCCAGTACATCGCCAACTCCCTCAGCCCCGCTCGGGTGGAAATGGTGCGCCTGGTGGATCCCGTGGGCCAGCACGCCCATGTGCTGGTGCCCCCCGATCAGCTGAGCCTGGCCATCGGCCGCGAAGGCCAGAACGTTCGTTTGGCAGCCCGACTCACCGGCTGGAAGATCGACATCAAGAACTCCACCGAATACGACCAAGAGGCAGAGGATGCCGTTGTGGCAGAGCTGATCTCCCAGCGGGAGGAGGAGGAAGCCCTCCAGCAGCAAGCCGAAGAACGACTGGCCGCCGAACAGGCCGCTCGGGCGGAAGAGGATGCACGCCTGCGGGAGCTGTATCCGCTGCCCGAAGACGAAGAGGAGTACGGCGAGGAGCAGGCCGAGCAGGAGTTCTCTGAGGAGGAGCCCGCTGAGGTGGAAGCCGGCAGCGAAACCGAGTTCGAGGCCGAGGCTGAAAGCACGGACGCAGCGGCTGAGGCCGATGCCGAGCCCGATCAGGAGCAGGTCCGGTGAGTGACCGCCCCGTCCTGCGTCGCTGCGTGGCCTGCCGCCAGCTCTTGGATCGCCGCCAACTCTGGAGGGTGATCCGCGACCATCAGGACGGAGTTCTCCTCGATAAGGGGATGGGCCGTTCGGCCTATCTCTGTCGCGAGGAGAACTGCCTTGAGGAGGCGACCCGTCGCAAGCGTCTGCAGAAAGCCCTGCGTTGTCAGGTGCCCGAAACAGTGCTTGCGGTGTTGAAACAGCGGCTTAACCAAAGCGTTGGTGAATCCGCTGAGGCAGACTGAACATTGGCCCCACCTTGTGCGAGGCCACCGCGGCATTCCATGCCCGGACCGATCGGAGACCCGAACTGAATGACCAGCAGCGGCAAAGTCAGAATTTACGAGCTGTCCAAGGACCTCGGCCTTGAGAACAAGGACGTGCTGGATGCGGCTGAAAAGCTGTCGATCGCTGCGAAGAGCCACAGCAGCTCGATCAGTGACGCTGAAGCCGGAAAGATCCGTTCGCTCCTCGGCAAAGGCGGGAATGGTGCGAAACCCGCTGCCGCGGCCCCTGCCAAGCCCGCAGCTGGCAAGGCCATCCTCTCGGTGAAGAAAGCGGCCCCCGCCGCGCCAAGCAAGCCCGCCCCAGCGGCGAGCAAACCGGTCGCCAAGCCTGTGGCTGCCAAGCCCGTAGTCGCCAAACCCGTGGCGGCTGCCAAACCGCAGGCGGCCCCGAAGCCTCCCGCAGCGGCCACGCCCAAACCGGTGATCAGCAAGCCAGCGGCTGCACCGGTGAAAGCCTCAGCAGCACCGGCGCGGCCCGCCGCTCCTCAGAAACCCCCCGCAGCCCCAGCGCGGCCGACGGCGGCAAAACCCGTTCCACGACCTGCCGCGGCCAAGCCGCAGGTTGTCAGCAAACCGGCTGCAGGCAAACCGGAACTGGTGAGCAAGCCCAAGGCTGCTGCCAAACCCACGGCACCCACGCCGCGGCCCACACCGGCTCGCCCGACGCCACGCCCCGCAGGTGCTGGAAGCCCAGCGCGGCCCACCCCTGGCCAGGGGCAGCCCAAGCCACAGATCATCCGCGCAGGCGCTCCATCTCGGCCCGGCGCGCCAACCCGTGCCGGTGCCCCCACAAAGCCTGGTGCACCTTCACGGCCCACTCCGAGGCCTGAACTGGTGGGTAAACCCGTGCCCCGCCGTCCGGCAGGCACCGGCGTGCCTCAACGCCAGGGCGGTCCAAGCCGTCCAGGAGCCCCCACCCGACAAGGTCGCCCCGGGATGCCCCCCCGCAGCGGCAACACCCTGGAACTGGTCGGCAAGCCGATTCGTCGCGACGGCAGCAGCACAGGTAGCGGTCGCCCTGGTGCGCCCACCCGTCCGGGAGCGCCTGGACGTCCCGGCATGCCTGCTGGGATGCGCAAACCGGTGGCTCCCGGTGAGCTCATGCAGCTGCAGAAGCCTGTCGGCAGGCCAGCAGCGCCGGCCCCCCGCCGTCCGGATGCACCCACCAAAGCCGCTGCAGGTGCAGGAACGGCCACCCCGCCCGTGGCGCGTCCGAATGCCCCCTCAGCGCCCCGCCGTCCCAGCTTCCGTCCGGGTGGCCCTGGTGGCCAGCGGCGGCCAGGCCGTCCCGACTGGGATGACAGTGCACGGCTCGATGCTCTGCGCAGCCGCTCGCCGCAAAAGCAGCGCCAGAAGGTGCACATCATCGGTGAAAACGATGATTCCCTGGCAGCACAGACCGGCGGCTTCGCCGGTGAACAGGAGAACATGGTTCTCTCGGCGAGCCTGGCTCGTCCCGCCAAGCCCAAGTCGCAGCAGCGCACCGCACCCAAGCCGGTGGCGGCGATGCGCAAGCGCAAGAAGGAAACCGCCCGTCAGCGTCAGCGCCGGCGTGCCATGGAGCTGCGGGCAGCCCGGGAAGCCAAGCAGGTGCGTCCCGAAATGATCGTGGTGCCGGAGGACAACCTCACGGTGCAGGAACTGGCGGACATGCTGAGCGTCGAAAGCTCAGAGATCATCAAATCCCTTTTCTTCAAAGGGATCATCGCCACGGTCACCCAGACCCTGGACATGCCCACGATCGAGGCCGTTGCCGACGAATTCGGTGTGCCGGTGCTGCAGGACGACGTGGAGGAGGCGGCCAAGAAGACCGTCGAGATGATCGAAGAGGCCGACAAGGCTCACCTGATCCGACGTCCGCCCGTGGTCACCGTCATGGGCCACGTCGACCATGGCAAAACCAGCCTGCTGGATGCCATCCGTCAGGCCCGCGTCGCTGCGGGTGAGGCTGGCGGCATCACCCAGCACATCGGTGCGTATCAGGTTGAGATCGAGCACAACAACGAGCAGCGCAAGCTCACCTTCCTGGACACTCCGGGCCACGAAGCCTTCACGGCCATGCGAGCCCGCGGCACCAAGGTGACCGACGTGGCTGTGCTGGTGGTGGCTGCTGATGACGGCGTCCGCCCCCAGACCCTGGAAGCCATCAGCCACGCCCGGGCCGCTGAAGTGCCGATCGTGGTGGCGATCAACAAGATCGACAAGGAAGGTTCATCGCCCGAGCGGGTGAAGCAGGAGCTGTCTGAGCAAAACCTGCTGGCGGAAGACTGGGGCGGCGATGTGGTGATGGTGCCGGTGAGCGCCATCAAGGGCGAAAACATCGACAAACTGCTGGAGATGCTGCTGCTGGTCACCGAAGTGGAAGACCTACAGGCCAACCCGGATCGTCTGGCCCGCGGCACCGTGATCGAGGCCCACCTCGATAAGGCCAAAGGCCCCGTGGCCACGCTGCTGGTTCAGAACGGCACCCTCAAGACCGGCGACGTCGTCGCCGCTGGTCCGGTGCTGGGCAAGGTGCGCGCCATGGTGGACGACAACCGTCAACGCCTCAAGGAAGCGGGCCCCTCCTTTGCTGTGGAGGCCCTGGGCTTCAGCGAGGTGCCCACCGCCGGTGACGAGTTCGAGGTGTACCCCGACGAGAAATCGGCCCGGGCCGTTGTGGGCGATCGCGCCTCCGATGCCCGCGCCACCCGTCTTGCTCAGCAGATGGCGTCACGACGCGTCTCGCTTACGGCCATGTCCGGCCAGGCCAATGACGGCGAGCTGAAGGAACTCAACCTGATTCTCAAGGCCGACGTTCAGGGCTCCGTGGAAGCCATCCTCGGATCGCTCGAGCAGCTGCCCAAGGATGAGGTGCAGGTGCGGGTGCTGCTGTCGGCACCTGGCGAGATCACCGAAACCGACGTCGACCTGGCCGCCGCTTCCGGCGCGGTGATCGTGGGCTTCAACACCTCCATGGCCTCCGGCGCCAAGAAAGCAGCGGATGCCACCGGGGTGGATGTGCGCGACTACGACGTGATCTACAAGCTGCTGGAAGACATCCAGTTGGCGATGGAAGGTCTGCTGGAGCCGGAACTGGTAGAGGAAGCCCTGGGCGAAGCCGAGGTGCGCGCCGTCTTCACCATCGGCAAGAGCGCCGTGGCCGGCTGTTATGTCACCACCGGCAAGCTGCATCGCAACTGCCGGGTGCGGGTGCACCGCGGAAAACAGGTGGTCTACGAGGGCGACCTCGACTCCCTGCGTCGCAACAAGGACGACGTCAAGGAAGTGGCCACAGGCTTCGAATGCGGTGTCGGCACCGATCGGTTCGCCAACTGGGAAGAAGGCGATCGCATTGAAGCCTTCAAGATGGTCACCCAACGCCGCAAACTCACCACCTGACCCCGCAAGCATCGTGCAGCCCCGCAGCGAGCCCCTGCTCTGGCTTCAGTGCCTGGCCCTTGGAGCCATTCCCCTAGAGCTGCTGCTGATCCGCCTGGTTCTGGCCGGCGCGGATCCGGGTCCTGTTCCCGGAGTAGAGCGATTTCTGATCTGGGGGGTGGGGGTCCTGGCCCCAGCCGTCGCGTTGTGGCGACGGCCCGCCGACTGGGGCTCACTGCTGTTCGTGCGTCAGCCGCTGGCCAGCCGCAACAGCGATCAACTCCGCATCAGTGCATCCCAAGCCGGCTTGATCAGCCGCGCCGCTGTGGTGATCGCCGCAGTGGTCCTGCTGCCCGTGCTCTGGTGGATGGACGAGTCAGCGGTGCTGGCGAGTGAATTTTCCCCGGTGTCGGGACAATCCCGTCTGGTCACCCTGTTGCTGGTCAGCCCATTGCTGGCCTTGATGGTCTGGCAGGTGCAGCAGCTGATTCAAGCCGCAGCGCTGTTGCTTGGATCACCAGGAACCGTCGCCCCTGTCGATTCGACTTTTCGTGCTGATGCTGTGGCAACGCAACGCACCAGCCTGGGCCTGCAGTTGCTCAACCTCCCTGGCCTGGAGTGGCCGGAGCCTGTGGTGGAGCCGATCAAGCAAGAGCCCGACAAGGCTATCGGGGTGGACGACACCGCGTCGGAGACGGACGACAGCACGGATCAAGCCGCTACTGATCAAGCCAGCACTGACAACGAAGCACCCGACGGGGAAAGTTCAGCCGACAATCCGGTGACAGCTGCAGTGTCTGACGAGGCTGATCCCGAAACAGCTCCTGAGCCCGTCGTTGCCGAAACTCGAGCTGACGACGAGTCGTCTGATGACGCTGAAGAGGCTGCCCCAACAAGCGATCAGGACGCCGATGAGGCAATGGACGCGGAAGACATGGAAGACACCACGCCCGAACAGGGCAGCAGCACTGAAGACGTCAGCACCGCCGACATCAGCCCTGACAACGAAGAACCAGACGACGAAGCACCAGACAACCAAGAGCCAGACGGCGAAAGTTCAGCCATCAACACCGCGACGGCTCAAGAGTCTGATGACGTCGAGCCCGAAGCGCTGGAACCCGTCGAGGCAGAGGATCAAGACGACATGACGGAAGACGACAACGCTGAAGACATCAGTGCGGTTGATGCCGACGAATCAAGCGTCGCTGCTGCTGTCCCTGTTGCGGTCGAACCAGAGCAGACCGGAGAAGAGCAGGAGAGCACCCCCCTGGATGCCGAAGTCAGCCAGATCGACAGTGTCGCCGGCGGAAGCACGGAAAGCCATCGTGAACAGGCCGAGTCCGGCGGAGGCAAAGAGAGCGAACCAGACGAGCCGTCTGAGCCCACGCCAGGGGGTCTGTGATTCCTTGAGCAACCGTTCCCGCAGGGCGGGATCCAGGCCAGATTTGGGGCGGGGATTATCGGGCAAACGTCCAAGTTGGATTCAGAGCAAATGTTAAATTGCTTATGACGCCGATGTAGCTCAGCCGGTAGAGCAACGCTTTCGTAAAGCGTGGGTCGCCTGTTCAAGTCAGGTCATCGGCTTTTTAAGCAGTGGTGCATTGAATCAGCCAGATTCAGTGCGCGTCTAATTAACACATAGCCGCTTCAATCTAGAAGACGAGCAGAGATCATTCCCGCTGGTGATCCTTCCACTGAGAAGATCATTCCAGGGAACAATCCAGTGATCTGGATTCACGTCAGCCAACACGTCAGCCGCCTCAGGATTCTGAAGCACCAGGATCCTTCGCGACCGCAGTTTGAGCTGGCGCCTTAACCAGGGCGTCATGATCGCTTCTTCAACAAGGCGCTGGTACGAGCCATCGGCGATCACCCTTTCAAAACCGGTCTGAATCGCAGCTGCCAGCTCCGTGTTCTCTGGAGCCACATAAAAGAAACCCGCAAAGGGATAAACAATCAACAGATGGGGATCCAGCAGCATCTGCGGGTACAACGACCTCACCACGGAAGCCTCCGCTTCAAGTTCCGCCACACCGCGGGGAAACAACTGCACCCGTTGTCATTCACCAAGCGCAGCAATTTTTCCGACCGGGCGGTGTAGGTGCGCAACCCAGCACGATCGAAAATTTCAACATCGCTCCAGCCCAGTCCTTTCACCAAAACGATGCGTTGGAGGTCCTGAAGGCTGCGGATCGTTTGCAGTTCGACCAGGGATGCCTGATTGGTCCATCCCGCCCGCAGCCCGAGGATTCCACCCGTCACCGGAATGGGCACCGCCCGCAGACGACGGTTCAACTCAGGGCCGGCACCGTAAACACCAACCGAGAGCCGCAGAGGGTTCCGCCGACCCGCCTTCTGCCCTTCCGCGAGCGCTGCAATCGCCTCATCCTGCGGCTGAACGGCAGCGCTGAAACCCAGGGCAAATGGTGTGCCGCTGCGCTCCAGCACCAGCTTCAGCAAGCGAAAGCGAAAGTCGTTCTGATCCTGACCGAGGCGTCGATCCAACACCACGGGAAGCATGCCTTACGGTTGTGCTGCAACTTCATCCGCCGTCAGGACATAGCGATCGGGCAACAGCTGGCGGCGTTCCGTCAAGCGGGGCTGAATCAACAGGGCTCCCAGAGCCAGGAGGACCAGCGTCAATAACGACGTCACCAGAGCCCACAGACCCTTGGTCTGCGACTCCGTCATCTCGCTGCGGGATGGTTCAGTCACGGAATGATCATGAAAATGGCGAGCAGCGTGATGCCCACATAGCTGGGCAACAGCAGCACGCGCAACACCTGGGAAACGCGCTCGTTGAGAACAATCAGATGGCTGTCAATCAACTCATCAACCGCCACCACATACAAAATCCCCAGGAAAATAATCAGCTGCAGATTGCCGACGAAGCCCGTCATGGCTGTGACCGGCAGCTTCCCAGCGATGTAAACAAAATTGCCCCCGCTGACACCACGGCCGCCAGGATCAGATCATCCCGGCTGTGGGCAATCAGCAAACTCATTCAGCACAACCCGATGGCGAGCATGTGCCGAGAAAGTCCGACGCCACATAGAGGAGGCTGCGGCGCCGGATCAGCAGATCCAGCGACACGGCCGGTTGACGACGAATCACCTCTCCATCAGCGAGGGGGCACCCAAGCTCACTCATCAAGCTGACACTCGAGGCATAGGCACCGGGCTGCTCGAGCGTCCAGCCCGGGAGCACCAGACCGGGAGACACGGCAAATGGATCAGGATCGGCAACATCCAGATTCACTGCAGCCAGTGGATCCGCCAGGCCGATCTGGACATGCAGCATCTGGTCGTCAAAGGGATAGCGCTGCAGCCGCCAACGTTTGACCACGGCCGAACGCACCCGGTAGAGGTTCCATGCGCCGGCCGCGGTTTGCTCGTGGCTCACCCGCTCAAACCGCTGAATGTCGCCGTCGTAGATCCCGTTGAGGATCATCAGCTGATCACTGGGATCGGCCTGCGGATCACCAGCCCAGGTGGTCCAGAGCAACATCTCCACAGAGAACCTGTCCTGCAGGAGATCGATATCGCTGATGTTGGTGACGTAGGCGCCGATCCGAAGCGGCGGCCCTGCTGGTTCCACCCGCTACACCGGAGCCGACCCCCAGTCGATCGGAGCGGGCCTCGGGTCGACATCGGCCTTGGCGCTCCATCCCAACTGCGCCATCGACAGGCTGAGCGCGCAGGCCAGAGCAACCCAGACAAGCCTCCATGTCCAACGACGGGACCTCAGCCTCACGCCAGCCAGCGTTCACAACCTCTTCACGATGACAAGGTTGAACGACGGCGACCAGCACGGAACCAGCCTTTTCCACGATCTGAATACGATTGGACTGGGAATCAATGACGACCCTGATGTCGAAACAACGCGTCGATCGCAGGTATCGTCCCAGCCGAAATCCTGTGGCCTGGGGTTAATGCAGGATCCAACCTTGATGCGCATTGGCTCGGCCATCAGCGGGTTGCTGCTGGTGCTGTTTCTGTTGGTTCATCTGGCCGGTTTGTTGCCCGCGCTGATGGCACCGGTGCAGTTCGAGCACTACGCCACGGCCCTGCATCATCTGCCATGGCTGCCGGTGTTGGAGGTCGGCCTGGCCGCCAGCGCAGCCGTGCATCTGAGCTGCACCATTACCAAAACGCTGCGGAATCAAGGTGCTGGGAACACGGCGGCGCTGCGTAGCCGTCGCGGTCGTCCGCTGGACGCTCTGGCCAGTCGCAGCAAGATGGCGGCCGGTGTGATCACCCTTGGATTTCTGGCCCTGCATCTGCAACAACTGCGCTGGCCACGCCCGAGCGATGGGCTGGAGCGGGAGCTGCTGCTGCAGGTGCTGCAGCAGCCGATCAGCCTTGTGGTTTATGCCGCCGGCAGCCTGGCCATTGGCCTGCACCTGCTCCACGGCGCGGAAGCAGCTCACCGCAACCTGGGTCTGCTCAACCCGGCCAACAGCCCCAGCATCCGCGCGGGAGGTCGCCTCTTGGCGTCGGCGATCGGGGGAGGCTTCCTGATGATCAGCCTGGGACTGGCCCTCGGAGGGTTGGCATGACGACAGGGCTACCTGATCCCAGAATTCCCGCCGGGCCGCTCGCCGATGCCTGGCGACGGACCCGCGAAGGACTGCCTCTGATCAGCCCTCTGCGCAAAGGGCAAATGGATGTGCTCGTGGTGGGCACCGGCCTGGCGGGAGCTTCCGCCGCTGCGACTCTGGCGCAACAGGGCTACCGGGTCACGGTGCTCAGCTTTCACGACAGCCCGCGCCGTGCCCACTCGGTAGCGGCCCAGGGGGGCATCAATGCCGCACGTTCTGTGGCGGTGGATGGCGACAGCGTCAGCCGCCTGTTCGCCGACACCCTCAAAGGGGGCGACTTCCGCGCCCGGGAAGCGGGCTGCCAGCGGCTGGCGGAAATCAGCAGCGGCATCATCGATCAATGCGTGGCTCAGGGGGTGCCGTTCGCACGCGAATACGGCGGCAGCCTGGCCACCCGCAGTTTTGGCGGGGCCCTGGTGAGCCGCACCTTTTATGCCCGGGGGCAGACAGGACAGCAATTGCTTTATGGCGCCTACCAGGCCTTGATGCGCCAGGTGGAGCTGGGCCGCGTTCAACTGCTCACCCGCCGGGACGTGCTCGAGCTGATCACCGTGGATGGGGTGGCCCGTGGTGTGGTGGCGCGCCATCTGCTGAGTGGTGAGCTGGAGGTGCACACCGCCCGCACCGTTCTGCTCTGCACCGGCGGTTACAGCAACGTCTACTTCCTCTCCACCAACGCACTGAAGTCGAACACCAGTGTGATCTGGAGGGCCCACCGCAAAGGTGCGCTGTTCGCCAATCCCTGCTTCACCCAGATCCATCCCACCTGCATTCCCAGTGGCGATGTCTTCCAGAGCAAGCTGACGCTGATGAGCGAAAGCCTGCGCAACGACGGGCGGGTCTGGCTGCCCAAGAACCCCGGCGAAACACGCCAACCCGACGCGATACCGGAAGAGGAACGCGACTACTTCCTCGAGAGGCTTTATCCCACCTACGGCAACATGACGCCGCGGGACGTCGCCTCCAGGCGGGCCAGAGAACTCTGCAACGCGGGGCGGGGCGTCGGCCCAGGGGGACGCTCGGTTTACCTCGACCTCACCGATGCCATCAGAGCTGAAGGCAAAGACGCCATTGCCGCCCGCTACGGCAACTTGATGACGATGTACGAGCGCATCAGCGGCGATGACCCCTACAAGAAGCCGATGCGGATCTACCCCGCACCGCACTACACAATGGGCGGCCTCTGGGTGGACTACCACCTGATGAGTTCGATCCCCGGCCTGTTTGTTCTGGGGGAAGCGAACTACTCCGAACATGGCGCCAACCGCCTGGGCGCCAGCGCCCTGATGCAAGGGCTCGCCGATGGCTACTTCATTGCGCCGTCCACGGTCACGGCCTGGCTGGCGGGCAACCCGGCGCAGGATGTAGCCACCGATCATCCGGCCTGCCGCGAGGCCTTGGAGAGCACCCGCCGCCGCATCAGCCAATTGATCAACAGCGCAGGCAGCACCCCGGTGGACAGCTTCCATCGCGAGCTGGGCAGCGTGATGATCGACCGCTGCGGCATCAGCCGCCATGCCGATGGTCTGCGGGAGGGGCTGGAACAGGTGAAGACGCTGGAGGAGCGGTTCGAGGCCGAAGTACGGGTGCCAGGCGAAGCCAGCGGCCCCAATGCCGAGCTGGAGAAAGCGCTGCGGGTGAAGGACTTCTTCGGGCTGGCCCAGCTCATGCTGCGGGATGCCCTGGCCCGGGAGGAGTCGTGCGGGGCACACTTCCGCGAGGAACACCAAAGTGACGAAGGCGAAGCCCGACGGGACGACGTGAACTTCGCCCACATCGCCGCCTGGGAGCACAACACCAACGGTGAGCCGATCCGCCACAGCGAACCGCTGCAGTTCACCGCGCTGCAACCCAGCACCCGGAGCTACAAATGAAACTCACCCTGCGCATCTGGCGCCAGAGCAGCGCCGATCAACCCGGTGGTTACCAGAGCCATCAGCTGGAGAACGTCTCCCCCAACCTCTCCCTGCTGGAGGCCCTCGATCAGCTCAACGAACAATTGATCAGCACCGGAGAACGGCCGGTGGGCTTCGAGCACGACTGCCGCGAAGGCATCTGCGGCAGCTGCGGCTTCCTGGTGAACGGCCAGGCCCATGGCCCTCGGGCCGCCACCTCCGTATGCCAGCTCTACCTGCGGGAATTCAACGATGGTGCGGTGCTGACCCTGGATCCATGGCGCGCCAAGGCCTTTCCTCCGATCCAGGATCTGATGGTGGACCGCTCCGCCTTTGACCGGCTGATCGCCGCCGGCGGCTACTGCTCAACGGGCACAGGCCAGGCCCCCGATGGCAACGCCCTGCCCGTGGGCCGGGAGCAGGCCACCTGCGCCTTCAGCACGGCAACCTGCATCGGTTGTGGCGCCTGCGTCGCCAGTTGCCGCAATGCCTCGGCAAGCCTGTTCGTGGCCGCCAAGCTGGCGCACTTGGGGCAACTGCCGCAGGGGCAACCGGAACGGGCCAGCCGCGCCGACGCCATGCAACGCCAGATGGAGGCCGAGGGCTTCGGCAGCTGCAGCAGCAACCTCGAATGCGAGGCGGTCTGTCCTCAGGAGATTTCCGCCGACTGGATCAGCTGGATGCATCGGGAACGCAGAAGCTGACTGAGCCAAAACACCACAATCGCTGCTGCACCAGCCCAGAGATCATCAGAAACTTTTTGCCAATAACCAACAACAAATCACTACTGTTTTAAGGATCGACGCAAGCCAAAAGCATGCAATCCAACCCCCAGCCGGAGCAGATCACCAAAACCGTGGTGGGCGTGACCACGGTTTTCATTGGAGGCATTGCTCTGCTCTCCAGCGTGTTTGTTGTTCCCGCTGGTGAAGTTGGCGTGGTCACCACCCTTGGCAAAGTCTCCAACACCCCAAGAGAGCCGGGATTGAACCTCAAACTTCCGTTCATTCAGTCGACCCATAATTTCAGCGTCAGAACGCAGGTCATCCCCGAAAAATTTTCAACACTCACCAAAGACCTGCAGGTGATCGAAGCCACAGCAACGGTGAAATATGCGGTCAAGCCCGGAGAAGCCCCCAGGATCTACAGCACGATTGCCACCGATGACTCTGCGATTTACGCCAGGGTGATCCAGCCATCACTGCTGAAATCACTGAAATCGGTGTTCTCGAAGTATGAACTCGACACCATCGCCACCGAGTGGAACAACATTTCTACCCTTGTGCAAGAAAGCGTCTCCAATGAGCTGAGCAAATTCGACTATGTGGCCGTTAAAGGCCTAGACATCACGGGCCTCAAGATTGCTGAGGAATACCGAGCCGCCATCGAGCAGAAGCAGATTGCGCAACAGCAGCTTCTGCGCGCCAAAACAGAGGTTCAGATCGCCGAGCAGGAGGCCCTGAAGTTTCAGACCTTGACCCGCTCACTCAATGACAGCGTTCTCTACAAGCTGTTCCTCGACAAGTGGGACGGGAAAACAAAGGTGGTTCCGCCCATTCGTGGTGGCAGCACGCCACCGGTGATTGTTGGCCGATAACGGGATGCAGCTGGCTGCATCCGAGCCCAGCGCAGCCGCGGGTCGCCGCCTGCAGGTCAGCAATGGCCTCGGCGCCACGGCCCGCCCGGAGCTGCTGCATCACCAGATCCGCCTGAACCCCCAACAGCAGGGTCTGGCAGGGATAGGCACTGCTGGCTGACGCCTGTTGCTGCAGGGCCTCCGCCTCGACCAAGGCCTGTTCACAGAGCTGAGGCTGACGGCCCTCCAAGCAGCGCCTGGCTCGGGCCTGAAAGGCTGCCAAGGGCGACGCACGCACCACAGGGGCCGCCATGGCGAGGAGCAGCAGGACTGTGACGGAGCGCGCGAGCAGGGCTCAGGGGGGCGATTTGCTGAGATGATGCCTCAACTTCGACCCATCGCCCCGCCGTGTACACCGACTGGACCGCCATTGCCCTGCTGCTGTTCACCGCGGTGCCGCTGTTGATCGTTGTGGCGACAGCCACCTACTTCGTGATCCAGAACGATCAGAAGACTCCCCTGGGCTGAGGATCAAGCCAGGGGCCGGGTCGGACAGCTGAGTTTGGCCAGACCTGGGGTGTTGATGGGCTGGTGGTTCAACGGTGCCGACTGCACCGCTGAACTGATCTGACCGGTCCCCAGGCAGACGATGCAGGTGCGGAAGCGGTCCCCCGACACTCGCTGCATCCCACTGCCTCCACAGACGGTGCACGTGCACATGATCCCAAGGATCAGACGATGGATTCAGTGTGGGTGGAAAACCCGCCGCTGATCCCGAAGTGTTCCTTAAGAAATCAGTGCATTGATCTCTTGCTGCGTCAAGTGTTCGAGCAACTCTGTTGCACTCAGGCGCGCACCAGGATCCAGCAGCTGAAGCCCTGAGGCCAAGCGACCAATCACCGCAGCCGCATCGAGCCCCGCGGCACGGAGCGGTTCCAGGCCGGAACTGGCCTCACGCTTGGACAGTTTCTGGCCGCTGGCATCACAAAGCAGCGGCCCATGCCAGAACTGGGGCGGTGATTCACCCAGGGCCGCAAAAAAACTTCGCTGGGCTGGCAGGGCCTCGCGCAGATCAGCACCACGCACCACATCGGTGATGCCGAAGCTGAGTTCGTCGATCACGGTGGCGAGCTGGTATGCGATGAAGCCATCGGCTCGCCGCAACACCACATCGCCACTGCTGTGGGGGTCGTCATCAGCCACCCGCAGGCGCCAACTGGGGAGCCGCTGCTGCTGCCAGCCCCAGTGGTGCCCAGCCGTCCGGCAGACGCCGGGGTAGATCGGCTGACCGGCAAGCTGCCTTCGGGAGCAGCGACAGGCGAACAACCATCCGGATCGGCGTAACCACGACAACCAGGAGTGGTAGGTGCCACGCCGTTCGCTTTGGAGCAGCACCGGCCCATCCCATTCCAGACCCAGCCAGCGCAAATCGCTTTGGATCGCCTCGATGGCACCGGCGCGGTTGCGCGGCGTATCGAGGTCATCGATGCGCAGCAACCAGGCCCCACCAGCCTGACGGGCCGCCAACCACGAGAGCAGAGCCGTTTGCAGGTTGCCGAAGTGGAGCACCCCCGTGGGAGATGGGGCGAAACGGCCGCGGTAGCCACCGGCGGCTGCCAAGGCTCGCCCCCGCTCCAGATGCTGTTGCAGATGCTCCGGAAGTTCCTTCATCTGAACAGCCATCAAAAAAGGCGACCCACTGGGCCGCCCGGAGAACGAGGTTGAGGCGCTGATCAGCCCTGAACGCGGTCCTTGAACATCTTGCCGGCGGTGAAGGCGGGAACGCGCTTGGCGGGAATCGCGATCTTCTCGCCGGTCTTGGGGTTCAGACCCTGACGGGCGGAACGCTCACGGGGCTCAAAGGAACCGAAACCGAGGATGGACACTTTCTTGCCTTCCACCACGGAGTCGATGATCGTGTCGATGGCGGCGTCGACAACCATGGAAACGTCGGTCTTGGTGAGCTCGGTGCGAGCAGCCACCAGATTCACCAGATCAGCTTTGTTCATTGGTTAGAGAGAGTCGGGGGGCGGGAGACGGCTCAGATACGGCGTCGTGGGCTCGCCGCTGCCTTCCCCAAGCGGCCCAATCGTATGGAGAGCAACCGGTTGCTGCAAGCGAAACGTGTTGTGCCGCAACGCTTTAGCTGTTGTCCGCCGCATCGCTCCAACCGCTGAAGGGCACGAGCCGCTCCCCACGCAAGGCACCAAGCGCAGCCCCAGAAAGCAGTTGGGGACTGGCATCTGAAGGAATCCAATCCCTGAGCCTGGCCAAGCTGTTCAGCTGTCTGGGCCAGTGGAATGTGCGGGCGTGGCGCATCGGCGCGAGCTGACCCGGAGCCCATGGCGTCAGCAAACGCCCGCAGAACAACAGTTCATTTGGTGCCGGGGCGAACACCACACAGCTCCCCGGCGTCGGCCCCGGCGTCCACAACAGCCGCAAACCACTCACCGTGGTGTGTTCCTCGGCAAAGGTCTCCAACGGCTCCACATTGGGCAGGAGATAGGCCTCCTGTTCCTGCACCAGCACCGGCCATCCCAGGCGCTCCTGAACGCGACGCAAGCGCCCATGGCCTTCTCGGCTGGTGAGCAGGATCCTCGGGCTGCGGGTTCCCGCCAGCTGGCGCAGAACCGTGAGGCTGGCCTCCGTCAACGGCGGGCAGTCCACCAGCACGGGCTCGGGATCCAGATCCAGCCACCAGGAACTACCCCCCTGGCTGTCGCGGTTGGGCGGAAACAACCAGAGGTCGTCACGCAGCTGCTGCGGCGGCCGGCCGGCCTCAAGTGTGGTGGTCATCGCCATTGGTTCAAAACAACGGACCAAACCACTAGTTTGAAGTCGAGATGCCCCAACGGGCCTTGAGTGGCATTCACCCCGGTTCTCCCTGGCCCCTGGGCAGCTGCCTCACCAGTCGAGGTGTGAACTTTGTGCTGGCGGCACCCAGGGCCGACCGAATTGAATTGCTGCTCTACAGCAACGGTAACGATCGCAGCCCGGAGCGGGTGATCGAACTGGACGGTCGACGCCACCGCTCGGGCGACTACTGGCACGTAGAAGTGGAGGGGGTCAGTGAAGGCTGCTGTTACGGCTACCGGGTCTTCGGGCCGCTGGCGCCGGGGGGCCATGGCTTCCAGCCCTCCAAGGTGCTGCTGGACCCCGCCGCCCGTGCCATCAGTGGCTGGGACGTCTACGACCGGGTGCTGGCCACCGGACCCTCACCCAACGCCCATGCCTGCCTCAAGGCGGTGGTGTGCGAACGGGATCTGTTCGATTTTCAGGCCCATCCGCGCCCGCGCCACAGCTGGCAACGCACGGTGATCTACGAGTTACACGTGGGGGGCTTCACCCGCCGTGAGGATGCCGGGGTCGCCGTGGAACACCGCGGCACCTACCTGGGCTTGATCGAGAAGTTGCCCTACCTCAAGGAGCTGGGCATCACGGCAGTGGAGCTGCTGCCGGTGTTCTGCTTCGACCCGGCCGATGCCCCCCCGGGCCGCGACAACGTATGGGGGTACAGCCCCCTGAGCTGGTTCACACCCCACCACGGCTACTGCAGCAGTAGCGATCCATTGCAGGCCCGCCATGAGGTGCGCCAACTAGTGGCCGCCTGCCATGACGCCGGCATCGAAGTGCTGCTGGATGTGGTCTACAACCACACCACCGAGGGCAACCGCCATGGCCCCACCCTGAGCTGGCGGGGTTGCGCCGACAACGTCTACTACCACCAAAACGAGGACGGCGACTATCAGGATGTGAGCGGCTGCGGCAACTCGATCGCCGCCAATGCGCCGATCAGCACCCAGCTGATCCTCGAGTCGATGCGCTGCTGGGCCCTGGAACTGGGGGTGGATGGCTTCCGCTTCGATCTGGGCATCGCCCTGAGCCGCGGCGACCAGCTCAAACCCCTGAATGAGCCGCCCCTGTTCGCGACAATGGAGGCCGACCCGCAGCTGAGTGATCTCAAATTGGTGAGCGAACCGTGGGACTGCGGCGGTCTTTATCGGCTGGACGACTTCCCCGCCCAGCGGATCGGCACCTGGAACGGCCATTTCCGCGACGGGGTGCGGCGCTTCTGGAAAGGGGACGACCACAGCACCTGGAGCCTGGCCCAGCGGTTCAAGGGCAGTCCCGATCTCTATGACGGCAAGCCCGTGGCCCTGGGGCGTTCGGTGAACTTCATCACCGCCCACGACGGCTTCACCCTGGCGGATCTGGTGAGCTACAACCGCAAGCACAACCTGGCCAACGGCGAAGACAACCGCGACGGCGAGAACCACAACAACAGCTGGAACCACGGCATCGAAGGCCCCAGCAGCAACCCCCTGGTGCAAAGCCTGCGGCGGCGTCAGCAACGCAACCTGCTTTGCTCGCTGATGCTGGCCCGTGGCGTGCCGATGCTGCTGATGGGCGATGAAGTGGGCCGCAGCCAAGGGGGTAACAACAACAGCTGGTGCCAGAACAGTCCCTTGGGCTGGATGGTATGGAATGAAGACCAGTGCGACCTGGAGCTGAAGCAATTTCTGCAGCGGCTGCTGCGGCTGCGCCAGGCCCTGCCGCAACTGTTCAATCCGCTGGTGCCGCCGCGGGAAAGCAACCGCAAATCAGCGGAAAAACCATCGGAGCAGCGCAGCGATCTCTGGCGTCAATGGCACGGGGTGAACCTGGCCAAACCCGATTGGGCCGCCTGGAGCCGCACGACGTCCACAAGCCTCCACCGCGGCAGCCGCGGGGCTCTGCTGTGGATGGGCTTCAACGCCTACAAGGAAAGCCTCAGCTTTGAGTTGCCGGTTCCGGTTTCCACCTGGAAACGGGTGATCGACACCTCTTTGCCCAGCCCCAAAGATTTCCCAGCCGAGCCAGCCAGCTTCAGCGGCGTTGAGATTCCCTTGCAGAGCCGGAGCTTCGTGCTGCTGCTCGCCGAGGAGGAAACCTCAAGCCTGCGGTTGTGATCAGAGCGGGTGACGGGAATCGAACCCGTGTCATCAGCTTGGAAGGCTGAGGTCTTACCATTACACAACACCCGCGTAGTACAAACGAACCACTGCCCCAGGGGCTGGTGGTGTCGTAAGCACGCATTCATTATGGCAATCCGCCTGCCCCAAGCCTCCGCGTGACACCGACCGACGCATCCCTGCAGGGATCCCGCCGCAGGCTGATGCTGGCCTACGGCCTGGGCGACGCCGGCACCGGACTTGCCGCCACTCAGCTGGGCTTCTACCTCTTTCCGTTTTTCATCTGCGCGGCTGGCCTGCCGGCCTTCATCGCCGGTTCTCTGCTCACGGTGAGCAAGGTGTGGGACGCGCTGAATGATCCGTTGATCGGTTGGCTCAGCGATCACACCCGCAGCCGCTGGGGCCCGCGCCTGCCCTGGATGCTGACCGCAGCCCTGCCGCTGGGCATCAGCCTGACGGCGATGTGGTGGGTGCCCCCGGGCGACACGCTGCAGCGCACCACGTATTACGCGGTGATGGCGGTGTTGCTGATGACCGCTTACACCAGCGTCAACCTGCCCTACGCGGCCCTCAGCACCGAACTCACGCCGGACACCGCTATTCGCACCCGCCTGAATGCGGCGCGGTTTACCGGATCAATCCTGGCGGGCCTGAGCGGACTGATCGTGGCTTCGGTGGTGCTCACCGACGGAGGTGGGGGCTACCTGGCCATGGGCCGGATCACCGGCAGCATCGCCGCCACCACCACGCTGCTCTGCTGCTGGGGCCTGGCCCCCTACGCCAAGCGGGCCCAACGGCCGGTGCCCAACAACGAACCGCCGATGCAGCAGCTGAAGCGGGTGATGGCCAACCCCCTTTTCCGCCAGGTGCTGGGGCTGTATCTGCTGCTCTGGTTCGGCCTGCAACTGATGCAGGTGGTGGCCCTGATCTGGCTGGTGCAGGTGGTGCATGTGCCCGCCAACCTCTCCACCTGGATCCTGTTGCCTTTCCAGATCGCCGCCCTGCTGGGGCTTCAGCTCTGGAGCAACCTCAGCAACCGCATCGGACGCGTCGCCACCCTGCGCTGGGGCGCGGGGCTATGGATCAGCGCCTGCTTGCTTTCAATGCTGTTCCCGCCATTAGCGGCAGATCCCGGCCCGCTGCAACTGCTGCCGCTGGTGGGGCTGATTGCCCTGGTGGGGGTGGGAGCGGCGACGGCCTACCTGATCCCCTGGTCGCTGCTGCCCGATGCGATCGACGCTGATCCGAGCAAACCCGCCGGGCTTTACACCGCCTGGATGGTGTTCGGGCAGAAGCTGATCATCGGCCTGACCATGTCGGTGTTTGGCAGCCTGCTCTCGCTCACCGGCTACATCTCCGCCAAGGGGGGCAACTGCAGCGGGGCACTGAGTTTCATCGAACAGCCGGATTCAGCCCTGCTGGCGATCCGCCTCTGCATGGGTCTGATTCCCGCCATCCTTGTGATGCTTGGCCTTGTGGTGATGCGAGGCTGGCCCGACCGTGGAGCCCACCTGCAGAAGGCCGCCGGATGAACACGCCCCGCTCTATCAAACGCCTGGGCACCAGCCTGCTGATCGGAGGCCAGGCCGTGGCCGCCACCCTGCGCGGTCGCATCAATCGGGGCGAGCTGTTTGAGCAAATGCTGGAGGCCGGCCCCGGCAGCCTGCTGATCGTGCTGATCATCTCGGTGGCCGCCGGCTCGGTGTTCAACATTCAGGTGGCCGCAGAACTCACCCGCCAGGGGGCGGGATCAACGGTGGGCGGCATCCTGGCGATCGGCCTAGCACGGGAGATCGCGCCCCTGCTCACCTCCACCCTGCTGGCCGGCAAGGTGGCCACCGCCTACGCCGCCCAGCTGGGCACGATGAAGGTGACCGAACAAATCGATGCGATTACCATGCTGCGCACCGACCCGGTGGAGTACCTGGTGGTGCCCCGGATGATCGCCATGGTGGTGATGGCACCGGTGCAGTGCTTTTTCTTCTTCTTCGTGGCGGTGTGGTCAGGCCAGCTCACTAGCACGGCCCTCTACAACATCCCTCCGGCGGTGTTCTGGATCTCGGTGCAGACCTGGATGAACCCACTGGACCTGCCCTTCATGCTGGTGAAAGCCCTGGTGTTCGGGCTGATCATCGCGACAGTGGCCTGTGGCTGGGGCCTGACCACCCGCGGTGGTCCCAAGGAAGTGGGCACCAGCACCACCGGTGCGGTGGTGATGATCCTGATCCTGGTGGCCCTAATGGATGTCGTTCTCACCCAGGTGCTGTTCGGAGCATGAGTTCAACCCCCGACCCCGTCACCCTCAAGCCAGACGTGCGGCTTCCTTTGCTGGTGGTGGCCCTTGGCCTGGCACTCCTGCCACTGCCGCTTTCACCTTGGCCCACCTTGGTGGTGGTGCTGTTCGGCCTGTTTCTACTGATCCAGAGCGCCAGCCTGCGACTGGAATTCAAGGAATACACTTTGATCGTATGGCAGAACAGCCGCGAGCTGCGGCGTTTCCCCTACGACCAATGGCTGAGCTGGCGGCTCTTCGCCCCCTGGTTGCCAGGCCTGTTTTATTTCCGCGAAACCCAGAGCATTCACTTCCTGCCGATCCTGTTCAGCCCCAAGGAGCTGCGGGAACAGCTGGAACTGCGGGTAGGAGCTCTGGAAGTACCGAACGACGACACGGAAGACAACACGAGCAATAGCGAGAAATAGCACGATTTCGAGACGATTTCGTTCTGATATCCATGCAATTTCGTGAATCCCTGTCGCAGTTGTGATGCCACCTTTTTTTCTGCGGCCTGGTCGGCTGGAATGGAGGGATGGAGAGCACGGCAGCTGACGCAATGCCCGACGACACCGACCTGACCCCCCAGGCGCCTGAACCGGAGCAGCCCCCGACGGAAACCAGCAGCGACACCAGCGCAGAACCCGCCAACACCACCAGCACCGAGCCCGCCGCCGCAGAAGCCAATCCCGTGATGGAGCTGGCCCTCAAGGATCTGCAGGACCGCCGCGATGCCCTGGAAGCGGAGATCAACGCCCTCAGCTCCCGCAAGCAGCAACTCGAGACCGAGCTGAAGGCCAACTTCGCCGGCCAATCGGACGCCATCGCCCGCCGCGTGAAGGGCTTCCAGGAGTACCTGGGCGGCGCCCTGCAGGACCTGGTACAGAGCGTGGAAAACCTGGAGCTGGTGGTGCAGCCGATGGTGGTGCAGCCCTCCCCCCTCGATCAGGCGGCAGACAACGCAGCGGCGCCGGAGAAGGCCGGCGAGAGCACTCCGCCGCCCGCAGTGGCCGACACCTTCCGCCCCGATGAAGAGCTGATCCGCCAGACCCTGGAGCGCTTCCTCAAACAACCCGACGTCTACGCCGACCCCTGGAACCTGCGGCGCAGCATCGATGCCCGCGACACGGCTCTGCTGGAGGACTGGTTCTTCAATCAAGGCGGACGGGGCGCCCAGCCCAGCCGCGGCACTCGGCCGCGCAACATCCTGGTGAGCGCGGCCCTGATCGCGGTGATCGGCGAGCTGTATGGCGATCAGTTCCAGTGCCTGGTGCTGGCCGGAGGGCCCGAACGGCTCGGCGAATGGCGGCGCGGCCTGCAGGATGCCCTTGGCCTGGGCCGGGAAGACTTCGGCCCCAGCAGCGGCATCGTGCTATTCGAACGCCCGGAGGCCCTGGTGGAGCGGGCCGACCGGCTGGAGGAGCGAGGCGAAGTGCCGTTGATCCTTATCGATGCCGCCGAGCGCAGCGTCGACATCCCTGTGCTTCAGTTCCCCCTCTGGCTGGCCTTCGCGGCCGGACCAGGTGAACGCCTCGACGACGACGACCTGCTGTGATCCAAACAGCCCTCACATCCCTGCTGCTCCTGGCCATCGGCTACCTGCTGGGAGCCATCCCCAGCGGTTACCTCGCCGGCCGCTGGCTCAAGGGCATCGACCTGCGCGACTGCGGCTCCGGCAGCACCGGCGCCACCAACGTGCTGCGCAACGTGGGCAAGGGCCCAGCCCTGGTGGTGTTCCTGATCGATGTGGGCAAAGGCGCCCTGGCGGTGCTGCTGGCGAAGAGCGTTGGCCTCAGCGACTGGCTGCAGGTACTGGCGGGCCTGGCAGCGTTGGCGGGTCACATCTGGCCGGTATGGCTGGGCTGGAAGGGCGGCAAGGCGGTGGCCACCGGCCTGGGCATGTTTTTGGGATTAGCCTGGCCGGTGGGGCTTGCTTGCTTTGGCCTGTTCATGGCCGTGATCTCGATCTTCCGGATCGTGTCACTCTCCAGCGTGGTGGCCGCCATCGGACTGCCGCTGTTGATGCTGATCTCCGGCGGCAGCAGCGCCTACGTGGTGGTGTCGCTCGTAGCCAGCCTGATGGTGCTCTGGCGCCATCGCAGCAACATCGAGCGGCTGTTGGCGGGCACCGAACCCAAGATCGGCCAGAAGTCTTGAGCACTGCCGCCAACAGCGATCAGCACATGAGCTCTGCGCAACAGGCGGCAAATGCCGCACTGGGGTCGTCGACCTTAGTGATCGGACGACCAATCACCAGCTGGCTGGCCCCTGCTGCAAGTGCTTCAGCCGGCCCCATCACCCGGGCCTGATCACCCACAGCTGCCCCTTTGGGGCGAATGCCCGGGGTCACCAAGGCAAACGGTTCTGGATGCTGAGACCGCAATGCCGCGGCCTCCAGAGGTGAACACACACACCCGCCGATGCCGGAAGTCGCCGACAGCTGCGCCAACGCCGGCACCCGTTCGGCGATGCCCTGGGCAATGGCGAGTTCCCGTTGCAATCGCTGCTCCTCCCAACTGGTGAGCACGGTCACCGCCAGCAAGGTGGGGGCGGGTTGGCCAGCCCCTTGGGCCCCTTCCTCTGCCGCGGCCTGAGCTGCCTTGAGCGCTTCGCTGCCGGCGCAGGCATGCACTGTGATCAGTTCGGCCCCCAGCGCCGCCGCCCGCCGGCAGGCACCGGCCATCGTGGCCGGGATGTCGTGAAATTTGAGATCAAGAAACACCCGCAGCCCCTGCTCGCGCAGCTGGGCCACCACCTCCGGGCCGGCCTGCACAAACAGCTCCAGGCCCACCTTCACCCAGCGCAGCCCCTCCACCTGGGCGGCAAAGCGCAGCGCCTGCTCAGGCGCCATGCCATCGAGGGCCACGATGATCCGATCGGCGGGATCAGCGGGATGCAAGGTCATCAGCCCACCAAACGACGGAAGGTCTTCTTGCCCAATTGCAGCACCTTGCCCTCCAGCTCCGCCGCTGAGGCGAACTCCTTGTTGGGGTCGGTGATCTTCTCGCCTTCTAGGCGCGCCGCACCGCCCTTGATCTGACGGCGGGCCTCGCTGCTGCTGGCGCAGATTCCCACGGCACTGAACAGATAAAAGGCCTTAGCCGGGAAATTCACCTCAGCCAGCGACGCCTCGGGCACATCAGCGCCGGCATCACCGCTGCCACCCACCAGGGTAGCGGCATCGCGCTGGGCCTTCTGGGCTGCTTCGATGCCATGACGGCTGGCGGTCACCGCCAGGGCCATCGCCTTCTGCTTGTCGCGGGGGTTCTCCGGCAACGACGCCAGATCCAGATCGGTCAGCAACGTGACGTAGTCGTCGATCGCCGCATCGCCGATTTTCTCCAGCTTGGAGTACATCGAGAGCGGATCCTCCTCCAGCCCCACCACGTTGCCGAGGCTCTTGCTCATCTTCTGCACCCCGTCCAGACCCACCAGAATCGGCAGCAGCAGGCCGAACTGGGTGCCCTTGTCGAAATGGCGCTGCAGGTCGCGGCCCATGGCCACGTTGAACTTCTGATCGGTGCCGCCCAGCTCCACATCCGCATTCACCGCCACAGAGTCGTAGCCCTGCAGCAGCGGGTAGAGAAACTCGTGCAGGGCGATCGGGGTGCCGCTGCCGTAGCGCTTGGAGAAGTCGTCCTTGGCCAGCATCTGGCCCACAGTTCCAGTGCCGAGCAGGCCGATCACCGCCGGTAGGTCCATGCCCTCCAGCCACTCGGAGTTGTATCGCACCTCCAGGCGGCCGGGGGTTTCGAAATCGAGCAGCGCCGTTTCCTTCGGCTGGTCTTGCCCCAACTGGCGCAAATAAGTGGAGGCGTTGGCGGCCACCTGCTCCTTGGTGAGCTGCACCCGCGTGGCGCTCTTGCCGGTGGGATCTCCGATCCGCGCCGTGAAATCGCCGATGATCAGCACCGCCGTGTGGCCCGCGTCCTGGAAGGCCCGCAATTTGCGGAACAGGATGCTGTGACCCAGGTGGATGTTGCTGCCGGTGGGGTCGATGCCCAGCTTCACCCGCAGCGGCCGGCCTTCCTTGTCGGCCTGTGCCAACCGGGCCGCCAGGGCCTGATCCGCATCACTGGGATCCCCGGCCGGGAACAGGTCGGCCATGCCCCGCGACAACCAATCCGGCAACGACGGGATGGAGTCCGGCATGGGGAGGCGCAACGAGCGAGCGCTGGAGATCGTACGAGTCTTGGCTCAGCTAGAAGGCGGCTGCTCGATCTGCGCCTTCATCCGCTCAAGGGTGGAGTTCATCTGATCGAACATCTGCTCAGGGGTGATGCCGAACTGGCTGAGCTGGGTGCGCAGCTGCTCCACCGTGAGCTTGGCCTGGAAATCCTCCGAGAGTTCAAAGCGCTTCATGAACACCCGGTAGCGGCCCATCAGCTCTTCCATCGTCTCGATGTACTTCTTCTTGCCCTCCCGGTCGAACTTGCCGTACTCACTGCCCAACTGCATCAGCTGCTGGTAGTCGCTGAACAGGCGCTTGGCTTCGTCCTGAACGATGTCGGAATCGAAGAAGGCCATCGTCGGCGTTGCTCACTGCTTCGGCAAAGTCTGCCAAGGATTCGCCAGCGGCATTGGGGGTGATCGCCGCACCTTTGATGGCCGTTCACACAAAGGTTTTGTACGGTCTTGCTGACCCGCACCACCCTCCGCTGGCATCCGAATCCATGGTGAGTTTCGGGCCGCCTCCAGGATGTGGACTTCACCGCTCAGCTCGGCGCGATGCGTGAGCTTCCCCAGCGCCACCGGCATCTGTTGGAGGGGCGCCGCATCGTGGTGGCCTCCGCCGATCGCGTCTTGATCAGCGGCCTGGTGCACAGCCTTGATGGCATCGGCTCCCTGGTGGGAGCCGCCAGCACCGAAACAGAAGCCCTCGCCTGCCTTCGCAACACAGCCGCTGATCTGCTGATCTGCAGCGACCAGCTCGAGCGCGGCACCGGCCCCTCCCTGGTGGCAGCCGCCAAGGCCCAGCAGCCCTCCCTGCGCTGCCTGATGTTGATTCAGCGTCCGTTGCTCAGCACGATTCACGCGGCGGCCAAGGCGCAATGCGAAGGGCTTTGCAGCCATGAGCGCATCGGCAACGGCGGCCTGCTCAGCGTGCTGCGCGCCATGGAGAGCGATGGCAGCCACATGGACTCGGTGATTGCCGGCGTGGCCAACCACGACCGCGGCCCCAAAGGCGCCGCCCATCCCCTCAGCGACGTGCTGAGCCTGCGGGAAGAGGACGTGCTGCGCGGGCTCTGCAAGGGCCTCAGCAATCAGGAGATTGCCGATCAGCTGCACCTCTCGATTGAAACCACTAAGCACTGCGTCACCGGACTGCTGCGCAAACTCGATGCCAAAAGCCGCACCCAGGCGGTGCTGATCGCCTTTCAGCGCAACCTGGTGGATCCACCGCTGCCGATTCCCCGCTGGACCCCCTCGGCCTGAAGTGACCCGATCCGTGCCACGGCGTCCAGGTGCTCAAGTTGCGCTGACGCAGCCCCTGCACCCTCGTTAAGGTCAGCCCATCTCTGCTGAGCAGCATGCCCCGCAGCCACTGGTTGGATCCCCTGGCCAGGCGGGTGCTGCAGGCCACCGGACAGCTGCCAGCACCACCCCGGCCGGCCCCAGCGCAGCCTTTACCAACCGTGCCCGAGCCGCCTACTTGGGTGATGGATGTGAACCGGGCCAGCCGCGATCAGTGGCTGCAACTGCCTGGCTGCAGCCAGGACACAGCCGATCTGCTGGTGCGGCTGCAGCGGGGTGGGGTGCAATTCGCCAGTGCCGATGATCTGTTCCGGCTGCTGGAGCTGCCTAGTGATCTGGTCAGGCTCTGGACCCCCCATCTGCTCTTCCAGTGGCACGGCGATGCCCCACCGCAGCCGCAGGCCGCTCCACTCGACCTCAACAACGCCAGCACCGATCAGCTGGCGCTGCTGGGCTGGCCGGAACAACGGCTGGCCAACCTGATGCGCGAACGCCGCCGCGCCGGTTTCAAGGATCTGGCCGATCTGCAGGAGCGGCTCTGCCTTCCCGCCAGCAGCGTGGAGGCCCTGATCGGCCGGGTGAATTTCGGCCGCCGCCGCGCCGGGCCCAGCCTGCCGCTGCCCTGATGCAGGGAGATCTGTTCTCCACCGGTGCGCTGGCCTTCAACAACGGGCCCGACCTGCCCCTGCAACGGGAGCAGCTGCTCGCCTGGCAAGCGCGGCTGCATGCCCATCAAGCGCCACTGTTCCGCCGCGAACGTGCCAGCACGGCCCAGGGGGATCTGTTCGGTGCCAGCCCCGATGACGCTGCGGCGGGCATCGATCCACTGGCCCTGACCCCCCTGGCGATGAGTTTCTGGCGCTGGCCGGAACCGTCCCACCGCGGAGCAGCGATTTATCTGGTTATGGACAGGCCAGCCCAGCTGGAGCAGCCGCTTCTGCTGTATGTGGGCGAAACCCTGGCGGCCGAGCGCCGCTGGAAAGGTGATCACGACTGCAAGGCCTATCTCGCCGCCTATGGCGAAGCCCTGCAGCGCTGTGAGCTGAGCGCTCAGCTGAGCATCCGCTTCAGCTGCGATGTGCCCCGGGCCACCCGCGCCCGGCGGGCCCTGGAACAACAGCTGATCCAACGCTGGTGGCCGCCGTTCAATAAGGAAACCCGCCAGCGCTGGGCCACCCCCTTCACCGCAGAGCTTTAGGGGCCGAGGGCGTCGCACAGGATCGCTACGCTCATCTTTTGTTGACGCGTCCACCCATGCGCTTCTCCCTGTCCTCCGCCGGTTTGCAGGAGTGGAACGGCGATGTGCTGGCGGTGGGGCTGCCCCAGGGCGATGTCGATGCCACGGCAACGGCCCTGGAACAACGCTTTGCCGGCATCACCGAGGCCCTCAAGCAGCAGGAGTTCAAAGGCAAGCCCGGTGATCAACTGGTGATCACGCCCCTGGGCGGGGGCCCGCAGCGCCTGGTGGTGCTGGGCCTGGGCGAGAGCGATGCAATCGATGCCGAGCGCCTGCGCGGCGCCGCCGCCCGGGCCGCCAAGGCCGCCATCGGTTGTGAGGGCAGCCTCGGCCTGCACCTGCCCTGGGCGGGAACCGATGCCATAGAAGCCGCCCGCATCTGTGCTGAAGCGGTGCGGCTCTGCCTCTACAAAGACCAACGCTTCCGCATGGAGCCGGACCCGCGCCGGATCCCCGAGGCCCTGGAGCTGATCGAGCTCGACCCCGCCGCCGAAAGCGGCTTTGCGGCAGTGAATGCCACCTGCGCCGGTGTGGAACTGGCCCGGGAGCTGGTGGCGGCCCCTCCGAACGTGGTCACCCCGGCGGCCCTCGCCGACACTGCCGCCGGCATCGCCAAGGACCATGGCCTTGAGCTCAAGGTGCTCGAGCGCAGCGACTGCGAAGCCAAGGGGATGGGGGCCTTCCTGGCGGTGAGCCAGGGCTCCGATCTACCCCCCAAGTTCATCCATCTGATCTATCGCCCCGAGGGCGAGGTGAAACGCCGCGTTGCCCTGGTGGGCAAAGGCCTCACCTTCGATTCCGGTGGTTACAACCTCAAGGTGGGGGCCGCCCAGATCGACATGATGAAGTTCGACATGGGCGGCAGTGCCGCTGTGATCGGTGCCATGCGCAGCATCGCCGAACTCAAGCCGGCCGGCGTTGAGGTGCACATGGTGGTGGCCTCCTGCGAAAACATGGTGAACGGCTCCGCCGTCCACCCCGGCGACATCGTCACGGCCGCCAACGGCATGACGATTGAGATCAACAACACCGACGCTGAAGGCCGCCTCACCCTGGCCGATGCCCTGCTCTACGCCTGTGAGCAGAAGCCTGATGCCGTGGTGGATCTGGCCACCCTCACCGGAGCCTGCGTGATTGCCCTGGGGGATGAGATGGCCGGGCTGTGGTCCAACAATGACGACCTGGCGGAGGCCCTCGATGCCGCTGCTCAGACGGGCGGTGAAGGGCTCTGGCGCATGCCACTGCGGCAGTCCTACAGGGATGGATTGAAATCGTTGCTGGCCGACATGAAGAACACCGGCCCGCGGCCCGGTGGTTCGATCACAGCAGCGCTGTTCCTCAAGGAGTTCGTGGCCAAAGACACCGCCTGGGCCCACATCGACATCGCCGGCCCGGTCTGGAGTGACAAGGGCAAAGGCGTCAATCCCGCTGGTGCCACCGGCTACGGCGTGCGCACCCTTGTGAACTGGGTGCTGGCCCAGTCATGAGCCGCTCCCCGGTGCGCTGGTACATCAAGGCCCAGCTGGGGGTGCTGCTGCTCCCGGTGGGCCTCTGCCTATTCGGCGAGGCGGTGAGCCGCAAGGTGGTTCAGATGCTGGGCAAGGACGCAGGCCCCTGGTTCTGGTACGGAACCCTCAGCCTGATCTGCATCAATGCCGGCATCGGCCTGATGATCGACAGCGGACTGACCCGAGGCTTTCCAGGGCGACGTCAGAACTGATCAGGGCGCCCAGGTTCAGGACGAAAAATTCTCAGGAAGCAACCGCCTGCAATTCGAGGGTGCGGTCTGGGGTTTCCAATGCATGAATCTGCCACCGTGCTCGTTCAGAGCAGGTTTCCAACACCCGATCTAGATCATCCGATGCGTGCTTCGGCGACGCGTAGGGACCGATATGACGGGTGCCAAGACCATCCTTAATGGTCAGCAGATACATACAACCCTCCTCTCACCGACTGATCGTAAGCATGGACTGAAGCATCGTCGATGGCCGGAAACCCGTCTGTTCACTGAGAACTTGCTGAATCAATCAGGTTGCCGCGCTTAATCTTTTCAACAGGTTGGATGTTGGTTTCTTAAGGAATTCGACCAGATTTGATCAAGTAACGGGCGGCAAATCCCCTGGAGCGATACGGGGTATCGCTCCATTTCATTGGGCTCAGTTGGCTTCAGTGACAGCCGCTGGAGCAGCAGACCTGCCAGACATCTCACGCAGAGAGCCAGCAGCGCAAAGGGTTGAAAGCGCGATCGCAACCAGGGCGGCGCTGTTGATCAGCTTGAGCGCGACGGGCAGATGGGTGTTGACCATCTCGCGGACGTTTGCCATGAAAAAAGTTCATAGTGAACATGCTCATGGTGCGGCCCCTGTCAACGCCGCGAGGGCGCCCGCAGCGCCTGGCCTTTTGTCGTAATAGCGACGACCAGCCACGGGAGCCCAGGCCATCCTGCGGTGGCTCCTTTCGGTGAAGGGGCAATGCGTCGAGCGGGGGTACTTAGGGAACACCCCCTCTTTTTTTGGGCATCAGGCCACAAGAACAAGGGCGACGTTCAGAATCGCCAACCCCACCAGGAACACCGCCGCCAGCAACGCGGCTTCGGGGAAGAATTTGGCAATCACAAAACCCACCCCAAGAAACACCGAGGAGATCACGATGGCGGTGAGATCCGATCCCATCGGCGAATGCTGACTGGCTCGCCCACAGGATGTCGGGATCTTCCTTGGACCGTGGCTTGCCTCCATCCGACTACCCAACAAAAAGCCCCTGCCCTTGAAAGGGGGCAGGGGCAGGAACCAACGGGTGCTTCGGGCTACTTGGTGTAGGTGACGCCCCGGTAGGTGAGGGTGCGGCGGCTTTCGCCGATAAGTTCCTGGCGACAGGTGTTGTAGTGCTCGCGGCGGTAGGTCAATTCAACGCAGGCCTTGGGAGTGGCTGGAGCTGCTGCGTAGATGTGGCCTCGATAGAGAAGTGCAGTCATTGGATGTTCCTCGAAGAAATCCAAGTCCCCGTTCCATGGCTTGGAGCATCTGCGCCCCCCTCAAGAGGGGGTGAACGTTTTGTAGCAACAGCTACAAACTACTTATAAGACAGCCGTCAAGCCCGTGCCGTTCGCGCGAATACACACCGCCCCTTGATCAAGGCCCCTACTCGATCAACAGCCCTTCTCAATCAACAGCCGGAAGAGACAGGCGCACTGGTGGGCCATCCATCCATCGACCAGATCACATCCGAGACCGCATCGGCATTGATCCATTTGATGACGCCCGTATCCACGTCAGCCACCTGAAACAGCGACGGAAGCCTGGGGTGGCGAGCACTTCCCTCGCAGAAGAGCACCTGCCCCATCCACCAATCCCCTTGATCGAGCTGGTCTCCAGCGACGATCACAAAGTGCCCTGGGCGGACGTGGAGAAAGGGAGCCTCCGCCTTCACCGCGAGATCACCGTGATCAACCGACATGAGCCACCCAGAAATTAGTACACCTGTACTCATAGCCATGGCGATATGGGTTTGGCAAGCCGTCAATCGCGCTGGCGTTGAAGCGCAGACGTGTTGCCAGACACTGACGTAAGCACTTTTGCTCCCGGACGTTGACCCGTGGGCGTCTAGGTTTCGACAGTCTTCAGACCCGTAGGCCCCCTCTCGATCGCACAAGGCCCTGAGCCTGCCGCCGTCTAGAACGCCAATCGATGACTGACCGCACTCTCAGCATTTCCGATGCCCTGCGCGAAGCGCAGCTGCAGCGCCTGGAAGCCTCTCTGGCCTGCAAGGCGGCATCCAAGCCTCAGGCCACGACACAGCCAGCAAAAGAGAAGGACAAGGACGCCAAAGCAAGCGACTGATCGCAACAGTCCCCACGCATTCCTTGATCAGATCGGCATATTGAGGAGCATCCGGCAACTGCCGGTGTCCTCAAGTGCTGTGCTGTGGAGTCGCTGCTCTCGATCCTGTTGGGCGTCGCCCTCGCGTGGGCGATCACGCGGGTGATCATCTGGCTGAGCGACCGTGCCCGCATCCGCGGGCGCTCAGCCGAGGAATGAGGCTGCGGCAGCCCTACTTCCCCCAGGCGTTACCGGAGCGAGCGTTGTCGCCCCAGACGCTGTCGAGTCTGCGGTCACGACCGCAGCTGAACCGGTAGAAGTTGTATTTGACGGCGTTGTTCTCCGCGTAGTTCTGGTGGCAGGAGTTCAATATGTCGACCTAAACAGTTGATATACATAGCAACGTCGCACAGAGAAGCAGGCAGCATCTGGATTGCCATACCAGGCTCAACCATGACAAATGATCTTTGCCGCAGGGCTTGTTGCGACGCTTGCTGAGTCCTAAGGAGTTAAATCACACTGCAATTGTACATATTTAGGCACATACGCCAAGGCGCCCAGCTGATTTCAAGTGTTCCACGAATCTTTACCCTGCTGTCTTCTCGAAGAGCAAGAACTTTATTCAAATCTTGACTACTATATTTACAAAAAAGGTGACCAAATTCACTGTCGCCCTCAATGGCTACGCTTTCATCATCAACTTTGTCTACTCTTCCAAATACAGGTGCATTTTTAATGTGGTAATTTTTCGTTGCCAATTCATTTTCACTAAAAAGCTCGTGAATTGCATTGACGTTATATACAGTTATTTCAGCGAGTGCTTAAGGGCAAACAACCCTGTCGCTAGCACCAAGAGAATGCCAGCTTTTTCCAGGAGTTTTAGTGGTTTCGTCCGCCATCGCCTATCTCCAAAATTTTTATCATCGATCCCTAAGGATTATGTGCTTTGACATAGGAAGGGTTACGAGAGTAATTGCTGAGGCTAATAGGGTCAGACTCAGGTCAATTCCATTCAGCATTGGATCGAGCTTTTGCGCCCCAAATATCATCTAGTCGCTTATCTCTTCCACATGCCCAGCGGTAGTAGTTGTACTTCAGGGCATTATTTTGAGCATAATTTTGGTGGTACCCCTCGGCAGGCCAGAAACGAGCCACCTGCCGGAGCTCCACCTTCAAAGCAGACCGTGGTTGTCCGAGCTCGCGGGCCGCCGCCGCCGCACTGATCTCAGCAGCCAGAGCCTGAGCGTCATCAGCCGTGAAGATCACCGGCCGGTAGGAATCGCCGCGGTCGCAGAACTGGCCGCCGCCATCGAGGGGGTCCACATTGCGCCAATAGCTGCGCAGCAGCTCCGCGTAGCTGATCTGATCCTGGTCAAAACGCACCTGCACCGCTTCCTGATGACCAGTCGTCTCACTGCTCACCTGCCGGTAGGTGGGGCGCTCCAGCTGCCCGCCGCTGTAGCCGCTCACGGCATCACGCACCCCGGGCAGATGTTCCAGGTCGTGCTCCAAACACCAGAAACAGCCACCGGCAAAGACCGCCGTCTGCAGCTCAGCCATGGCGCGCTGGGGCCAGCTGAGCAGCATCAGGCAGGTGAACAGCAGCAGCAGGGTTCGTTTCATCCGATCACCTGATCAAAGATGGCCTTGGCCGCCCGCTCGGTGACCCCAGGAGCACCCAGGGTGGTCCGCAGCCGCGCGTACCCCACCAGCATGGCCTGGCGCTCCGGTGTAGCAGTCAACAGGGGGAGCGCCCTCTCCACCAAGGCTTCGGCCGTGAGTTCGTCCTGCAGCAGTTCCGGCACCAACCGCTGCTTGAGCAACAGATTCACCGGCGAAATGTGATCCACCTGGAAGCGCAGCACGTGGCGGGCAACCCAGGCCGTCAGTCGGCTCACGCGGTACCCCACCACCTGGGGAACCCCCTGCAGGGCCAGCTCCAGATTCACCGTGCCGGATTTGCCCAAGGCGAGATCCGCAGCCGCACAGAAGGTGGTCTTCAACCCATCCGCTTCAGCAGCGGGAATCACCCGGGCGTTGCGCACGCCGGCCTCCTGCAGCGCTGCAGCCAGGGGCGCTTCGAACTGTGCAAGCCCAGCGGGCAGCAGCACCTGAAGATCAGGATGGCTTTGCTGCAACAAGGCCGCCGCCTGGGCCAACGGTGGCATCAGATAGCGCAACTCTTGGGTCCGCGAGGCCGGCAGCAACAACAGCACTGGGGCATCAGGGTCCAGACCCATTTGGCGGCGGGCGCTGGCGCGATCGGGCATGTTCTGAAAGTTGTCCAGCAACGGATGGCCCACCCAGCTCACATCCGCACCGCGGGCGCCATAGAACTCGGCCTCAGCAGGGAAAACCGCCAGTACCTTGTCGGTGAATTCGATCAATCGAGTGCTGCTGCCATCACCAAAGCGCCAGGCCCATTCCTGGGGGGCGATGTAATAGGTGATCGGAAGCTCGGGTTGCTGGCGCCGCAGCCGCGTGCCCAAGCGCACATTGGCCCCGACATAGTCGATCAGCACCAACCCATCAAGGGGCTTGTCCTCCAACAGCGCATCCACCCGGGCCTGTTGCCGCAGCGTGGGAAGAATCAAGGGAAGGGCCTCCCACAGGCCGATCGCCCCCATGGGCGCGGTGTCGGCGATCAACACGGCACCCGCCGCTTCCATGCGCGGGCCACCCAGAGCCAGCACCTCCAGCTCAAGTCCCCGTCGTTCCGCCTCCAACCGCAAGGCGCGAATCAACAGGCTGCCCTGCAGATCACCGGAGACCTCCCCGGTGCTGATCAGCAGCCGAACCATCAGCGGCCCTGCACCGGCATCGGCCCCCGTCGACCCTGACCCGTGGAGGCTTCAAGGAACCTGCAGAAGTGCTCAGCCGCCGGCAGCAAGGGCTGGCTTCTGGCCTGCTGAAGCGCATCGGCAATCACCAGGTCAGAGCGATACATCAGGGTCCAGATCTCCTGAAGCTGCTTGAGTTCAGCACCGTCATGGTTGGCAGCTAGGCCACGGCGCCGCAGGCCCACACGGTTCAAACCCCGCACGCGGCCCGGATGGCCTTCGACCAGGCAATAGGGGGGAACATCTCTGTCGACACGGGTCATCCCGCCCACCATCGCCATCCCACCGATGTGAACAAACTGGTGAATGCCCAGACAGCCACCGATTACTGCACGGTCTTCGATCACCACGTGGCCCGCCACCTGAATGGCGTTGGACATGACGATGTTGTTGCCGAGATCGCAGTTGTGGCCCAGATGGCAATAAGCCATCAGCAGGTTGCCGTTACCGATGCGGGTCACATCACCCTCTTCGGTGGCGCGGTTGATCGTCACGCATTCCCGCAGCGTGTTTCCATTACCGATCAACACCTCGGTGTTAGCACCGCGGTACTTGAGATCCTGCGGCGGAAGACCCAGGCAGGCGCCCGGGTACACCTTGTTTTCACGGCCAAGGGTCAGCCGACCATCCAGCACAGCATGGGGACCGATCCAGGTGTTCTCTCCGATCACCACCTCAGGGCCGACCACCGCACCCGGGCCGATGACCACGCCGGAGGCCAGCTCGGCCTTCGGGTCCACCACCGCCGTTGGGTGGATTTGCTGTGACGCCGTTTGCTGCGACATCCCGCTCAGTCCACCAGGGAGAACATCAATTCCCCGGAGCAGGCCAGATCGCCGTCAACTGTGGCCTCCGCCTTCACCTTGCCGAAACGTTTGCGCTTGAGGCTGAGCAGTTCACAACGGATCACCAGCTGATCTCCAGGAACCACAGGGCGCCGGAAGCGTACCCCGTCAATCCCTGCAAACACGAACAGTCCCTTCGGCAGATCGGGCATCTGGGTCACAATCAGACCACCCACCTGCGCCATCGCCTCAACAATCAGCACCCCAGGCATCAGGGGACGCTCGGGGAAATGCCCCTGAAACTGGGGCTCGTTCATGGTCACGTTCTTGATCGCCGTGGCGGAAACCCCGGGCTCATGGGCGATGACCCGATCCACCAGCGCGAAGGGATAACGGTGCGGGAGCAAACCGGCGATCTGCTCGCTGGTGAGCACGACGTTTGGGGTGGTGGATTCAGTCACAAAGCGGCTGCGAGATCGGTGTGAAGACCATGGGATCCCTTGTACACAAGAACCTGTGCCTGGGGAAAACCGACGAGGGCCAGGTCGCCGATTAGGTCCAAGAGCTTATGGCGCACTGGTTCATCCTCGAACCGCAACGGTGGATTCATCCACTGATCACCGTCACAGACCAGGGCATTGTCCAGAGCTCCGCCCTGGATCAATCCCGCAGCGCGCAGCTGCTCCACCTGCTCCCGGAACCCAAAAGTGCGTGCTGGAGCGATCTCATCGACGAAGCGTTGGGGCGTTAGCTCCAAGGCGAATTGCTGTCGACCGATGGCCGCCTGCGGGAAATCGATGATGCCTACAACACCAAAGCAATCTGACGGAGTGGCGGTGATCACACTGTTGCCGCGGGTGCGCAGCAGTGGTTGCTCCAGCCGCGGTGTAGCAGGCCGCGGGGTGGCCGCCGGCACCAACCCAGCGGTGGCAATGGCCTCCACCCAACCAAGCGCTGAGCCATCCAGCAGGGGCACTTCATGGCCGTTGAGGCCAATCTCCACATGGCTAAGCCCACAACCGGCCAGAGCGGCCAGTAGATGTTCAACAGTGGCAACCTTGCTGGAGCCCAAATCCAAGGTTGTGCACAACTGGCTGTCGCGCACCTGATCCGGCCGCAGCTGGATAGGCTGCTCCATCCCCGGCAAACGCATGTGGAACCCCGGCTGATCCGTTGGCCGAAGCTCCACCGTGGCCTCAGCTCCACTGTGGAGGCCAATGCCAGAGCGTGATGTTTGCTCCGCCAGTGTCCAACCAGCGGAGTAGTTCTGGGGCCAGCTGGTCACTAGAACTTCCAGCCCACGCCCAGATTGAAGCGATAGTCGGATGAAAAGTCTTTAGTGGCCACCTCCAAGCGGATTGGGCCGACTGGGGTGGTAACGATCACTCCACTACCCACAGAGACACCAGAACCGTCTTTATCCAGAAGCAGACCGGGTTTACCAGGCACATCCTCCTGAGTGCCGAAATCAGTACCAGCATCCATGAACAATTCACCGGAGAAAATACTGATCAAGGGGAAGCGGTACTCGATCGTCAATTCACTAAAGGCCTTCGAAACAGCTAGATCGCAGTCATACCAACCACGAATCGAGTTGGAGCCACCCATGCAAAACGCCTCGTGGGGGGGAGCTTCACCCATGAGGAGGCCGCCTTTAATCTGCAAACCAATGGCCTGCGGACAATCGGCCTGCTCGCCGGGCTTGGGTCGACAGCTCTTATGAAGCTTGAGCCAGTCCACTGGGAAGAACTGCGTGTAGCTGGCCCGCAACCGGTTGAAAGTGGGAGAGTCGTTATTGATTCCCACGAATTGCTCAGTTCCGGCCGAGAAAAACCTCCCGACGGTGGGATTGCGGGAATTGTTGAGCGTGTTGTAGGTAGTAGCAAAACGAGTCCCAATGAGTGTGTTGCTATCTGCGCAGTTATACGAAACGCAAATAATTTCATCTTTGCCGACCTCACCACTCCCTTCACTGCGCTTTTTGGAGGAGACGGCGTAGGGCCTTGAATCACCTGCAAAGTTGATTGGCCGCACTTCAGCAAAAGACATGCCGGCCACAACACTCCACTTAGCATCTTTGTGCGGATCACCACCGTTCAAAGGACGGGCGAAGGAGAAGCTGCCGCCAGTCTTGCGCAGGACCACAGTGTCGCCCTCGTAGTCGAACCAACTGCGATTCGGATAAGCGGCTTGCGCCAAATTCACATCATCAGGAGCTGCAATACCTCCCGTAAAGTTGTAAATATTGCCTATTTCATAAGCAGAATTGGAGCCATTATTGGCATATTCCTTTGCCGTACGGATGTTGCCATTGTCATCGCTCTGGAAGACCTGAGGCACCTGCTGACTCAAGAAGAGAGACGTGCGGAAGCTCGTGCGGTGCTTATCGCCGTAAATCCAGGGGTCCGAGAAGTTGAGGTTGGCAAGTCCGCCGTATTGCCCGTAGGTGATGTTGGTGCCCAAATTCCAAGCTCTGCCAAGGAAATTGGTTTCCTGCAACTGCACCTGACCAAACACACCCTGGCTTTGGCTGTAGCCAAGACCACCGGAGAGCTGTCCGGTGGACTGCTCAACGATGCCAAGAACAATCACAACATCGCCAGGCTGCGCGGGCACTGGCCGCAACGTCACCTTCACATCGCTGAACAGCTGGGTTCTGTACAACCGTTTGATATCCCGCTCCAGCTGGTTGCGATTGAAGGGATCGCCAGGCTGAATCGAAACCTCTCGGGTGATCACCCACTCCCTGGTTTTGCCGCGGATGGGATTGCCGTTCTCATCGGTGTCATCGCCATCTTGGGTGAGGAATTTGACATCGACACCCGCAACACTCCCCTGGAGCAGCTTCAACGTAACCACACCCTCAGGACTGACCCGTTGCGGACCGGACACTCGCGCCAGGGAATAGCCCTTACCGGCCACTGAGGCCTGCAGGGCCTTCATCCGCTGCTGCAGATCGTTGAGATTGAGCGTACGGCCGTAATCGGAGGCAAACGTCTGCTCAATCAGCTCATCCGAGAGGAGATTCTCCTCGTCACCGTTGATCTCCACAGCACTCAGCGGAGGGAAGGGCTGCACCTGAACAACCACTTGAACCCCGAGCGGTCCGTTCTGCGGAACGATCCGCACATCCGAGAACCAACCTGTGGCCTGAATGCCATTCAGATCGTTCTGCAGCTCCTCACGGGTCACACGCATTCCCGGACGCACCTGCATGGCGTCGTAGGTGGAGATCTGAAGACGTTCCTCTTCTGGGTGACCCTCGAGACCCTCAATCAGCAGCTCGGAGATCAGCACCCGGGGCTGTTCCACCAGGGTGTCTTCAACAACGACCTCTTCACCCTCAGCAGCTTGGTCTCCAGACATGACCTCCTGAGCCATCACAGGTGGAGCCACCAGGGGGATCCCCAGCATCAGACCCAAAACCGTGCCACGAACAGCAACCGAGGAGCGGCGGGTCGAACGGCGGATCATCGAGACGCAGGCTGGGCCGAAGCCACAAAAGTTGCGCTGACCTTACAGGCAGTTGCGGGGGTTGGGGCAGCTGCTTTGGATCCGTTTAAGGACCTCCCCGTAGGCCTCCATGACCCCACCGAGATCCTTGCGGAAGCGGTCCTTATCCAAAATTCGGTCCTCGGGATTGCTGTTGCGGCGGTCCCAGAGCCTGCAGGTATCAGGACTGATCTCGTCGGCAAGCAGGAGCGTTCCATCCGATGCCAGCCCCAACTCCAGTTTGAAATCCACCAGTTGCAGATCAAGCTCTTCAAAGAACGGCAGGAGCACGGCATTCACCCGGCGGGCCAGTTGTTCAATCGCTAACAGTCGCGCTGGGTCTGCCACACCGAGCAGCTGCACGCGCGCCTCAGTGAGCAAGGGATCGCCCAACGAATCGTTCTTGTAATAAAGATCCAGCAGGGCGGGTTCGATGGCTGTGCCCTCCGCGATAGGCGTCTGACGACACAGTGATCCGGTGGCGGTGTTGCGCAGCACCACCTCGAGGGGAATGATCTGCACCCGTCGCACCAACATCCAGGTTTCCCCGGCCAGACCGCAGTAATGGGTCGGCACCCCCTCACGCTCCAGCAGCTCGAACAACCGTGCTGCGATCTGGCAATTCAGCCGACCTTTGTCGTCAAGCTGGGCTTTCTTCTGGGCATTGAAGGCGGTGGCGTCATTCTTGAACTCCACCAGCACCCGGTCGGGATCCGTGCTGGTGAACACCCGTTTGGCCTTGCCTTCGTAAAGCAGCTCTCCGTGATCGGGCGTCATGGCGACGGTGCAACGGCTGTTGGTCTTACAACAGCATGGCCTCCGGGATCCCGCGGTGAACGCAGCAGGGGATCGGGTTCGGCCTCCGGCTGCAGTTGCTGGAGCGCATAACGGTCATCAAGAACAGTGGCCAGCCGTTGGATCCGCTGCCGCGGCCGCGCGCCATCGCCCCCAGCCGCCAACTGCAGGTGCAGCTGTTGATGCAGCAGGTCCATGGCCAGTCCCCAGGCCTCCGCTGCCGCGGCTTGGTCCAAGGCGGTTTCCAGCAGCTGATCGGCCTGCTCGAACTGATCGGCATCGAACCATTGCGCCGCCCGCGCCAGTCGTTTGGCCCCCTGAACGCCCGTCAGATCGCCCAACAGCTGCAGCTCCACAGCCACAGCGTTGTGGCCCAGAGCCGCTTCATGCCAAGCCAATTGATCCAGCCCATTGCCCTGATCCGACATCGGCTTTCCAGGGAACAGAGGCGCATCCAGGGCTTTCAGATTGCCATCCACCAAACGGCGCAGCGCCAAAGCCGCCTGGCGGTGATCCAGGGCCGCTGCAGCAGCACGCCAGCGCAACGACAACCACTGACTCCGTTCATCGCCAACGCGGGGGAAGTAGCGGTTGAGCACCACGGCTGCAGCTTCGGGGGCACCGCAGCTCATCAAGGCTTCGGCGTTGGCCAGCACCAGCTCCAAGGAATCGATCACCGGATGCAGCTCCAGCAGCCGATCACGCAAGGCCTGGCGACGGCCGTCGGAGTTGGCGATGCGGGGGTTGAGACAAGCCTGCTCCGCCGCGGCCAGATCCATCTCAGCGAGAACGCTCTGAAAGCGTTCCTCGCGCATCACGTGCAGATCCGGGGCTGCCGTGACAGCAGCCAGAAGGGTGAGGGCGAAGGGGAAAAGGGGAGTCCCCATGGCGGGCTGCGGTCTACAAAGGAAAACCTACGAGGCCCAAACCGTTCCTCCCGCAACCATGGCCATGTCGTCCACCCGTCCCACCACGCTGCCCGCCCTCCAACGTGCCCTCGTCGTCGGTGGCGGCGGCAGGGAACAGGCCCTGGCCTGGGCCCTGAGCCGTTGTCCGGGCCTGGACACGGTCTGGATCACCCCTGGCAACGGCGGCACGGAAGGCAGCGCCATGGCGGTGGGTGAAACCGACAGCGCTGGGTTGATCGCGCTGTGCCAGCAGAACGGCGTCGACCTGGTGGTGGTGGGTCCGGAAGCGCCGCTGGCTGCTGGTGTTGCCGATGCCCTGCGCGATGCGGGCTTTGCCGTGTTCGGCCCGGGAGCGGAGGGGGCCCAACTGGAGGCGAGCAAAGCCTGGGCCAAGCAGCTGATGCAGGAGGCGGGGGTCCCCACCGCTGGCCACTGGGCGGTGACCAGTGAAGCCGAGGCCCTGGCGGTGTTGCAGGAGGTGCAACGGCCTCTGGTGGTCAAAGCCGATGGCTTGGCCGCCGGCAAGGGCGTCACGGTGGCGGACAGCGTGGAGGAATCGGAAACCGCCATCCGCGAAGCCTTTGAAGGGCGTTTCGGTGCCGCCGGCTCCCAGCTGGTGCTGGAGGAGCGGATGGAGGGCCCTGAAGTGTCGGTGTTCGCCCTCTGCGATGGGGAGCGGATGGTGCTGTTGCCCCCGGCGCAGGACCACAAACGGCTCAAGGACGGTGATCGCGGACCCAACACCGGCGGCATGGGCGCCTATGCCCCCGCCCCGCTTCTGGATGCTGAGGGCCTCGAGGAGGTGCGCCGCATCGTGCTCGAGCCCACCTTGAAGGCCCTGCGCCAACGGGGCATCGATTACCGCGGCGTGATCTATGCCGGCCTGATGATCACGGCCGATGGGCCCCAGGTGATCGAGTTCAACTGTCGCTTCGGCGATCCCGAATGCCAGACCTTGATGCCCCTACTCGGCCCTGAACTGGGCGCCGTGCTGCAGGCCTGTGCTCTCGGACGCCTCGATCTGGCCCCTCAGTTGAGCATCGCCGAACGCTGCAGTGCCTGCGTTGTAGCGGCCGCCGAGGGCTACCCGGAGACCCCCCGCAAAGGCGATGCGATTCGCATCGACCTCGCCCCCAGCCCCAACCATCAGCTATTTCATGCCGGCACCCGCCGCGACAGCTCCGGCGAACTGCTCACCGCAGGGGGCCGGGTGCTGGCCGTCGTCGCCCAGGGCGATGACTTCGATGCCGCCTTTGCCGAGGCCTACAACGGCCTCAATCAGCTGGATTACGCCGGAATCACCTACCGTCAAGACATAGGCCATCAGGTGCGCTCGGGCGGATGAGCAGCGGCAGCGGAGCAGCAATCGCTGATTGGGCGCTTCCTCCCAATGGCAAGCCGCCGGGGGACGACCAGAACCTCTGGGACCGCATCACCGCCTGGTGGGCGGAATTCACCCTCCAGACCAAGCTGCTGGCGATCGCCACCCTGGTGGTGAGCCTGATGATGACGGGCATCACCTTCTTCGCGCTGAACGGAATTCAGCGCGATGCGGTGATGAACGACACGCGCTACGCCCGGGATCTGGGCCTGCTGCTGGCCGGCAATGTCACTGAGCTGGTGGCGCAGGGCCAGGACCGTGAGCTGGCCAACGTCGCCGAAAAGTTCTGGCGTTCCAGCCGCAGCGTCCGCTACATCTTCTTTGCTGACCCCGAAGGCGTCGTCTATCTGGGGATCCCGATCAGCGGAACCCCCAGCAGTGGCGATGGAGAGCTTCGTCTCAACCGGCGACTGGAGCTGCCCGAAGAGCTGCGTCGACGCCCCCAGAACCCCCTGGTACGGCAACACCTCACGCCCCAGGGTGCCGTCACCGATGTATTCGTCCCCCTGATCCGGGGGGGTCAGTACTACGGCGTTCTCGGCCTCGGGGTGAACCCGAATGAGACCGCCCTGGCCAGCGCAGCCCTCACCAGGGAGGTGACCGTGGCGGTGTTCATCTCGATCTGGGTGCTAGTGATCCTGGGCGCGGTGTTCAACGCCCTCACCATCACCCGCCCGGTGAAGGAACTTCTGCGGGGGGTGCGCTCGGTCGCCTCCGGCAACTTCGGTGCCCGGGTTGACCTGCCAGTGGGCGGGGAATTGGGGGAACTGCTCACCGGCTTCAACGCCATGGCCTCCCAGCTCGAGGCCTACGACGAGGCCAACATCGAGGAGCTCACCGCCGCCCAGGTGAAGCAGCAGTCGTTGATCGCCACCATGGCCGACGGAGCCATGCTGCTGGATGCCGACGGCCGCATCGTGCTGGCCAATCCCACAGCGCGGCGTCTGTTCCGCTGGGAAGGACGCAGCCTGGAAGGCCAGGAGCTGGTGGGGGAACTGCCGGAACTGCTGGCCATCGAACTGCACAGTCCCCTCGATGCCCTGCTCGGTGGCGCGGCCGACAGTGAAGACCTGCGCTGCAGCGTGGGAGAACCGGCCCGCACCCTGCGCATCGTTCTGCAAGCGGTGCGTGATGCCAGCGGTGAAACCCTCAAGGGCATCGCCGTCACCATTCAGGATCTCACCCGCGAGGTGGAACTGAATGCGGCCCAGAGCCGCTTCATCAGCAACGTCTCTCATGAACTGCGCACGCCGCTGTTCAACATCAAGAGCTACGTCGAAACCCTGCACGACCTCGGCGATCAGCTCAGCCCCGATGAACAGAAGGAGTTTCTCGGGGTCGCCAACGACGAAACCGATCGACTCACCCGGCTGGTGAACGATGTGCTGGACCTCTCCCGGCTGGAGTCGGGCCGGACGCTGCAGTTCGAACCGATCAGCATGCGTCCGGCCATGGAGCAAACCCTGCGCACCTACCGGCTGAATGCCGAGGATCGCCAGGTGGAACTGGTGCTGGATGTTCCCGAAGAACTGCCCGAGGTGCTGGGCAACTGGGACCTGCTGCTGCAGGTGCTCGACAACCTGGTGGGCAATGCTCTGAAGTTCAGCCGGCCCGGCGGCCCCCTGGCGCTGCGGGCCTATCCCTGGCCCGACGCCTGTTCGGTGGAGGGAACGGCGATCACCACCAGTGATGGACCCACCTGCGCTCTCACCTCACCGCTGCCCAAGCTGAGGGTGGAGATTGCCGACACGGGCTGCGGCATCAGCAGCGCTGATCAGGAGCGCATCTTCGATCGCTTCTTCCGGGTCGAGAACGCCGTTCACACGGAAGTGGGCACCGGACTGGGTCTTTCGATCGTGCGGGGCATCCTCGAGAAGCACGACGCCCAGGTTCAGATGGCGAGTGAGCCCGAGGTGGGCACCACCTTCTGGTTCGACCTCCCCCTGGCGGAGGCCGACAAGGATGAGCTGCAATTGCAAGCAGAACGGCGCAGCCGCAGCGCCATCGCCGAGGCCTTGGAGCTTTAGTTCAGTCCTCGGTGGAGACGCCGCGGGCGATGCGCGACAACTCGCTGCGCTCATCGGTGGTGACCCGATGGGGCACACCGGAAATGATCCGCTCGAAGTTGGAGAAGGAATCCTTGATCTGAGGGCCATTCCCCGTGATCACAAATTCGCGGATGCCCTTGTCGTGCCATGAACCGCGCATCTTGAACACGTTCAGGGCGCGGGCCATCTCCCCGCGGATCTCCACGTACTGCAGCAACAGGATCGTGTCAGTGATCGTGGAGATGTGGGAGTCGGTGATCGAATGGCTGCCCATGAACTCCTCAGAGGTGTTCGTGAAGAAGCCGGCGATCTCCTCCTGCTTGGCGTAACCGGTCACCCCGATCACGAACTGACGGAAGGCGTTGTGGCTCACACCGCGCGCCAGGGCGGAGAGGGAATCGATCGCCATCCGCGACGGTTTGAACTGGCTGATCTCCGTCTTGATGATCTGCAGGTGATCCTCAAGGCCCGTTGATTCGGGATAGGCGCAAATGATCTTGAGCAGCCCGTCCTGCTCCATCTGCTCGAAGTCGATGCCCCAGCTGGTGCCGTTGCGCAGCAGCTGAGCCCTCGATTCCTCATAGGCAAACAGGATCGCGCGTTCCTTGTTGCGGCAGGCGTCTTCGATGAATTTGGAGACGAGCATCGTCTTGCCCGTTCCGGTGGCACCGGTGGCGAGGATGATCGAGTCCTTGAAGAAACCTCCGCCGCACATGTCGTCCAAGCGCGGCACGCCGGAACTGACCCGGACGTTGGATGACCGCTGGGTGAGGCGCATGGCCCCGAGCGGGAAGATGCTGATGCCGTGGGTTCCCATGGTGAAGGGGAACTCGCCCTTCATATGGGTGGTGCCCCGCAGCTTGAGAATCTCAAGGGTGCGCCGACGCCGCTCTCCTTCGAGCACATTGCGCAGAATCACCACGTTGTCGGAGACGAATTCCTCAACGCCGTAGCGGGCGATCGGGCCGTACTCGTCGATCCGTTCAGTGGTCATCACCGTGGTGACGCCGATTTCCTTGAGCCTTGCAATCAGCCGAAAGATCTCACGGCGCACCACGAACACAGCGTCGTACTGCTGGAACACCGCCGTGATCGAGTCGATAGCGACGCGCTTGGCCTTGTATTTGCGGATGGCGTAGTTGATCCGCTCGATCAAACCGGAGAGATCAAAACTGCCGGCCACGTCCTGACCGTCAGGATCCGGTGAGGCGTCGAGGATGAAGAGCTTGTCCTGCTCGACCATCTCCTGCAGGTTCCAACCGAAACTGGCGGCGTTGCGCAGGATGTCGAGGGGCGATTCCTCAAAGGTGACGAAGATGCCGGGTTCGTCGAACTGCTTGATGCCGTTGTGGAGGAAGTGCAGCGAAAACACCGTCTTGCCGGTGCCGGACGTGCCGCTGATCAGCGTGCTGCGGCCGATCGGCAGGCCGCCCTGGCACACATCATCAAAGCCCTCGATCCCTGTCGGGAGCTTTTGAACCTGCATCTGAGGCTGACCGCTGGTCGGGGGGAACTGCATGGCAACCACCTATGACTTGACCGTAGTGAGCAGGAGATGAACCGTGCTGGAGCGCACCATGTCGCTTAAGGATCTGAAGAAATCGTCGTGTCGGTCTCCTCATCGACCGCATCGATCAAGCTCGAACTGAGCGACGTGTCAGACAGCTCGTCGTAAAGCAGATCCAGACCGATCAGCACCCGCTCGCGATCGGAGAGGTCACCGATGATGCGGCGCACCGGCGGGGGAAGAATCTTGGACAAGGTCGGCGTTGCCAGGATCTTGTCTTCTTCCGCCAGTTGCGGATTTTTGAGCACATCAATCACCTTGAGGGCATACACCCCCCGGAATTCGGTCTCGAGGATGTTGCGCAGCGTTTTCAACGCCCGCATCGAATTGGGCGTGTTGCCCGCCACGTAAAGCTTGAGGATGTAGGTCTTGCGGGGACTCATGACGACTCCTCCGAGGCATCGAGCTGATCCGTCGGGCGACGTACACGGCTGGAAGCCGTGCCCGACAGAGGAAGGTCCGGCGGAATGGAGCGCCGGTACATCTCACACAGATGCGCCATCACATCAAGAAGCGCAAGGCGGTAATCCTGAAGAAAGTCATGTTTGTGGCCCTCCAGACTCAGTTGTTTCCAGAATTCATCGATGAGATCCACGTGGATCTCAACGGTGCGGGTGATCGGCAGATCACTGAAGAAAGCGGTGTTGACGAAGCTTTCCAGGGCCTGATTGGCCGCGGCCGGATCGCTGAAATAATTCGCCAGCAGGTCCCGATAGGTGCGTTGAAGCGACAGCAGCAGATCCCGGCGCTCCTCGGGGGGCAGGCTGCCCAGGAAGCGCGATGGATCCCGTTTGTAGAAGACCCCTAGGTAGCCGAGTCGCTCCTGCAGGCGATCGGAGAGGTTGCTGACGGCGCGGGAGGAGGAGCTGCTGTCGTCCGTGCGTCCGTCGGCACGACCCTGGCGCAGAAAACGCGAAATGGCCGCATCCACGTTGTATCCCAGCTGGGCCAGCTGGTCGTCGGGCAGATGCAACTCCTCGGGGTGGTAATCCACCTGCCCCTTGACCTCCCCAACGATCACGGCGGGAAAAAGCAGACCCGCCGCCAGCAGTTGCTCCTTGGCTGAAGCATCGAGCAGGCTCTGCTCGAGCACCACAGCGTCGAAGTCGTCCTGCTGGGGTCCGAGAACAGCCGCCAGGGTCTCCCCAGGATCAACCGTCAGAACAACAGACTCGTAACGGTTGGCCGGCAGCCAGGGGCGGCAGGCTTCCACCAAGGCTGGGCTGGCCAGCACGAGAGCAACAGTGAGGGCCGGCCTGGCCATCCGGGCATCCGCATCGTCTAGGTATCTGAATCTTGACGATGGGGCGCGTCAGAGACGAAGATCTTTGTTTGTCTTTCGATTGCGGCTCAGGCCTGAATCGGTTCGCCGAGCCTGAACGCGTCTTTTCACCTTATGGCCGACACCAAACCAGCCGCGGAACAGAGCGGTACCTACGCCATCGTTGAGGCGTCGGGCACCCAGATCTGGCTGCAGCCCAACCGCTACTACGACATCGATCGGCTTCAAGCTGAGGTGGATGACACCATCAAGCTTGAGAACGTTCTCCTGGTGAAGGACGGCAAGGGCACCACCCTCGGCCAGCCCTACGTCAAGGACGCGACCGTGTCCCTGAAGGTGATGGCCCATCGCCGCGGACCCAAGGTGATCGTTTACAAGATGCGCCCAAAAAAGAAAACCCGCCGCAAGAATGGTCACCGGCAGGAACTCACCCGGGTGATGGTTGAGTCCATCTCCGTGGGCGGCAAGGCCATCAGCTGACCTCTCCCCCTCGCTTCATCAACCGCCCCACCAGCATCTCTTCTCATGGCACATAAAAAAGGCACAGGCTCAACCCGTAACGGCCGCGACTCAAACGCCAAACGCCTTGGTGTGAAGGCCTACGGCGGCGAAACCGTCACCGCCGGTTCCATCCTGATCCGCCAGCGCGGCACCTCCGTTCTGCCTGGCGTCAATGTCGGCAAAGGCAAGGACGACACCCTATTTGCCCTTACCGACGGCATCGTGAAGTTCGAATCGATACGCCGCGGCCTGCGCAACCGCAAGCGCATCAACATCACTGCAGCGGTCTGAGTTTCAAGGCCAACGTCAATCCAAAGCCCCGATGCCAGCTGGCACCGGGGCTTTTTTGTTGGGAGCTTGTGTTGCCGCAGCCTCAGGAACGCCGGTACAGCCGAGCCGTGATCAACAAGGGGTGAAACACCTCAAGGAACTGAGCCTGCAGGGTGCGGAAAAACCCATCCACGAGGGCCGGATCATCGAAATGAAAGGGGTACTCGCCCTGATGCCCTTTGAAGAAGTACCAGTTCAGAAGCGCGATAGCCCCGGGGGCCATCCGCTGGTGAAACTCCAGCAACTGCGCCGAGGGATCCGGCAAGTGTTCCAGCACATCGAGGCAGACCACCGCATCGAAACGAACATCGCCCGTGCCGCTGAGGTCGCGATGCACCGAGAGCTTGTCCGCCAGCCCCAGGCTTTGCGCCCGTTGCTGAACAAAAGCCTGGTTATGGGGATTGAGGTCGACAAACCAGACGTGGTCGACCTCCGGCAGCGCCGCCGCTGATAGGGCGTGGGTGCCGATGCCACCGCCGAAATCCAGCACCTGGCCCTGCACCGCCATGCCCTGCAGCCGCAGCGTGTTGGCGATGTAGTCCGCACTGGAGAGGTGCCAGGCCGCCAGCTCCAGCAGGTGTCCCGTGCCCACCGTGTCCTCATAGAAGGCGGTGGCGTCCTCCGGCCGGAACGCACCGGGATGGAGATCCGCCAGGTCGTCGGTGCTGCTGGGCAGACGCTGCTCAAGCTGATCCAGCGTCAGGTCGAGGTAGCGACTGAGGTGTTGCTTGATGCCCAAACCGTCCGCCAGAAAAGCGGAGACGTCCGCGTCCGTGCTGCTGCGGAGCTGGGGCATGGATGGGCATCAGATAGCAGCCAACCTACGCAGCCGGCGGAATGCAACAGTCAGGGCACCCCGCTCCAGCCCCGGTGAACGGCCCCTTCGGCTTCGTGGTGATCGACAAGCCCGCAGGCCTCACCTCCCACGCCTGCGTCAGCCGTCTGCGCCGCAGCTACGGCCTCAAGCGCGTGGGCCATGGCGGCACCCTTGATCCTGCCGTCACCGGGGTTCTCCCCATTGCCCTAGGGCCGGCGACCCGATTGCTGCCCTACCTCCCCGGGGAGAAGACCTACACCGGGGTGATTCAGCTGGGCCGGCGCACCATCAGCGACGATCTGGAAGGAGAGCTGCTGGAGCAGCAGGCCTGGCCATCCCTCAGTGAAGCCGAGCTCAACAGCAGCCTGGAGGCGTTCCGGGGCTCGATTGAACAGCGTCCGCCGCAGGTCTCCGCCGTCCATGTGGATGGCGAACGAGCCCATGCCAGGGCACGGCGCGGTGAAGCCATGGATCTGCCGCCACGGGCCGTCACCGTGCACCGGCTGGAGCTGTTGGATTGGAATGCGGCCCTGGGGCAGCTGAGCATCGAGGTGCACTGTTCCGCCGGCACCTACATCCGCTCGATCGCCAGGGATCTGGGGGAGCGCATCGGCTGCGGAGGTTGTCTGGCCTCCCTGCGCCGCACCCAAGCCCTGGGGTTCCATGCGCATCAGGCCCATCCCCTGCCAGAGCGAGACGCTATGCCGCCCGATCCCCTCTCGCCGCTGCTGGCCCTGGGGGCCCTGCCCCGACGTGATCTCAGCGAAGCCGAGCAGATCGACTGGCGCTGCGGCCGACGCATCGCGATGGATCCAGGGCCTGGAGAGGCGGTGGTGGTGTGCAATGCGGATGGAAGCATGGCCGGCATCGGCCACCGCGAGAGCGAAGGTCTGCTGCGACCCAAGGTGGTCTTCGATGCAGCAGGCTGAAACCAACCGGTCGCTCAGTACTCTCCGAGCGCATCCCGCCCTGCCCTGACGCGATGGCTGGCCACAGCAAATGGTCCCAGATCAAACGCACCAAGGCCGTCGTCGACGCCAAACGTGGTGCGGTATTCACCCGGCTGGGGCGGGAAATCATGGTGGCGGCCCGTGCCGGAGCCGATCCCGCCGGGAATTTTCAGTTGCGCACGGCCATCAGCAAAGCCCGTGCCGCTGGGGTGCCCGCCTCCAACATCGAGCGGGCCATCGCCAAGGGGTCAGGTCAGGCGGGTGATGGAGCCCAACTCGAGGAGGTGCGCTACGAGGGCTACGGTCCCGGCGGCATGGCGGTGCTGGTGGAAGCGCTCACGGACAACCGCAACCGCACCGCGGCGGATCTGCGGCTGGCCTTCAGCAAGAACGGCGGAAATCTGGGGGAAAACGGCTGCGTGGCCTACCTGTTTGAACACCGCAGCGAAGTAATCCTCAACGCCGGCCCCGACGATGAGGAACGGTTACTGGAAAGCCTCCTGGAGCTGGAGGCCGATGGCTATGAGCTGTTGGACGAATCAGTGATCGTGCACGGCCCCTTTGAGGCCTTGGAGAGCCTTCAGGACGGCTTGCGACGGGCTGACTGGAATGTGCGGGAATGGGGCCATCACTGGTCCGCCCAGACCAGCGTCTCTGTGAACAATCCCGACACCGCCCGCAGCTGCCTCAAGCTGCTGGATGCCCTCGACGGGCTCGACGATGTGCGCAGCGTCAGCGCCAACCTCGATCTCGCCGACGGACTGGAGCTCGACTGACGCCTCCTTGAAGTTTGTCGTCAGCAAATCCGTACCAAAGCTTGAGGCCCTGAGCACCGATCGACCCCAGCGCTAGGCCGAAGACATCCCTTCTGGAGGATCGCCATGTCCATGAAACAGCTGGAGACGTTCATGTCGCGGGTGCAGAGCAACGACTCGATCCGCGATGAGGTGCAGCGCTGCGGCAAGGACAACTCCTGCGTGGTCAAGGTCGGGGCCAAACACGGCCACAAGTTCTCGCCAGCACACCTGAGCCGCTGGCAAAAGGAACACTGACACCCGACCAGGCTGGCGGCTGGGGCCCCCTCAGGGGGACTCAGTCGCCTTCTCCTCCTCGCCATCGGGTTGCTGACGGATCATCCGCGCCAGCATCTCCAACTTGGCGTTTTCCGATTCCGAGGCCCGGGTGGCCATCCAGGCACTGGCCGCCTTCTGCTGGGCCAGCTGCTGCACCAACGCCAAGGCCGTCTCGCGCAACTGCTCAAGGTCCTGACAGTCCTGAATGAAGCGCGTCCAGCGTTCTGCCTCAAAGCTCTGCTCAAGGCGCCGTTCCACGGGGTCGATGCTCATCGCCGCTGCTCTCGGCTGTTCAAGCTAAAGCCGCTGCATCGCACCAGAGCCAGACATTGGGATGGGTCAGCAGCCAGCTGGCGGGCAGCGCAGGATCCGGCTCCCTTAAGTCCAACAACCGCTTGAGGATGCCGGCCTTGGCGGCGCCGGTCACCACCAGATGAATCTCAGCAGCCTCGAGGATCTCCCACAGGCCCAGGGTGATGGCCCGCTGCGGCACAGCCTCAACGCAACCATCGAAGAGCACCGCGTTCTGCTGCCGGGTTGCAGGGGTCAGCTCCACCTCATGGCAGTGCTGATCAGAGGGACAAGGCGGCTCGTTGAAACCCACATGACCATTGCTGCCGAGCCCCAGAAGCTGCAGGCCGATGCCGCCACAGCCGCTGAGCTGCTCGCCGTAGCGCCGCGCGGCAACCGCTCCGTCAGCGGCAGTGCTGTCGGGCAGATGCACCGCTGAGGCGGGCAAGCCCAAGGGTGCAGCGAGGTGGTGGTTGATGTAGGCCCTGTAGCAACGGGGATCGTCCGCCGAAAGCCCGAGGTATTCGTCCAGATTGAAGCTGCACCACCGGGCCCGCAGGGCCTCCAGCTCATCGGCAGACCACGACTGCAGCCGGTCCACCAGGGTGCGATAGAGCGGCTCCATGGTGCGGCCCGTGGCGAGGCCCAAGGGCTTCAGGGGATCAGGCCCCTGCCAACTGCGCAGATGACGCTCCAGATGGGCCGCCAGCACAGCGCAGAGATCCGTGTCACTGGAATGGCGTTGCAGACGACAGGGAAACCGTGCCAAAGGGCGAAACCGGCATGTCTCTCCAGAATGGCTTCGTTGGGGGCTTCAGCGCCAGCGATGGATTGTGGTGCGGCTGGTAGGGAACAACCTCAGCCCCGCGGTAGTAGTGCCGAAGAATCGAGCGGAAGTGAGCCCCCTGCTCCGCCAGACCATGGGCTCCCCACTGACTCATGCCAACGCCATGGCCATAGCCCTGGCCCTTCACCAGCAGCTGGAGTCCGCCAGCGGACCAACGACGCACCGACGTCTTGCTAACCAGCACCGGCGGAGGGGCCACCAATAGGGGCGGCCGTGCTCCCCGCTGGCGAGCCACCGATGCGGTGATCCGATCAATGCGGGAGCCCGGGCGGGCGGTTGCAGTCCCCCGCCGCACCGGAAGCTCCACGGGAGAACGCTGCCCCCCCGTGACCATCTCAAAGTTCACCAGCGTGCTTTTGAGTCCCAACCGCTTGCGCAGCTCGCCGCCGCTGAGCACCAGCGATCCGCGGGGCCCGCGCACGCGGGCCTCACGCACCCGTCCACTGGCGGAACGACTCAGCACCTCAACGTCCTGGAGCCCACCGGTTTCGGGCAGCCGCTGACGCAGCCCAGCCGAATCAAACCATTGTTCCCAGCGGTGCACCGGGCTGTGCTGATCGTGATCGGGGACGCTGACCAGATAGGGATGCTGGCGGCGCCAGACCATCCCACTCGCCTCGGTCACCCCGCCAGAACTGCTGTGGAAGACGGCATCGATCAGGCGACCCCCGTGCACGAGCACCAGCGAACGGGTGCTCGCCACCGCCTTGAGTGTGCTCGGCGTTTCCGACTCCACTCCGCGGTACACCTGACTCGCCACCGTGGCCTTCACATCCCAGGCACCACCGCGGCTGCGTTGTTTCAACGCATAGGTGCGAGCGGCCACGGCCTGGGCCTGCAGGGCAGCCAGTGGCCAGCGGTGGGGCATTTCGCTGCCGACAACACTAGCGAGATAGGTCTCAACGCCCAGGCTGTTGACCACCCGCAAGGTGCCGCCGCGGCCGCTGACGCTGAGCACACCGCGGTAGCGACGCCCTCTCAACCAGATGCCCCGTGGATCGTCGTTCTGCACCGTCACCAGGGTGCTGGGGGCCAGCCGCATCGATCGGCCATCCACAGTGGCGCTCAGGCGGGCCCCTTTAAGGCTGAGCTGCAGCCGCTGTGGCCGTCGCTCGCCGCCGGGGAGTCCCTGCACCCGCAGCGGCAATGCGCCATCGGAGTGCAGGCTGACCTGGTTGCTCTCCAGCAGCAGCACGCGCATCTGCGGCTCGCGGCCGCGGGCCAGCACCACCGGTGATGGAGCGATCACAGCGACGAGCACCAGACCGACGGCAACGGAGGCGCTGCGCACGCTGGAGATCAAGAGGCGCCCCAGTGTGCCGCCTGTTCCTGGGTTCAGCCAGATGGCAGCATGAGTCCTGAGGAGCACCGGCCTTGCAGGTCACATTTCTCGGTACGAGTTCTGGGGTACCCACCCGGGCCCGCAACGTTTCAGCCGTGGCTTTGCGCTTGCCGCAGCGCTCGGAGATGTGGCTGTTCGACTGCGGCGAGGGAACCCAACATCAGTTTTTACGCAGTGATCTGCGGCTCTCGCAGCTACGCCGGGTGTTCATCACCCACATGCATGGCGACCACGTGTTCGGCCTGCCTGGTCTGCTCGCCAGCCTCGGGCTCGCCGGCAGCAGCGCCGCAGGGGTGGATCTCTACGGGCCGGACCCGCTGGAGAGCTACCTCAATGGTGTGCTGCGCACCAGCTCCACCCGGATCGGCTATCCCCTCGCTGTCCATAGGGTCCGGGATGCAGCCGAGCAGGGCACGCTGCTGTTCGAGGACGACGACTTCATGGTGCGCTGCACCCCGCTCACTCACCGAGTGCCGGCCTACGCCTATCGCATCGAACAGAAGCCCCTGGCCGGTCGCTTCGACATTGAGAAAGCACGGGAACTGAACATCCCACCCGGCCCCGTGTACGCACAGTTGAAGCGGGGTGAAACGGTGACCCTGGAGGACGGTCGCAGCATCGACGGCACCAGCCTCTGCGGTGAGGAACGGCCCGGTGTGAGCGTCGTCTATTGCACCGACACGGTGTTCTGCGAAGCGGCCGTCGAGCTTGCCCGCGGCGCGGATCTGCTGATCCATGAATCCACCTTTGCCCATGGCGAGGCAGAGATGGCGTTCCAGAAACAGCACTCCACCAGCACCATGGCTGCCCAGACGGCCGCCGAAGCGGGTGTGGGGCAACTGGTGCTCACCCACCTCAGCCCGCGCTACGTGCCGGGCAACCCGGTCACGCCCCAAGACCTGTTGGACGAGGCCAAGGCGATCTTCCCCAACACGCTGCTGGCCAAGGACTTCCTCAGCATTGACGTCAAACCACGCTGCAACAGTTCGTGATCCGGCCACTGAGGGTCACTTCCCCGTGATACAAGAGCTTGGTGCGGTGAATGCGTCACACCCCCTTACCTTCATGGCCTCTGTGTTCTCTTCCTTGCGACGGTCCCTGAAGGGCCTTCTGGTCCTCATCCCGGTGCTGATCGGTTTGGCCGTTATCTCTCCGGCTCAGGCGGCCCAGTGGGACGCTGAGACCCTGACGGTTCCGGCAGATCCCTCCGGCACAGAGGTGACCTTCAGCGATCGTGAAATCGATGCTGGCCGCAAGGTGTTCAACACCAGCTGCGGCACCTGCCACGCCGGCGGCATCACCAAGACCAATCACAACGTGGGCTTGGATCCTGAGACCCTGGCCCTGGCCACCCCGGCCCGCGACAACGTTGAGGCCCTGGTCGACTACATGAAGGACCCCACCTCCTACGACGGTGAGTACAGCATTGCTGACCTGCACCCGAGCATGCGCGACGCTGAGCTCTACCCCGCCATGCGCGATCTCGATGATGAGGATCTGCGCCTGATGGCTGGCTACATCCTGGTGTCGCCCAAAGTCCAGGGCAGCGCCTGGGGTGGCGGCAAGATCTACTTCTGATCAGCTTCTGCCGATCAACTCCAATCAAAATCGTTTGTCCCCGGCGGCCTCAGGTCGTCGGGGCTTTTTGTTGGGGGACTCACCTGCTCAGGGGCCATGGAGTTGGGATGGCGGCTATACCACCACTCCTGCAGATCCCGACTGAAACGAACGGAGAACAGGGTCAGCACGGTGGGTGTAGGCCTGCCCCCTGGTTGCAGCAGTTCCACGGCGTAGGAGGGGCAACGCCGGGCCGCCAGGTCGGGCACAAACCGCCGTCCGATCCGTCGCCAGCTCGGCTCCTTGCTGCGCCAGGCCAGACGACAGCAGGGCCAGGGCAGTTCTTCGCGATCAAACAACCGGCAACAGGGCCCGATGACGCGGAAGCTGTACTGACCGCCGGGGCTGGTGTGAACGCTGCCGGGCTCCAGAAGATCGTCGACTTCGGGGCGGCTCACGGCAGGAGAAGACAAGGGACACGCATGGAAGACGACCAGACCAAAAAAAACCACCCCCGAAGGGGTGGTTGAAGACACGTCCAGTTGAAGGACAGAGGCTCAATAGAGCTCTTCTTCGGCGTGGGTCTTGATGGTGCAGTCGCTGGTGGGGTAGGCGACGCAGGTCAGCACGAAACCAGCTTCGATCTGGTCGTCGTCCAGGAAGCTCTGGTCGGACTGGTCGACGGTGCCAGCGGTGATCTTGCCGGCGCAGGTGGAGCAAGCGCCAGCGCGGCAGGAGTAGGGGAGGTCGATGCCCTGCTCTTCAGCAGCGTCGAGGATGTACTGGTCGTCGGGCACTTCGATGGTCTTGTTCAGACCTTCGCTCTCGGAGACCAGGGTGACCTTGTAAGAAGCCATGATTGATGAATGCGTACAGGGTTCCGGAAAACCCGGTCCTGCAGAACGATACATTTTTACTTCAAATAGGTGCTCAACCTGACGATTCCGGGGGCACTGGGGAGGAGGACCAATCGGAGACCCCACTCTGATAAGCCTGGCTTATAGGGCCAGGTCTAGCGGCGGCGGATCTCCAGCAGCCCCCAGCGGCCCTGTGCCGCCTCGGCGGTGACCGACCAGCCCAAGCCCCCGAGAACCTCCTTCAGGCGCGGTGCCTGATCCACCAGGAGCCCACTGAGCAGAGCGCGCCCATCGGGCTGAAGCAGCCCCTCGAAACCCGGGGAGAGGGCTTCAATCACCGGAGCCAGGATGTTGCAGAGCAGCAGATCAGCGCGGCGGGGCGCGAGCAGATCGCTCAGGGTCTCCACAGAACCGAAAGCCACCTGAAGCTCAGCCTCCGATCGGTCGTTGAGGCCGCGGTTGTCCGTTGTGGCACGCACCGCCAGGGAATCGGTATCAGCGGCCACCACCGACTCCGCCCCCAGACCCAGCGCAGCGAGGCCCAGCACCCCGCTGCCGCAGCCCAAATCGGCCACAAGCGCCCCCAGGGGAGGCGACTGTTCCAACGCCTCCAGGCAGAGCCGGGTGGTGGGGTGACTTCCGGTGCCGAAGGCACTGCCGGGGTCCATCTTGATCACCAGCCGATCGGCATGCTCTGGCGGTACCTCCAGCCAGGCCGGCAGGATCAACAGCCCCGTACCGACAGGATCGGCCTGCCAATGCTGTTTCCAGCTGAGGCTCCAATCCTCGTCGGCCACATCGTCCCAGTGCCCGTCGGGCAGGCTGAGTCCAAAGGGCTCCGCCAGCGGCTGCAGGCTGGCGACCAGCTCCCGCCGCTGAGGCTCCGGCCACTCCGGTTTCGGGAGCCAGACCAACAGCGTCTTGCGATCAGGCGTTTCCGGCGCATGCTGCACCGCATGGCGATGCAGCCCCAGATCCGTCAATTTCCACACCAGCGACTCCTCCAGCTCCGGAGGACATGGGAGTGTGAGGCGCCACCACATCAGAGCGTGACCGGGTGTGCTTCCTGGATGCCATCGATGGCCGTGATCGTCTGCAGCAGATCTGCTGGGATCGGATCATCGATGCTGAGCACCATCACCGCATCACCGCGAACGATTTTGCGGCCCACCTGCATGGAGGCGATGTTGACGTTGTGTTCGCCCAGCAGAGAGCCCAGGTGACCAATGATTCCGGGCATGTCCCGGTGCCGGGTGAACAGCATGTGGCTGCTGGGGGTCACATTCACCGGGAAGGCATCGATGCTGGTGATGCGCAGATCGCCATCGGCAAAGACGGCACCGGTGACGCTGCGGCTGCCCTGATCACCACGGGTGGTGATTTGCAATGAGCCTCCGGCGAAGTCGCGGCTGCTCTCATCTTTGACCTCTAGCACCTGGATGCCGCGGGCCTTGGCCTCGAGCGAGGCATTCACGAAGTTGATGCTGTCACCCAGGCCAGCGCTGAGCAGACCCTTCAGGGCAGCAATCACCAGAGGCTGGGAGGGATGGCTGGCGAATTCACCTTGCAGGCGCAGTTCCATCTCCTTCACATGACCGCCAGCCAGCTGACTGACGAGCAGACCGACCGTCTCGGCGAGCTGGAGATGGGGCTTGAGCCGCTCCATGATCTCGGCGCTGAGGCCGGGAATGTTGACCGCACTGCGGGCCGGCAGACCCAGCAGCACATCACGGATCTGCTCCGCCACATCGATCGCCACATTCTCCTGAGCCTCTTCCGTCGATGCACCGAGGTGGGGCGTCAGCACCAGACCACGCTCCACCGCCCGCAGGGGGGAGTCTTCCGCCAGGGGCTCACTGGCGTAAACATCCAGGCCCGCACCGGCGATCACACCGTTGTTGATGGCTTCAGCGATCGCCGCCTCATCCACCACGCCGCCGCGGGCGCAGTTCACGATCCGCGCCGTGGGCTTCATCGTGCGCAGCAGCTCCGCATTCACCAGGTTCTCGGTGTCCTTGGTGCGCGGGATGTGCAGGGTGACGTAGTCGGCGGTTCGGAACAGCTCATCCAGCTCCAGCAGCTTCACCTGCATCCGTTGAGCCCGGTCAGCAGCAATGAAGGGGTCGTAGGCGATCACATCCATGCCCATGGCCTGGGCAACCCGGGCGACGTGGGATCCGATCTTGCCGAGACCGACCACCCCCAGAGTCTTCTTGTAGAGCTCGTTGCCGACGTATTTCTTGCGGTCCCACTTGCCGGCCCGCATGCCGCCATGGGCCTGAGGGATGTGCCGCGAGAGGGTCAACATCATCGCCAGAGCGTGCTCCGCTGCAGCGATGGTGTTGCCCTCCGGCGAGTTCACCACGAGCACACCCCGCTGGGTGGCCGCAGGCACATCAACGTTGTCGACGCCGACGCCGGCGCGGCCAATGATCTTGAGACGACTCGCCGCCGCGATCACCGCTGCGGTCACCTGGGTGCCGGAACGGATCATCAATCCGTCGTACTCACCGATGATCCCGATCAGCTCCTCCTCCGAGAGGCCGGTGCGCTGATCCACCTGCGCCACTTGGCCAAGGATGTCGATCCCGGCCTGGTCGATCGGATCGGAGACAAGAACTTTCGTCATCGAAAGGCGCAGAACTGCCGCGGTGAACTGTAGAGATCGACATCCACCACCGCCTCCAGTTCGAAGCACAGGGTTCAGAATTCAGCGCATTGGATCTGAATGCCCCATGCCCGTCTGTGTGATGGTGATGGCCGATGCCCCTGCGGCGGAAGGCCTGACCCAGCGGCTCCGGGACACCGATCTGCCGCTGCTGAAGTGTCTGACCATCCCCCCTGATGGGGATGCCATCGACAAGGTTGCCCTGCTAAACCCCAACCTCACGCGCCAACAGCGGCAGCGAGGCATGGCCCGCTGGCTGATGCCCTTCGGTTTCCTGGCAGGGGTCACCTTCACCAAGATCACCACCCTCACCACCTTCGCCAGCTTTGGCCCCTGGGGCGAAACCCTGATCGGCGGCCTGCTGGGCATGGGCTCCGGCCTGATGGGGAGCTACGCCGCAGCCGCCAGCGTGGATTCAGACAACGATGCAGGCGTGCGGATCCTGCGCAACCGCCGCGACGAAGGACGCTGGCTGGTGCTGCTGGAAACACCTAATGGCATCGAAGCCCCCTGGCAGGTGATTCAAAAGTCGCGGCCGCAGCAGGTGGTTCGCCTCGACGACCTGTGATGCTGCCCCGGGAGGAGCTGCTGGCGGGGGCCCAGAACCCGGAAGGGCTGACGTTGCTGGTCGATCTCGCGGAGCAGGTGTTGCGCACCTGGCAACCGGCCTGGAGTCCCTTTCTCAGCGCACCGCTGCGGGAGGAAGCCTTGGCACGCCTGGGCAGTCTAAGTGAATTGACCTGGATCAGCGATGGCGGCTATCCAGGCGCCGAACGCCAACGGCTGCTCTGCCACCGTCGCGACGACAGCCCTGATCCAGCAGCCCCGGTTCAAGGCCTGCTGATTGAAGGCAATTTCCTCTTCGACCCCCTTTCCCCCGAGGATCTGCGCGAAGCGTTGAAGGCCATGGGCGTCGATGTAGACAACATCGGCGATCTCTGGGTGCGCGGCGATCGCGGCGGGCAAGGGATCTGCACCCCCAGTGCTGCCGAAGCCCTGCATGGCCGCCTGGGGGCCGTGCGCGAGGTGGAGATTCGCTGCGAATCTCGTCCTGTGGAGCAGTTGCAGCAGCCTGTGCAACGCAGCGTCCGCACCCTGCAGACGGTGGAAGCCTCCTGTCGCCTGGATGCGATTGCATCGGCTGGATTCGGGCTGTCCCGAGCCAAGATCGTGACCCACGTCAAAGCTGGGCGTCTACGGCTCAACTGGGGCAACGTGCGTCAAGCGAGCCGTGAACTGGTGGTGGGCGACCGGCTGCAGCTGCAGGATCGCGGCTCGGTGGAGGTGCTCTCGCTCACGCGCACCAAACGGGAGCGCTGGCGCGTTGAACTGCGCCGCAGTTGAGTTGAGCTGCCCACCAGCTGCTACTGTTCAACCTCGGTCGTTGAAATCACAAGATTTCAACTGATCGATGTCGGGCGATTAGCTCAGGGGTAGAGCACTACATTGACATTGTAGGAGTCACTGGTTCAAATCCAGTATCGCCCACTTTCCCTGTAGGGACTGCGTTTTATAACTTCAGACCTCGCGATGACACGTACGATTGTCGTTGGCTTGGGTCGCTCAGGTTTGGGAGCTGCGCGTCTGCTCAAGCAGCAGAATCGCGATGTTGTTGTGTTCGAACGGGGCGATAACGAAGCCCTCCAACACACCTCGAAAATCCTCGCCAAAGAGGGCATTGAGGTGGTACTTGGGCAGCCCCTGACCCTGGAGAGCTTTGACGCCTGGCGCGACAACCTGGACGCAGTGGTGATCGGCCCTGGCATCCCCTGGGATCATCCAACCCTGGTTGAGCTGCGAGCCGAGGGCATCCAGGTGCGCGGCGAGATGGATCTGGCCTGGGATGCCCTTCAACAGATCCCCTGGATCGGCATCACAGGAACCAACGGCAAAACCACGGTCACCCATCTGCTCAACCACGTGCTGGAAGCCTCAGGCCTTACGGCACCGATGGGGGGAAACATGGGCCTCTCCGCCGCTGAACTGGCCTGCCAGATCAGCGGCGGAGCCACACCGCGGCCGGATTGGCTCGTGATGGAACTGAGCAGCTACCAGATTGAGGCGGCGCCCGCCGTGGCCCCAAAGATCGGCATCTGGACCACGCTGACCCCAGACCATCTCGAACGCCACGGCAGCATGGAGGCCTACCGGGCCATCAAACGCGGGCTGCTTGAACGCTCGGCGTGCGCCCTCTTCAATGCCGATGATCCAGACCTGCGCCAGCAGCGCAGCAGCTGGAACCGCGGCACCTGGGTGAGCAGTGAAGGCGCGCGTCCGGACAACCAGCCCGCCGACCTCTGGATTGATGACGAGGGCATGGTGCGCAACACCACCACCCGCTTGTTTACGGCTGATGCCCTGGCGATGCCGGGCTGCCACAACCGCCAAAACCTGTTGCTGGTGACAGCTGCCGCCCTCGAGGTCGGCCTCTCCCCCCAGCAAATCGCCGACGCCTTGCGCACATTTCCGGGCGTACCGCACCGGCTTGAGCAACTGGGCACGTTGGCAGGAGCTAGCGTGTTCAACGACAGCAAAGCCACCAATTACGACGCAGCCGAGGTTGGCTTGCGGGCCGTGCAGGGGCCCGTCGTGGTGCTGGCCGGGGGGCAGACCAAACAGGGCGATGCCAGTGGCTGGCTCGAGCAGCTGCACACCAAGGCCTGCAGCCTGATCCTGTTCGGTGCGGGGGCCGATGAGCTGGCCAGCCTGGCCAAAACGGCTGGATACCCCGGCGAACTGCTGCAGTGCCCGGAGCTCGAGAGCGCTGTAAACCTGGCTGAAACGGCCATACAGCGGCATCAAGCCTCATCGCTGCTGCTGTCACCGGCCTGCGCCAGCTTTGATCAATACAGGGATTTCGAGGCCAGAGGAGACCACTTCCGCACCCTGATCACCCCCCTGCTGGACGTCGCCTGAGACCAAACGAACGCAATGGGATGCATCTGGGCCTAACGGTCCGATGATGGTGTGAAACAAGCCTTGCGACGTGGCCTTCTGGTTGATGAAAAGCGAACCCGACGCCTACGGGATCGATGATCTGCGGCGCGAGGGCACCACGCTGTGGGACGGCATTCGCAACTACCAGGCCCGCAATTTCATGCGCAGCATGGAGGTGGGAGACCAAGCATTTTTTTATCACTCCAATTGCAAGCCCCCCGGGATCATCGGGCTGATGGAAGTGATGAAGACCGGCCTGGTGGACCCCACGCAATTTGATCCCACGGCCAAGTACTACGACCCCAAATCAAGCCCCGAGAAACCACGCTGGGACTGCGCACGCCTGCGATTCCTCGGCGAATTCGACGCCCTGCTCAGCCTCGACCAACTGCGGGAGCTCTACAGCGAAGAGCAGCTGCCCGTGATCAAACGCGGCAACAGGCTCTCGATCCTTCCGGTCCCCACCGATACCGCCAACGACCTCCTTTCACGGCTTGGCCAGCTCCACTGAAATCCCACTGGTCACGCTGCTGCCACGGGCCTGGATCGGCTTCAGCCGGGGGCCCTGGCGCTGTATTGGCTTGGCGGCGCTGGTGTTGATCAGTGCCAGCGGCCCTGCGGTGATCGGCCACGACCTGCGCCTGGCGGGATCCCCATGGCTCAATCGGTTGGGGGACCTCTCAGTGTTGATCGGCCTGGTGCTTCCGCTGCTGCCTCTCCTGGGCCTGCTGCAACTGACGGATGGCCTGCTCCCCGACCGACGCGACGACCGCCCCCAACAGAGCTGGAGACAGCTGCTGCGCCGGGCCTTCACCCTGGTGATGCTTGAGCTGGTGCTGGTGCTGGGGGGCGTCGGATTGATTCAGTCGTTGAGCTGGGCGCTCGGACGCTGGAGCACGGCCTTGGCAGGTCTGAGCGTGCTGCTGGGGGGAGTGGTGCTGCTGAGCTGGCTGTTCAGCCAAACCCTGGCCCTGCCCCTGCTCGTGCACGAGCGCTGCCGAGCGCTTCAGGCGATGGACCACAGCCGACAGCTGGTGCACCGCAATGGGCTCAAGGTGCTGGCGCTGTTGGGGATGCTGCTCGGCCTCAATCTTCTGGGGCTGATCGGGGCCACCCTGGGGCTGCTGCTCAGCCTCCCATTCAGCGCCCTGGTGCTGATGGCCTGCTGCCGGCCTCAGACCCCATTGATCAGCGTTTCTCGGCGGAACATGTTTCCGACGTAAACCCGGGTGATCTCCCGGGATGCCTGACCATTCTGCATCAGGAAGCCGGCAAGCGCCGCCTGAACCAAACGGTATTGATCCCAGTTCGGATGTTCTTCGATGAAGTGGGTCATGGCCTGCTGGAGGGGCTGCGGCACTTCCGATTGGAAACTCACAACACTGGTCTCAGCCGCGGCTTGCTCAAGGCCTTCCGGCATCTTTTCACTTCGAAACGAACACTAGTTCTCCACACCACGGCGCCGCCGTCAAGAGCCCCCAACACGGGGCCATTCTCACGAATCTCCAAGCGAGATCCCTGCCAGAAAGCCACTCCTGCACTGGTCGAAGCGCCGGCCTAGACGGAACTGCGCAGCCCGCTGCCATCGTCAAGCAAAAACAACGACAAACGGGGGATTTCCACAGAAACCCGCCAGGGCGGCGTTAACGGCCCATGGCCTGTGGAAAAACTGTGCAGAGCGACAGGCAAAGGGCGGGGGAAATCAATGACTCAAAAACGATTAGCTGGATTAATCAATGCTGCGAGTCCCACAACGTTCTCAAGGCCGCTGCGGCCGCCGCCGCCGCTGGGGCCGGCCACTCCCCCTGCGCCGCACGTCCCTCCAACGGGGTGAGCAGGATGCGCAACTCCCATTGGCTGCGATCACCGCTCAAGCATCCCCACCACACGCCACGATCCAGCTCCAGCTCAATCGATTCCTCGGGCATCAGTTGGTCAACCAGACCCCTGTGCTGCTGCTCCAGGGTTGCCACAAGATCCACCAGATCCCGCCACTCCGACTCGGTCAACTCAAACGCCCAGCGCTCTCCCCCCACAAGAACGCAAAATTCGCCGCGGGAGGGGTCGTGCGACACCCGCCATCCGTCCCCCTCCTGCTGAATCACAGCCGATGGATCAACCAGGCAGCAGATCGGGCTGGTCTTGCTCGTCGCTCAATTCCACGATGGCCCGTTGCACCGGCTTGACGCTGGACTCCTCCAGCAGACCGTCGAAGTCGTCGAAGCGGCGCTGCTTGGCCCGGAAGGCGATCCGCACCGTCGTCAGATAGCGGTTACTTGATTGACGAATCAAGCTTTCGCCACGCTTGGCGAGATCCTTGGAATCCACTCCGGCCGAAAGCACAGGCTTCTTGATCAAACAAGTTCAGATTAATTGGTGACCGTCTCAGGCCAGCTGATCGGTGTGAAAGGGCACGTGCATGGGGTAAGCCCGCTGACGGGAGCCTGGAACCCGCAACACGATCTGGCGCCCCATCCCCAAAGCCGCCAGGGGCAAGCGCAGATCAGCGACCAAACCACTCAATTCCTCGAGATGCGCATCATCGATGCACTCGATGCGGATGCTGCCCCAGCTGCGACGCATGCGACAGCTCCGCAGCGGCTCCAGCCTCTCCTGCAGTTCAGGATCTTCCCGGTAGAAGGAGAAGATCAGCTGTTGCAATCGATCCATCGCCGCCAGTCCCCCTAGTCTCATCCTGACTTCACCGTGCCCTGAGCACGGTCAGAGATCGCGTGGGCGAAGAAAAGCTTCAGCATTCAGACCAACGGGGCGGAACACTCGCCATCGATTTGGGCAGCACCACCACGGTGGTGGCCTATCAGGGACCGACCTCCACAAGGGCCGATCTGCTGAACCTGCCCGCCATCTGCAGCCGGGCCGGTGAAATTCCCACCCTGGTCTGGGAGGCATCCCAATGCCCCCTAATTGGTCGGCAGGTGCTCGAGTCAGGCCTCAATGACTCCGTTGACAGCCGTCTGCATCGCGACTTCAAAGGCCGCATCGGTCAAGCGGATGCCCCAGAGCAGGACGCAGCCCGCTGGGCTGGAGAACAGCTGCTTCAACAGATCTGGAGCCGGCTCCCCAGCGATCTCCCGGTGGAGCGGCTGGTGCTGACCGCCCCGGTGGAGTGCTACCGGGCGTATCGCAGCTGGTTGCTGCAGGCCTGCACCACGCTGCCGGTGGCCGAGATCGCCCTGGTGGATGAACCCACAGCAGCCGCCATGGGTGCAGGGCTTCCCGCTGGTTCCACTCTGCTGGTGGTGGACCTGGGCGGAAGCACGCTGGATCTGGCCCTGGTGGCTCTGGAAGGAGGGGAAGGTCGTGCCGCACCGATAGCCCAATTGCTGCGGCTGGGGGGGCGCAGCCTCGGGGACAAAAGCCGCCAGATGCTGCGCACAGCAAAGGTTCTGGGCAAAGCCGGGCTGCGCCTCGGGGGCCGTGACATCGATCGCTGGATTGTGGACCGCTGCTGCCCGGGTCAACCCGCCAGCACCCCCCTGCTCAATGCCGCCGAACGGCTCAAATGCCGGCTGAGCAACACCGACTTAGGCGAACGCGAGCCCCTGATGGAGTTGGCGGTGGATGAGCAGGAGCATGAGCTCCGCCTGTCGCGCAGCGAACTCAACGCGCTTCTGCTGGAGCGCGGCTTCGGAGACGCCCTCGAACAACTGCTGGAGAGCTGTCTCGCCGGCGGTCGCCGCAATAACTGCAGCCTTGAAGATCTGGAGGGCGTAGTGGCCGTCGGCGGCGGTGCCCAGCTGCCCCTCCTGCGCCAGTGGCTCTCCGAGCACACGGCGCCAGCGCCCTTGCTCACCCCGCCACCGGTGGAGGCTGTGGCCCTGGGTGCGCTTCAACTCACGCCAGGGGTTGCCATTCGGGATGTGCTGCAACACGGTGTTTCCCTGCGTTTCTGGGATCAGCGCAGCAACAGCCACCGCTGGCACCCCCTCTTCGTGGCCGGTCAACCCTGGCCGAGCCCCGCCCCCCTGGAGCTGGTGCTGGCCGCCAGCCGCACCGGTCAACGCAGCTTGGAGCTGGTGCTGGGGGAGCCCATCCCGCAGGGGAGCCACAGCGTGGTCTTCATCAATGGTTTGCCGACCCTGCAGGAGCAGACCGCCGGGGAGGTCTCCCATCAGCCTTGGCCCGGCATCGAGCTGGTGCTGCCTCTGGATCCCGCCGGAGAGCAGGGCGAAGACTGCCTACGGCTGCGCTGGAGCATTGATCAAGAAGCGCAGCTTCAGCTGGAGATCAACGATCTGCGTTCAGGTCGGACGTGGTCCCAGCCAACGCTGGGGGCTGTCCGATAAGACTGACCCATAAAGACTGTCCGATAAGACGTCCGTCCACAGGCCCTTGGAACGGGAGCCGTCACTCCATAAAACAGAACCAACGTTCAGCTCCACCCTTCGTGGCGGCACCGCGTCAACTGCTGCTTCGGCTCTGGGGTGTTGGAACTCTGGGATTGGTGCTGGCGATTGCGACAGGTGCCTATTGGTGGGAACAACAACTGCCGAAGCGGCTGCAGAGTGCCCTCGCTGCCAACGACTACGAGGCCTGCATCCGCACCAGTGAGCAACTCGCCTCCCTGCGCTGGTTGGGACAGGGCGCACCGCAGGAGCAGGCCCTCTGCCGCCAGAAGCACGCCGAACATCTCTGGGACCAAGGCGATGCGATCGCTGCCCTCACGCTGCAGCAGCAACTGGTCGCCTCGGGCCATGGCGACCTTGCCCTCCATCGCAAGACCCTCGAACGCTGGCGCCAGGCTCTGATGGATCAGGCGATTGCTCTGTTTCGTGAGGGAGACCTGCAGCAGGCACTCGCGTTGCTGGATCCCCTCAAAGGCAGCGCGCGCAGCTCCATCAGCCAACTCAGTGCAACGCTGATGGAGATCTGGAACCGCAACCAATTGGAACAGCGTCGGCTAGTTCAACTGGTGGAGCAAGAACGCTGGTGGGAGGCCTTGGACAGCCTCAACAAACTCGACCATCCCTGGTGGCAGCAGCAGGCAAGTGCCACCCGTCAAGAGGTGGAGAGTGCCATTCAGGCCCTCGATGAGGCCCAGCAACACCAACAGCACCCAGCGGTGCGTGCCGACGTCATCAGCGGTGACCGGCTGGATGCCGCCGTCGAGGATCAGTTGCTCCAAGGTCTGGACCCCTGGACGGCCTTTTCGATGGGCTGCAGCGACCTTGGCGGTCGCGTCGAAGAGGACGGACCGGAAAGTTTCTGTCGACGCTCGTCCCCGAGCCCGTGACAAGATGAACCCGTGGATGACTCAGGTGCAATGCAGGCGGGCGACAGGGTGACGGTGGAGGCATCCGTCGTTGTGTTCAACCATCCCGAACACCGGGGCCAGGCCTTTGACATGAAAGGGCAGACCGGAGAGGTGGCGAACGTTCTCAATGATTGGAAGGGTCGGGTGATCAGTCCAACGCTTCCTGTGATCGTTGCCTTCGGCCGCTACAAGGCCCATTTCCGCGCCGACGAACTCAAGCCTGCCGGCTGAGTCGGCTCAGGAACACCCCCTCCTCACCATCAACATCCCTGAGGCGGAGCTCGATGGTTTCGCTGCGTCGAGTCGGCACAACGCGACCACAGAAATCAGGCTGAATCGGAAGCTCCCGATGGCCTCGATCCACCATGGCCAGCAACATCACTCGCTGCGGGCGCCCCCAGCTCTGCATGGCTTCCAGGGCGGCGCGCACCGTCCGCCCTGTGAAGATCACATCGTCCACCAGAATCACCTGGCGGTCCTCAATGCTGGTGGGGAGAGTCGTGAGCTGGGGCAGACGGGTGCCGATGCGCTCCAGATCATCGCGATGGAACGTGGGATCAATGGCCCCCTGGGAGATGGCGTGGCCTGTCAACCGCTCCAATTCCCGCGCCAAAACCCTGGACAACTGAACGCCGCGGGTGGGGATCCCCAACAGCATCAACCGACGGCTGTCTTCGGCGCTCTCCAACACCTGCGACGCCAAACGCGACAGCGTTAGACCAAGCTCACGCTCCGAGAGAATTTCGATCCGTTCAGGGTCGGCCATGGAGGATTGAGCGCTGCGGGGTGTGGGAATTGGCTGAAACTGCAGCTTGAGGGCTGGCGTGGCGTTAAGTTGATTCTGCAAGAGTCCTTAAGAACCGTCGGTCGCGGGTGAACGTGGGGAAAAGCATTACCAACGGTTCAGGACGCTCCGGGACAGTGGCACCGGTCGTTCTCGCCATTCTTGATGGATGGGGTTACAGGAACGCGAGCGAGCACAACGCGATTCAGCAAGGCGGCACTCCTGTGATGGATGCCCTGTGGCATGCATATCCACACACCTTGATTGAGGCCAGTGGCTCCCATGTGGGCCTCCCCGATCAACAGATGGGTAACTCTGAGGTGGGCCACCTCACCATCGGAGCCGGCCGCATCATTCGCCAGGAGTTGGTGCGAATCAGCGACACGGTGCGCAGCAACCAACTGGGCGACACGCAGGCACTCAAGGAATTGGCAGAGCGCACCCAAGGACGAGGCGGCACCTTGCACCTGCTCGGCCTCTGCTCCGATGGGGGCGTCCACAGCCACGTGGACCATCTCTGTGGACTGATCCAGTGGGCAGCGGACAGCGGCATCTCTGATGTCGCCGTGCATGCCATCACCGATGGTCGCGACACACCGACCCAGAGCGCTCCGGGATACATCAGCCAGGTGGAAGCGGCCCTGAGCCAAAGCGGCGTTGGCCAGCTCGCCAGCCTCTGTGGCCGGTACTGGGCCATGGACCGGGACCAGCGCTGGGAGCGGATCGAAAAGGCTTACAACCTCTACACCAATCCCAACATCGCCGTCGACAGCCGGACGGCAGAGCAGGTGCTGGCGGAGAGTTATGCCGAGAACATCACCGATGAATTCCTCGAACCGGTGCGGCTTCAGAACAGCGTCATCAAAGACGGTGACAGCGTTCTGGTGTTCAACTTCCGACCCGATCGCGCCCGCCAGATCGTACAAGCGCTCTGCCTCACCGATTTCGAGGGCTTCGAGCGCAGCCACACGCCGAAATTGGATGTGGTCACCTTCACCCAGGTGGAACAAGACCTTCCCGTTCAAGTGGCCTTCCCCCCCGAGCCGCTCGACCAACTGTTGGGGCAGGTGGTGGCAGACGCCGGGCTGAAGCAGTACCGCACCGCTGAAACGGAGAAGTATCCCCACGTCACGTACTTCATGAACGGTGGCATCGAACAGCCACTGGCGGGAGAAGACCGTCACTTGGTGCCATCGCCGAGGGTCGCCACCTACGACCTCTCACCGGCGATGTCGGCGGAGCAACTCACCGACAGCTGTATTTCTGCCATTGAGAAGGCGGACTATTCGCTGATTGTGATCAACTACGCCAACCCCGACATGGTGGGGCACACCGGTGTGATGGAGGCCGCCAAGGAAGCCATCCAAACCGTGGATGCCTGCATTGGCCGGTTATTGGATGCGGTGGGACGCCAAGGCGGAACCATGCTGATCACGGCTGATCACGGCAATGCCGAATTGATGAAGGGTCCGGATGGCCAAGCCTGGACAGCCCACACCACCAATCCTGTGCCTGCGATCCTGATCGAAGGAGAACGGCGCAAACTGCCTGGCCATGGCAACGCCATCACACTGCGCGATAACGGGGGGCTGGCCGATATCGCTCCGACGTTGCTGCAAATTCTTGACCTTCCGCAACCGGCTGCCATGACTGGCCAAAGCCTGATTGCCCCCATGTCCAACATGGACCCCACCCCCAAGACCGCTCGCCTTCCTCTTTCCGTTTGATGCTTACCTCAATTTTGTCCTGGAGCTGGATCGGCACCGGCCTTCTGTTGATCGTCTTGGTGCTGCTCCATAGCCCCAAAGGTGATGGCATGGGTGGCTTGGCGGCAAGCGGCAGCTCCATGTTCAGCAGCGCCAGCAGCGCCGAAGCAACGTTGAACCGTCTGACATGGACATGCCTGGCGTTGTTTTTGACCTTGGCTGTGATCCTGAGTGCTGGCTGGTTGAACTAAACCAACCCGCTCACAAACTCAATTTCCAGCACACATATTTTGAAGGCAGCTTCAAGCTGATGGTTGGAATGCTGCTCATCAACTTGCCGCTCTGTTCCAATCAATTTTGCGACCAGAAGTTACACAAGAAAGCACATAGAGAACGAATCAAGAAGACTGAGGAACAACTTAGGCGGTATTGCAAGATCAACAAACCAAGAATTCTTCAAGCAGCCTGAATTAATGAGAACCCTAGCGGCCTTGAACTTAAGCCGTCAGACTTCAGATTCCAGAAACATTACTCAGGGCTTTGCAACCCTGATTTCAGAAAAGCGATTTCCTTGTAGACCCGATCAAGCTCGTACAACGTTTTTGTTTCCTTCTTTTCAAGGATTTCAACCCGCTTCAACAGATCCTCCAACAACTTGTTTTGCAAAGATTCAACCTGAACTTGCCTTTTTTGCACGCCTTTTGAGGGAGCAGAAGCCGTGCTGGCCGGGGAAAGAATGCCTCCATCCGTTTCGACATACAACAAGGCAAGACGCTCCAACACCTTGGAGTAGGCCTTGTCTTGTTGTCGGCAAAGGGCTTTGAAACGCTGCAGCGTCTCCGGAGCGAACTGGGCGGCGAAAGCTCCGGGGCGCTGGGGCATTTGTCCCGACACATCGATACACAGCAAGACGTTAGCCGGCACCTCTCCGCACCTCCCAATCCTTCATGGCCGGCAACCAACGCCGGCCCCAGGCGCCACATGTCTTGTAAAAACTAGTTCTTACAAGACAGCATCCGAACATAAAAAAGAGGCCCCGCAGGACCTCTTGGCATGACTTGAGTTCGGGTGGTCTCCCAACCACCCGAAGGTCGATCAGTAGTCGAAGTCGCCGCCGCCCATGCCGCCGCCGGCAGGAGCTGCTTCCTTCTTCTCAGGCAGATCAGCCACGATGCACTCGGTGGTGAGCACCATGCCAGCGATGGATGCGGCATTTTGCAGACCGGAGCGGGTCACCTTGGCGGGATCGACGATGCCGGCAGCCAGCATGTCGACGTACTCGCCGGAGGCAGCGTTGAAGCCTTCGGCACCAGCGCGAGCCTTGACGTTCTCAGCCACAACAGCGCCGTTGGCACCTGCGTTTTCAGCGATGCGCATCAGCGGAGCGGTAAGAGCAGCAGCCACGATGTTGGCGCCGATCAGTTCCTCGCCGGACAGGCTGGAGGCTGCCCACTGCTCCAGGGCCGGAGCCAGGTGAGCCAGGGTGGTGCCACCGCCAGGAACGATGCCTTCCTCAACAGCCGCCTTGGTGGCGTTGATGGCGTCCTCGAGACGGAGTTTCTTGTCCTTCATCTCGGTTTCGGTGGCCGCACCCACCTTCACCACAGCCACGCCACCGGCCAGCTTGGCCAGGCGTTCCTGCAGCTTCTCCTTGTCGTAGGTGGAGTCGGTCTCGTCCATCTGCTTCTTGATCTGTTCGCAGCGGGCGCCGACAGCCGCCTCGTTGCCCTCGGCAACGATGGTGGTGGTGTCCTTGTTGATGGTGATGCGACGGGCGGTGCCCAGCATCTCGAGCTTGGCGTTCTCCAGCTTGAGACCGGCATCTTCGGTGATCAGCTGACCGTTGGTCAGCACAGCCATGTCTTCCAACATGGCCTTGCGGCGATCACCAAAACCAGGAGCCTTCACAGCGGCCACGTTCAGCACACCGCGCAGACGGTTCACCACCAGAGTGGCCAGGGCTTCCTTCTCGATGTCCTCAGCAATGATCAGCAGAGGCTTGCCGGTGCGGGCGATTTGCTCCAGCACGGGCACCAGATCCTGCACCAGACCGATCTTCTTGTCGGTGAGAAGGATGTAAGGCTCGTCGAGGACGGCTTCCATCCGCTCGGTGTCGGTGGCGAAATAAGGGGAGATGTAGCCCTTATCGAAACGCATGCCCTCGGTGACCTCGAGTTCGGTCTCCATGGACTTGCCCTCTTCGAGGGAAATCACACCTTCCTTGCCAACCTTGTCCATGGCATCGGCAATCATCTTGCCGACTTCTTCATCGTTGCCAGCGGAGATGGTGCCGACCTGAGCGATGGCATTGCTGTCAGCGATGGGCTTGGCCATTTCCTTGATCTTGCTGACCAGGAAATCGGAAGCCTTGTCGATGCCCTTCTTCAGAGTGATGGCGTTGGCACCGGCAGCCACGTTGCGCAAACCCGCCTTGACCATGGCGTGGGCCAGAACGGTGGCGGTGGTGGTGCCGTCACCTGCGGCGTCATTAGTTTTGGAGGCGGCCTGACGGATCAGAGCAACACCGGTGTTCTCGATGTGGTCTTCGAGCTCGATCTCCTTGGCGATGGTGACGCCGTCATTGATGATCTGGGGTGCACCGAACTTCTTCTCGAGCACCACGTTGCGGCCCTTGGGACCCAGGGTCACGGCAACGGCTTCGCAGAGGATGTCGATGCCTTTTTCGAGAGCGCGACGGGCGTTCTCGTTGTAGATGATGCGCTTTGCCATGGAAGGCGGTTCCTAATGAAGAGGATGGTTAAAGGAGGCTGAGTTGAGACTCAAGCCGCAATGCAGCAGGGCTGATCTCAGTTGACGACAGCCAGGATGTCCTTCTCGGACAGCAGCACGTATTCATCGCTGCCGAGCTTGATGTCGGTGCCGGCGTACTTGCTGTAGAGGACCTTGTCGCCCACACCAACTTCGGGAGCCTGACGGCTGCCGTCGTCGTTGCGCTTGCCGGGGCCCACCTGAACCACTTCACCCACCTGGGGCTTTTCTTTGGCGGTGTCAGGCAGAAGGATGCCGCCGGCGGTCTTCTCTTCGGATTCAGAGACCTTGACGAACACGCGGTCGCCGAGGGGTTTAACGGTCGAGACGCTGAGAGAAACAGCAGCCATGGGTACTTGCAGGAGCAGGGACAGGGCGCAATGCGCCACGCATCGACGCGAGTTGGCACTCGATGCCGATGAGTGCCAACGTATGCAAGCGACCACCCCCCGGGCCATACCCCAAGCTGTGCGGGTGACCGAACCGGGGGGGCGCAACCACAGCGGTGGTATGGTTGCGCCGCTCTGAATGGGTCCGAGCGCGCAGCGCCTGTTCCCGCAACTCTCCTTCCTATGGTCGCTTCTGCTCCTGCATCTGCTGGCACCAAGGGTGTGATCCGTCAGGTGATCGGCCCGGTTCTGGACGTTGAATTTCCCGCCGGGAAACTGCCCAAGATCTATAACGCCCTGCGCATCGAGGGGAAAAACCCCGCAGGTGACGACGTCGCTCTGACCGCTGAGGTTCAACAGCTTCTGGGTGATCACCGGGTTCGTGCCGTTGCCATGAGTGGCACCGACGGTCTGGTGCGCGGCATGGAAGCCGTTGACACCGGTGCACCGATCTCCGTACCCGTGGGTGAAGGCACCCTCGGCCGCATCTTCAACGTGCTGGGCGAGCCCGTCGACGAGCAGGGCCCCGTCAACACCACGGCGACCGCTCCCATCCACCGGGATGCCCCCAACATCACTGAGCTTGAGACCAAGCCCAAGGTGTTCGAGACCGGCATCAAGGTGATCGACCTCCTGGCTCCCTATCGCCAGGGCGGCAAGGTCGGCCTGTTCGGCGGCGCCGGCGTGGGCAAGACCGTGCTCATTCAGGAGCTGATCAACAACATCGCCAAGGAGCACGGCGGTGTGTCTGTGTTCGGTGGTGTGGGTGAGCGCACCCGTGAGGGCAACGACCTCTACGAGGAATTCAAGGAATCCGGCGTGATCAACGCCGGCGACCTGTCCAAGTCGAAGGTGGCCCTCTGCTACGGCCAGATGAACGAGCCCCCCGGCGCCCGGATGCGTGTGGGCCTCTCCGCTCTGACCATGGCTGAGCACTTCCGCGACGTGAACAAGCAGGACGTGCTGCTGTTCGTGGACAACATCTTCCGCTTCGTGCAGGCCGGCTCCGAGGTGTCCGCACTGCTGGGTCGCATGCCTTCTGCTGTGGGCTACCAGCCCACCCTGGGCACCGACGTGGGTGCCCTGCAGGAGCGTGTTGCATCCACCGTTGAAGGTTCGATCACCTCGATCCAGGCCGTTTACGTGCCTGCTGACGACCTGACCGACCCCGCACCGGCCACCACCTTTGCCCACCTCGACGCCACCACGGTGCTGAACCGTGCCCTGGCTTCCAAGGGCATCTACCCCGCTGTGGATCCTCTGGATTCCACCAGCACCATGCTCCAGCCAGCTGTGGTGGGTGATGAGCACTACCGCACCGCCCGCGCTGTGCAGTCCACCCTGCAGCGCTACAAGGAACTGCAGGACATCATCGCAATTCTGGGTCTCGACGAACTGTCGGAAGACGACCGTCGCACCGTGGACCGTGCCCGCAAGGTGGAGAAGTTCCTCTCCCAGCCTTTCTTCGTGGCTGAAATCTTCACCGGCATGCCCGGCAAGTACGTGAAGCTGGAGGAGACCATCGCTGGTTTCAACCAGATCCTTTCCGGTGAGCTGGACAGCCTCCCCGAAGCCGCCTTCTACCTGGTGGGCAACATCGAGGAAGTGAAAGCCAAGGCCGAGAAGATCGCCGCCGAAACCAAGTGATCCCTGCGGGGGTGTGATTCACACCCCCGATCACGTGTTTCTCGACAGTCCGTTCTCTTTTCGAACCAAGGTTCATGTCCCTCACCCTCCGCGTGCTGGCAACAGACCAGAACGTCTTTGATGGCAGCGCCGACGAGGTGATCCTGCCCAGTACCACCGGTCAACTCGGCATCCTGCCCGGCCACATCTCCCTGCTCACCGCCATCGACATCGGTGTACTGCGGGTGCGTGCCAACGGTGCATGGAACTCCATCGCTCTGATGGGTGGTTTCGCCGAAGTGGATGCTGATGAAGTCACCGTTTTGGTGAACAAGGCCGAACTTGGCAGCTCCATCGATGCCGCCACCGCCGAAGCCGCTTTCCAGAAGGCCTCCACCGTGGTGGCTGGCATGGAAGGCCAACCCGCTTCGCCGGAAAAACTCAAGGCACAGCAACAGCTGAATGAAGCCCGCGCTCGCCTTCAGGCCAGCAAAACGGCCGACTGATTCATCCCCCTGTTTCAAGGATGACGTCGCCAAAGGCCAGGGGTTACCGCCCCTGGCCTTTTTCGTGGTGTGGTTTGTCCGTTCGTTTTCCCAACACCAGCCAAGCCACGTGAAGGCATAAAAAAACCTGCCCGAAGGCAGGTTTGCATCATCAACTTGAAAAGCGGAATCAGGCGGTACCGCAGAAGGTGACGTCGGGGAACTTGGCCTTGGCCTCGTCGAGGCTCTTGCCTTTGCCCTCTTCCTGCCAGTAGTTGATCACCTCAGTGGCCTGGTTGAGCACTTCAACCCGCTCGTTGTCAGTGATCCAGCTCTTGCCTTCCAGCTCGGTCTTGAGGCTTTCCCAGGCATCCTCACGGGGCCAGAAGAAGTAGGAGGTGAGGGGGCTGGGGCCACCGCCAACGATCTGATCAACCGCAAGGGCCACGTTGTCGGGAAGCCAGAGGATCTTCAGCAGGAAGCGGCCCTCATCGGCCTTGGGGGTGTAACCGGAAGGAACACCATCAGCATCGATGGTGGCCGTGGCCAGAGCCGCGGCGGCGCCCTTCAGCACAGGACGGCCTTCAGCTTCGCTGGCTGCAGGCTTTTCAGTGGTTTCAGCTGCCTGGGTGGCGCCTTCAGCCGCGTCGGCGGACGGAGTCGCGACCTCCTGGTCGGTAGGGGCAGCGCCTTCGGTGACCGTCATGGTGTCAGCGCTCAAGACAGAAATACAAACAACTAACCTACCAGCCGCTCCCCATTGGACGTTCTGGGATCCCTAACCATCCTGCTGTTCGACATCGATGGTGTGATCCGCGATGTCGCGGGCAGCTATCGACGGGCCCTTCAATGCACTGTGCAGCACTACTGCGGTTGGCAGCCCAGCGCTGATGTCATCGATGCGTTGAAGGCTGAAGGAGCCTGGAACAACGACTGGGACGCCAGCCTTGAACTTCTGCGGCGCCATGGTGCTGAGCTGCCGGATCGCGCCGCGCTGATCGATGTGTTCAGCGGCTTCTACTTCGGCGGAGATCCGGACGGAGACCCCAGCCAATGGACGGGCTTCATCGGTGATGAGCCTCTTCTGGTGGACGCCAGCTTTTTCACCACGCTGTCGAAGCGCGAGTTGCGCTGGGGATTTGTGAGTGGCGCGGAACCACCCTCAGCCCGCTTCGTGCTTCAACAGCGCCTGGGGCTCCAGGACCCGCCCCTGATCGCGATGGGAGATGCCCCCGATAAACCGGACCCCACAGGCTTGATCCGCCTGGCCAAAGCACTGGGGGCCAGTGCCGAGGGAGTTCAGGTGGCCTATCTCGGCGACACCGTGGCCGATGTGCACACCGTGATCCAGGCCCGGGAACGCTGGCCGGAACAACCATTCGTAAGCCTGGCGGTGGCACCGCCTCACCTGCAAACCCCAGAGCAGGCTGCGGCGCGCGACATCTATGAGCAACGGCTGCGGGAGGCGGGCGCTGATCAAGTGCTGACGACCACTGAAGCGGTCTTGCAGTGGGAAGGAGCTGCGGGATAAGGGCAACTGCGGTCCGCGAAACTCCCCGCTGATCGAGGCGATCAGCGCTCCATTGCAGCAACGCTCTTGAGGGCGCCGGCAGTGAGCACCTCATGTCCGGTCTCGGTGACGGCAACGTCGTCTTCGATGCGGATACCGATGCCTTTCCAGCGATCGTCAATCTCTGGCTGTCCTTCCGGCACGCTGAGGCGATCGCTGACGTAAAGACCGGGCTCAACGGTGAGCACCATGCCTGGCTCCAGCGGCGCAGGTTGCTCACCGAGCCTGTAGGCCCCCACGTCATGCACATCCAGACCAAGCCAATGGCCGGTGCGGTGCATGTACAGGTGGCGGTAGTCGCCTCGCTCGATGATGCCGTCCACATCCCCGATCAGCAGGCCCAGGTCCACCAGGCCCTCCACCAGAATTCGCAGGGCGGTGTCGTGCACCGCCTCCGCCGTGCCGCCGGGAGCCACAACGGCAACTGCAGCTTCCTGAGCCTCCAGCACCAAGCTGTAGAGCTCCCGCTGTTCCGCCGTGAAGCGGCCATTCACCGGGAAGGTACGGGTGATGTCGCCGTTGTAGTAATCCTCCAGCGAACAACCGGCATCGATCAGCAGCAGGTCACCGTCCTGCAGCGGGGCCGTATTGGCGGTGTAATGCAGCACGCAGGCGTTATCACCACCAGCGACGATGGATCCGTAGGCAGGACCGCGGGCCCCGTTGCTGCGGAAGTGGGCCTCCATTGCCGCCTGCACCTCGGCTTCGTTCATGCCCGGACGGGTCATCGTTCGGGCTAGCTCGTGGGCTTCTGAGGAGATGCGGCAGGCCTCCCGCAAACGCTCCAACTCATGGGACTCCTTGCGCAGCCGCAGGCGATGCAGGATCGGCGTTGGTGCCACCAGGCCCAGGGCCGCCGTCCCCGTGCGGGCATAGGTGTCCAGTTGCCGCCCCCAGGCCGAAAGCACCATCGATTGCACCGATGTATGGCGGCCCACCCGGAAGGCGATGGCTTCGGCACCGGCGAGGTACTCGGGCAGTTTTTCGCTCAACTGATCCAGCGGATGGGCCAGGTCCGCCCCATAGCGCTCCACCGCGCCTTCGGTGCCCCAGCGGAAGCCGGTCCACACCTCAGCCGCCGGGTCCTTGGGCTGCACAAACAGCACGTAGCGCTCCCCTTCCGGTCGATGCGGCAGCAGCAGAGCCACCGCATCCGGTTCATCAAAACCGGTGAGATAAAAGAAATCGCTGTCCTGCCGGAAGGGCCATTCGCAGTCGGCGTGATGGGTCGCCAATGCCGCGGCCGGAATCACCGCGGCGGCAGCGCCGAGTTGCTCCATGAACAGGGCGCGACGACGCGCGTGGATGCCGGAGTCGAAACCGTTCACAGCAGCAGAGCGTTCAGGGGAACAGGATGGCAGTTGGCAAGGCCGAACTGGCCAGGGCCTCTACGATGCAAGGAGTTTCAGACGGCAATGAGCTCCGATCTCCTGGTGCTGTTGCTGCTGGTTTTGGTGGTGCTGCTGGGTTCGGCCCTCTGTTCCGGAGTGGAAGCCGCTCTGTTGACCGTGAGTCCAATCCGAGTGCACGAGCTGGCGGCCCGGGAACGTCCCGTGGCCGGGGCACGGCGGCTGGCGCAGTTGCGTCAACGGCTGGGGCGCACCCTGTCGGCTCTGGTGATCGCCAACAACGGCTTCAACATTTTCGGCAGCCTGATGCTGGGCGGTTATGCCGCCTGGGTGTTCGAGCAGCGCAACATCAGCGGTGTGGCACTGCCGGTGTTCTCAGTGGGTCTGACTGTCCTGGTGATCCTGCTGGGTGAAATCCTGCCCAAAGCCCTCGGAAGCCGTCTGGCCCTTCCGGTGGCCCTGGCCAGCGCACCCCTGTTGCATTGGCTCGGCCTGGTGCTCAGGCCGCTGGTGCTGCTGCTGGAACGGATGCTGCCGGCCATCACCGCCGAAGCGGAACTCAGCACCAATGAAGAGGAGATCCGTCTGCTGGCTCGCCTGGGCTCCCAGAAGGGAGAGATCGAAGCCGATGAAGCCGCGATGATCGGCAAGGTGTTTCAGCTCAACGACCTCACCGCCCGCGACCTGATGACGCCGCGGGTGGCGGCACCCACCCTGGATGGGAGCCTCAGCATCGAAGCCCAGCGGGCCAAGCTGATGAGCACGAACGACCCCTGGTGGGTGGTGCTGGGCGATCAAGTGGACAAGGTGCTTGGCGTGGCCAGCCGCGAGCGCGTGCTCACTGCCCTGTTAGAGAACCGCGGCCTGCTAACACCCGTTGACCTCTGCGAACCGGTGGAATACGTGCCCGAGATGATCCGGGCTGATCGACTGCTGACGGGCTTCCGGCGCGACAGCGGTGGTGTGCGCGTGGTGGTGGATGAATTCGGTGGCTTTGTCGGCGTGATCGGTGCCGAATCGGTGCTGGCCGTGCTGGCCGGCTGGTGGCGCAAGCCGGCAGCATGAGCGGGATGCAACCCACCCCGCCCCATACCGTTGAGCGCTGCCAGCTGCTGCTGGAGCACTGGCGCAGTCAGCTTCAGCTGAGCCCACGGGACCAGGGACTGCTGGGGGGTGAATTGCGGCTGCTGGATCGTCAGCTGCAACGGCTGCAGCAACAACGCCTGCGCATTGCTCTGTTTGGTCGGGTGGGGGTCGGCAAATCCAGCCTGATCAATGCCTTGATCCGCCGGCCACTGCTGGCAACGGATGTCGCCCACGGCAGCACCCGCCATCAGCAGGCGGTGGACTGGCCCGTGGAGATTGCCGGGCTGACCAGGGTGGAACTGGTAGACACCCCCGGCATTGATGAAATCGATGCCGCCGGGCGGGCTCGCTTGGCCTCCCGCGTAGCTATGGGGGCTGATCTGGTGCTGCTGGTGGTGGACAGTGACCTGACCCGGGCCGACCTGGAGGCCTTACAAACGCTGCTGGAGAGCGGCAAGCCCCTGCAGCTGGTGCTGAACCGGAGCGACCGCTGGCCAGAGCAGGAACGTGCCGAACTGCTGCGCAGCATCCGCGCCCGGCTGCCGGTGGATCTACCGATCACCGCGGCAGCGGCAGCGCCCCGCAGCCCCCAAATCCAGGCCGATGGGCGGGTGCGCAGCACGATCACGACGCCGCAGGTGCAGGATCTGCAGAAGCAGCTCTGCCGGCAGCTGGAGAACGAAGGCACCCTGCTGTTGGCGATTCAGTCGCTGCGCCAGGCCGACCGCTTCCAGAGGGCCTGCCAAGCACTGCGGCTGCAACAGCACCGCCGCACGGCCCAGAGCCTTATCGGTCGTTATGCAGCCGCCAAAGCCACCGGCGTGGCCGTCAACCCTGTAATGGCATTGGACATGGCCGGAGGCATGGCCTGCGACACCGCCCTGGTGCTGCAGCTCAGCCGTCTCTACAACCTGCCGATGACGCCAGCGGCGGCACGGCTGCTGCTCACCCGACTCTCCAGCCACAACGCCTTGTTGGGCGGGGTGCAGCTGGGGCTGGCGGCCCTCAAGCAGGCCCTGCTGCTGCTGGTGCCGGTGAGCGGCGGCGCCAGCATGGCACCTGCAGCCCCGGTGGCCGTGGCCCAGGCCGCCCTGGCGGTGCATGCCAGCCGCCGAACGGGGCGTCTGGTGGCGCAGCAGTTGCTGCGACGGCGCGGTGGACAACCCGGTTCGCTGTTACGCCGCCTGGCCGAACGAGATCCCGTGGTGCACCACTGGCTGTTGCGCTGGCCCAAAGCCCTGGAGCAGGATCTGCAACCACTGCTGCCCTGAGATGACCGCTGCTGCCATCGCTTTGCTGGGCACCAGCGCCGATCCACCCACCCGCGGCCATCAGGTGCTGCTGGAGGGGCTGTTGAACCGCTTCGGCCAGGTGGCGACATGGGCCAGCGACAATCCCCTGAAACAGCACGATGCCCCCCTGGAGTTGCGAGCGGTGCTGCTCGGCCAGCTGGTGCAGCAACTGCAGGATGAACGTCTCGAGCTGGCCCAGCATCTGAGCAGCCCTTACACCTTGATCACCTTGCAACGAGCCGCCCAGCATTGGCCTGATCGCAACCTTGTGTTTGTGGTAGGCAGCGATCTCGCTGGCCAGATTCCCCGCTGGAAACAGAGCGATTGCTGGCTGCCGCAGTGCCGCCTGGCCATCGCCCCCCGCAAGGGTTGGCCCCTCGAGGAGGCGACGCTGCAGGCCTTGCGCGACCTGGGCGGACAGGTGGAGCTGCTGGATCTGGAGGTTCCCGCCACCGCCAGTTCGCAACTGCGCCAGCAACCGAATCCAGCGCAGATCCCTGAAGCGGTATGGCCGCTGTTGCTCCAGCACAATCTGTACGGCCTTTCGGGGAGCCTCTGCTGATGCGCATCGCCCTAGCGCAACTCAACCCCGTGGTCGGCGACTTCGAGGGCAACGCGAAGCGGATTCTGGAGGCCGTGCGCAGGGCAGAAGAGCAGGCTGTTGATCTGGTGCTCACCCCTGAACTCTCCCTCTGGGGGTATCCCCCTCGGGACCAGTTGCTCGAGCCCAGCCGCATCCAGCTACAGAACACGGTGCTGCAGTGGCTGGTGAACCAACTGAACAGCAGCGTCACCCTATTGGTGGGAGCTGCGCTGCCCGCATCAGATGCCCGCAGTCCACGGCTGCACAACAGTGTGGTGCTGGTGAATCGCCTGGGCTGGCGGCCGATTGCCCAGAAACAACTGCTGCCCAGTTACGACGTCTTTGATGAGCGGCGCTACTTCCGCCCCGGTGATGGCCCCTGCCTGCTCAGCCTGCCCAACGGGAAGCGACTGGGCCTCACCATCTGCGAAGACCTCTGGGTGGATGACGGCCTGCAGCGCGAGCGCCTGGACGGACCGGATCCCATCGATCAACTGATCCCCGAACAGCCGGATCTGGTGATCAATCTGGCGGCTTCCCCCTTCGATGCCGCCAAGCCAGCCTTGCGCCAACAGCTGGCGGCGGCGGCGGCGCAACGCCTCAATTGCCCACTGATCTACCTCAATCAAGTGGGGGGCAACGACGAGCTGGTGTTCGACGGGGCCAGTTTTGTGGTGGAAGCCGATGGCGCCGTGCAGCTGGAGCTCCCCGTCTGTGAGGAGCACCTGGCGGTCTGGGACAGCGGTCATCCCACCCCTGTGCAGTCCCACGGCCAGATTCAACCCATGGATCCCCTGGAGCGGCTGTTCCGCGCCCTGGTGCTTGGGGTGCGTGACTACGCCCGGAAATGCGGGTTCAACAAGGCATTGCTGGGGTTGAGCGGCGGCATCGACTCAGCGCTGGTGGCCGTGATCGCCAGCGCAGCCCTTGGGAACGAGGCGGTCTCAGCGCTGTTGATGCCCTCCCCCTGGAGCTCGGCTGGATCCATCGACGACGCCTTGGCCTTGGCCGAACGGTTGGGACTGCAGACCAACACAGTGCCGATCGCCGGCCTGATGGAGGGCTACGACCAGGCCCTCACCGCACCGCTGGGGGAAACGCCCCAGGGCGTGACGGCGGAAAATCTGCAATCACGCATTCGCGGCACCCTGCTGATGGCCGTGGCCAACCAGCAGGGCCAACTGCTGCTCACCACCGGCAACAAATCCGAGCTGGCCGTGGGGTACTGCACCCTCTATGGCGACATGAACGGCGGGCTTGCGGTGATTGGCGATCTCTACAAAACCAGCGTGTTTGCCCTGTGCGACTGGCTCGACAGCGACGCAGCCCGGGGCTGCCGCAAGGCGCTGGGACTCCCGACCCACGGGGAGCTGGTGGGGGAGGCGATTCGACGCAAACCACCGAGCGCCGAGCTAAGGCCCAACCAGAAAGACAGCGACTCCCTGCCCGACTACGACGCTCTGGACGCCCTGCTCAAAGCCCTAATCCAGGAGCGCCAGTCTGGACCAACCCTGGTGGCGGCCGGCCATGATCCCGCCCTGGTGGAGCGGGTGGAACGGCTGCTGAAACGGGCCGAGTTCAAGCGACGCCAGGCGGCACCGTTGCTCAAGGTGAGCCCCCAGGCCTTCGGCAGCGGCTGGCGGTTGCCCATTGCAGCGACCTAAAGCCATCCCACCCTGGTGATGTGGCGGGTTGTGCGCAGCGGAGCCAGATTGAAGGGATCTCCTTAAAGCCGCCATGGCAGCATCCGTTCTCTCGGCCCCGATGGCCAGCATCGGTGTGCCGAAGGAGATCAAGCTCGATGAGCAGCGCGTGGCGCTGACTCCCGATGCGGTGCGGGAACTGGTGAGCCAAGGCTTGGAGGTGCGCATCGAAACCGGAGCCGGGGCTGGAGCGGGAATCGGTGACGACGCCTTCGCCGCCGCCGGTGCCCAAATGGTGAGCCGCGACGAGGCCTGGGGCGCCCATTTGGTGGTGAAGGTGAAGGAACCGCAGGCGGAGGAATTTGTCTATCTGCGGAAGGACATGGTGCTGTTCACCTACCTGCACCTGGCCGCCTATCCCAGCGTTGGCGAGGCTCTGCTGGAGGCAGGCACCGCTGCCATCGCCTACGAAACCGTGCAGCTGGAGAACGGCAGCCTGCCGTTGCTGGCACCGATGAGCGAAATCGCGGGGCGCTTGGCAGCCCAGGTTGGAGCTCACCTGCTGGAGAAACCCCACGGCGGCCGCGGCGTGCTGATGGGGGGCTGCACCGGCGTGCAACCGGCCCGGGTGGTGGTGCTTGGCGCCGGCACCGTGGGATGGAATGCCGCACGAACGGCCGCCGCCATGGATGCCGAGGTGTTGCTGCTCGACCGCTCACCCCAGCGGTTGCGCAGCCTGGAGGCCGACCGGCGCGGTCGCTTGATGAGTGTGGTGAGCAGCCGCGGGCTTCTGGAACGGTTGGTGCCAACGGCGGATCTGGTGATCGGAGCCGTGCTTACCCCCGGTGGGCGCGCCCCCACCCTGGTGGACGAGCAGATGGTGAAGCAGATGCGGCCCGGTTCGGTGATCGTGGATGTGGCCATCGACCAAGGCGGCTGCATCGCCACCAGCCAGGAGACAACCCACCGCGATCCCACCGTGACCATCCACGGCGTGCAGCACTACGCCGTGGGCAACATGCCTGGTGCGGTGCCGTTCACCTCCACCGAAGCCCTGGTGAGCGTGACCCTCCCGTACATCCTGGGCATCGCCGGGCGGGGCCTGGAGGAAGCGGTGACGGAACGACCGGAACTCATCTCCGGCCTGAACACGGTGCAGGGATCGGTCTGCCACCCCGGCGTGGCCAAAGCACTTGGGGTGCCGCCGCGGCATCCGATGGCCTGCCTGCGTTAGCCCTCCAAGTGGAGTGCACCCACATAGAGCCAAGGACCATCCTCCGCGCCGTCGCGCCGCTGAAACAGGGAGGTTTCCTTCAGCACCCCACCGCGGTAACGGGCTTCAAAATGCACCGTTCCCTCCAGATCCCGCAGGCCGCCGGCGCTGACAGCCAGCACCGTCAAGCCGAGCCAACGGGTCTGCCGGCAACTCCGCTCCAGGGAACGACGCCGCTGCTGTGCTGGAACATTCGGCTCGGGATGGGTGGCCAACAGATAGTCGATCTCGCCACGCGCAAAAGCTGAATATCTTGAGCGCATCAGCTGTTCAGCCGTTTCGGCACGCCGATCGCCGCGATGCAGGGGCCCGCAGCAGCTGCGATAAACAGCACCCCCACAGGGGCAAGGGCTCTGATCGAAGGCTCCACCAAAACCGCCAGGCATCAATCCAACCGTTGCAGCGCTGGTAGTGGCCGGCCCAGGGACGCCGGACTCAATCCCTCCCGCAGCGCCAGCACCAACCCTGCTGCCTCGCTGTAACTACTGGCCTGAAGAACGCCCTGGCTCAAGCCAAGGGCATCGGCCGTGACCGACAACACCGCAGGGTTCTCCACTGTGATCAGCGGAACATTCCGTTCCAGACAAGCCAGCACCGCTTCACCCCCCAGGGCGCCTGCGGGCACCACAACCGCCCCCAATTGCGTCGCATCAAGATCGCCAGGCTGCCGGGGGGCGCTCACCAGATCCGGTGCCCGGCTCAGCCCCACCAGCACGCAGGCCAGGAAGGTGTAGCCGAGCTCCTCACCCGCCGCCCTTGGATCCAGCTGCGAATCCAGGGGCAAGGGGTCCAAGGCCGGAGCGTGGGCACAGGGGATCTGCAGGTGCTGGACCAGCAGGTGGCTGATCACCGCTTCAGCTCCGGCCAGAGCATCCACGCCACTGCCCTGGCGATACGCCGCCAACGCGTCACTCTCCGGATCCTCCGGGAAGCGGGCCACCACCGCAATCGCCGTCGCCCCGGCCTGCTTCAAGCGTTCACCGGCTCGCAACAAGGCATCAGGACGCCCCAATCGCCCCCAGCTGGCGCCACTGGCACCACACTCAAGTGTCACCTCAAGCGGCGCATCCGTTGAAACCACCGGGCCGATCTCCAAACCCAGGCTGGCTCGGCAGCCCTCAGCCACCTGAATCTGGCGCTGGGCCAGCTCGGGCTCGATGCCGGCATCCAGCAGCAAGCCGATCCGTTGCCTTCGCACCGGCCGCAGGGCCCAGTCACCCACGGCAAACCGATCGAGGCCATAACCCTCTACATAGAGCACGCGGGAGTCGCTCCAATACAGCGAAGCCCCGTTCATCACATTGGGATGGGTGATCAGGCAGCCGCTCGCTGCAGCAAGCAAGCGGGCTGACGGCAGGGCGTCACCGGCGTAGCCACCGATGTCACAACCGATGCCCGTGGGCACCAGCATCAGCGTTGGCATCGGTGCCGAGCTCACGCGCTGATCACTGCCTCCACCTGGATCATTCGGCCACCATCGGCACTGGAGTGCACTGCGGTAAGAGCCCAACGCAGCAGATCACCATCCTGAGCCAACTGCTGACGGATCCAGCTGCGCAGCTCAACCAATGGCACATCAGCAGGCCAAGGAAACTGCCGTTGCAGGCTGATGAGCCTCACTTCTGGTATTGACCGAACTGGGCTTCGTAGAGCGCATCCTCTTGCCCCGCCTTGAGGGTGAGATCAGCCCGCGGGAAAGCAACACAGAGCAGGCTGTAGCCCTGCTGCTGAAGCTCACCCTTCACGCCCATGGCATCGGGCTGCTCAACACTGCCCTCGCTGATCACCGCAGCACAAGTGGTGCATACCCCGGAGCAGCAGGAGCTGGGGAGGGTGATGCCAGCGGCCTCAGCAGCATTCAGCACCGTCTGGTCAGCGCGGCAGGGGAAGCTGTGGGTTTCGCCTTCGAACTCGGCGCGGACGGTGTAGGTGGCCACGTCGGACATGCCGGGCTCAACAAGGAAGACGCCGCATTCTCTCAGGCAATGGGCTCGTCCAGCGAGTCCCAATGGCGGGGGTGGGGCGCCAGATATTCCGGCAAACCACCCTGCACGGGTGCTGTCAGCGCGAAATCAAAACTGATGGAACAGCGCAGCTCGTCTGGGGCGTCGTTGGGCAGAACGCTGTGGTGCAGGCTCGACGGAAACAGCACAAGTAAACCGGGGCGTGGGGCCAGATCCCAGTGGGCCTGATTGAACGGGTGGCCTTCAGCAATCGGGCCGCCGTAACCCACCGCCAAGCCCGCCACCAACTCATTGGGTTGATGGGACGCATGCAGCCGCAACATGCCTTCTTCTCCCGAGCCGTTACCCGTGAGGTACAGAACAGCACTGAGATGGGCATTGGGGTGATGGTGGCGGCCAACCGCTTGATCCCAATCGCTGATCACCGGCCAGCAACGCTGCAGATGCAGGGCCACTTGGCTTCGCGCAAACCCAAGCGAATCGAGATAACTCCAGGCCTGCTCAACCACCAACTGAGCCAAGGCCTGAAAGGGCTGCTGTTGATGCAGCTGCCACACCCCATGCAGGTCCCCCGTCCAGGCGCAGCCTTCATTGGGGTTGCCCTCGGCCGCGCCGCGAAGCTCCAGCAGAGCCTGCATGCAGGACGCCTGCTGCAGAGGGTCGAGAGGAAATTGCGTCGTTGCCACGACGGTGGGGAAGAGCTGATGAAGCTGAAGCACGCCCACACCCTCAAACCGCTCCGATTCACCGTTAACACGGCACAAAAAAACCGGCCCCGAAGGACCGGCATTCGAATGATCGATCGACCGAAAAGACCAGCCGAAATGGTTAGCCAACAGCGGCCGCACCGCCTGCAACTTCCAGGATCTCCTGGGTAATCGCAGCCTGACGGGCCTTGTTGTAGTCAAGGGTGAGGCTCTTGGCCAATTCCTTGGCGTTGTCGCTGGCGTTGTTCATGGCCGTCATCCGGCTGGCCAGCTCGGAGGCTGCCGATTCCTGCAGGGAACGCAGCATCTGGTTCTGCAGATACAGCGGAAGCAGTGCATTCAGCAACTGTTCAGGGGTCTGCTCAAACACGATGTCGGAAGGAATCTTCGGCTCGGTGTTGGCAGGACCTGCACCAGGCTCCACGGTCAGAAGGCCGTCCTTGGTGGTGAGACGGAAGATCTCATCCTCGGGATCAGCGATGTCCTGAGGATCCAAGGGCAGAAGTGTCTGAACCACGGGCTTGCAACTCACCAGGTTGATGAACTTGGTGAAGATCAGCTCGACGCGATCGGTGCTTTCAGCCAGGAACTCAGCCAGCAGATCCGTGGAGATCGTGTTGGCCTCATCGGCGGTGGGCACCTGTTCCAGACCGGAGAAGGTGGCCTGGATCGGGTAGTCCCGACGGGTGAAGTAGCCGATGGCTTTGGTGCCGATCAGCAGCAACTTCACGTCGAAACCCTTTCCCTTCAGCTCAGCAAAACGCTGTTCCGTGCGCTTGATGATGTTGGCGTTATAGCCCCCACACAGGCCGCGATCGCCGGTGACCGCCACCAGGGTGATGGTCTCCACATTGCGCTGCTGCATCAGGGGAGATGCCGCATCTTCGAAACCCATGCGGGACTGGAGGTTTTCCAGGATCCGGGCCAGCCGATCCGCGAAGGGACGGCTGCGGAGCACTTGCTCCTGGGCGCGGCGCACCTTGGCCGCAGCAACCAGGCGCATGGCCTCGGTGATCTTGCGGGTGTTTTTGACCGACTTAATTCGGTCTCGGATTTCCTTGAGATTCGCCATGTCGGCAGCTCCTTCAGGCCGCGGAGGCGACCATGGTGGACACGACTTCGGTGATGGCGTCCTTGAGGATCGCCTCAGCCTCAGGGCTCATCACTTTCTTCTCCTGGATTTCGGTGATGAACTCAGCCTTGTTGGACTTGAGGTACTCACGCAGTTCGCGGGAGAAATCAACAACCTTGTCGACGGGGACGTCGTCGATCAGGCCCTTCACACCGGCGTAAACGATGGCGACCTGCTCAGCCAGGATCAGGGGGCTGAACTGAGGCTGCTTGAGCAGTTCCCGCAGACGCTTGCCGCGCTCCAGCTGCTGCTGGGTGGAAGCATCCAGGTCAGAAGCGAACTGGGAGAAGGCAGCCAGCTCGTCGAACTGGGCCAGCTCCAGCTTGAGGGTGCCGGCAATCTTCTTGATGGCCTTGGTCTGGGCAGCACCGCCCACCCGGCTCACGGAGATACCCACGTTGATCGCAGGACGCAGACCGGAGTTGAACAGGTCAGAGCTGAGGAAGATCTGACCATCCGTGATCGAAATCACGTTGGTGGGGATGTAGGCCGAAACGTCACCGGCCTGGGTCTCAATGATCGGCAGGGCGGTCATGGAACCCTTGCCCATGGCGTCAGACAACTTGGCTGCACGCTCGAGCAGACGGCTGTGGCAGTAGAAGACATCGCCGGGGTAGGCCTCACGACCGGGCGGACGACGCAGCAGGAGCGACATCTGGCGGTAGGCAGCAGCCTGCTTCGAGAGATCGTCGTAGATCACCAGGGTGGCCTTGCCCTTGTACATGAAGTACTCGGCAATGGAGGCGCCGGTGTAAGGAGCCAGGTACTGCAGCGCAGCGGGCTCGGACGCGTTGGCCGCCACGATCACGGTGTAGTCGAGGGCGCCACGCTCACGCAGCACTTCAACGACGTTGGCCACGGAAGCAGCCTTCTGACCCACGGCGACGTAGACGCAGATCATGTCCTGATCTGCCTGGTTCAGGATTGTGTCGATCGCGATGGCGGTCTTGCCGGTCTGGCGGTCACCAATGATCAGCTCGCGCTGGCCACGGCCGACGGGGATCATCGCGTCGATGGCGGTGATGCCGGTCTGCATCGGCTCATGCACCGACTTGCGCTGAATGATGCCGGGCGCCATGGATTCGATCAGGCGCGTCTCGCTGGTGGCGATTTCACCCTTACCGTCGATGGCACGGCCCAGGGAGTTCACCACCCGGCCCAGCATGGCTTCACCCACGGGCACAGCGGCGATCTTGCCGGTGGCCTTCACCGTGCTGCCTTCCTGGATGCCGTATCCCTCACCCATGAGCACCGCGCCGACGTTGTCGTCTTCGAGGTTCAGGGCGATGCCTTCGGTGCCGTCCTCGAATTCGAGGAGCTCACCGGCCATGGCTTGCTGCAGGCCGTAAACGCGGGCGATGCCGTCGCCCACGGTGAGAACGGTGCCGACATTGCTGACGGAAACCGACTTGTCGTAGTCCTCAATTTGCTGCTTGAGGATGGCGCTGATCTCGTCGGGACGGATGGAAACCATGGCGTGTGATCCCAGCTGGGAGTGGGGGGGGGAAGAAGCGGTGGAGGAAGAAGTGAGGTCAGCTCGCCTTGGCGAGTGCCAGACCGAGGCGACGAACCTGGCCAGACAGGCTGGCGTCGATCACCTGAGATCCGAGACTCACGACGAAACCGCCGATTAGGGACGGATCCACACTGAGGTCGATGTCGACCTTGTTGGTGCCGGCCATGGCCTGCACCTTCTTGGAGAGGGCCGCTTGCTGCTCTTCGCTGAGAGCCTGGGCTGAGCGGACCTGAGCCAGGGTGATGCCCTGCTGCTCGCGATAAAGCTCGAGGTAGCGAAGCATCACCGCATCAAAGGCAAGGAGTCGCTGCCGATCCGCCAAGACCTTGAGAAGGTTGAGAACGGACGGCGTGACCTGATCACCCACGATGGCCTTAAGAGCCTGCTTTTTGGCATCCGGCTCAAGAACCGGAGACACCATGGCGTCGCGGAAGTCTTCGGAATCGTTCCAGATCGCAAGCAGTTGCTTGCATTGATCGGCAACGATTTCAGACTCACCTCGGGCTTCGGTGACCTGAAGCAATGCTTCGGCGTAGGGGGTGGCCAGAGAGTTGAGGAGAGGCATCAGGCGTTCTCCAGATTTTTGATGGTGGAATCGATCAACTTGGCCTGAGCACTGGCGTCGAGACGACCCGGAAGCTGGGCAAGAACATTGTCGATTGCCGCCAGAGCAGCTTCACGACGGAGACTGTCCTTGATCCGGGCAGCATCGGCCTCTGCATCAGCATCGGCACCGGCCTTGACGGCAGCCATCGCAGAGATGGTGCGCTTCTCGCCTTCGGCACGAATGCCTGCGGCTCGGGCCTGACCATCAGCACGAATCTTCTCGGCTTTCTGCTGGGCAGCAGCCAACTCGGACTGAGCCTGGCTCAGGTTTTCGGTGGCGGTCTTCAGGCGGGACTCTGCGTCCTGCAGGTCCTGAAGGATGGCGGCGCGGCGGCGTTCCAGGATTCCTCCCAGGAAACCACGCAGGAACCAAACCAGGAGACTGATCACAATGACCAGGTTGACCAGATTGGTTTCGAGCGGATTGAAATTGAGAGACATCACGCGGCCAGCAAACGGTTGATGATCGTGGTGCTCAGCTGATCCACCTGGCCCTTGAGTTGGGTTCGGGCGGACTCACGCTCGGCCTCGATGGCACGACGGCTTTCCTCTTTGGTGCGGTTGGCTTCAGCTTCCGCCTGGGCCAGTGCTTCGCGGTAAAGCCGGTCAACTTCTTGTTCCGCCTCGATGATCACGGCCTGAGCGGCCTGGCGGGCACCTTTCAGCTGTTCAGCCAGATCAGCCTCCAGGCGTTCAACCTGGGCGAGCTTCTGCTTGGCATCAGCACGACTGGTGGAGATGTAGCCCTCGCGATCTTCCACGACCTTGCCGACCGGACGGAAGAAGAGGACATTGAGCAGGAAGGTGAGGAGAACCACCTGAACCGCCATCAGCGGAAGGGTGGCATCGAGGTCAAAAAGACCTCCCTCCGGAACACCTGCTTCAGCGAGCAGAAGCCAGGTCATGGAAAGGTGCGCTGGGAAGGAATCGAAACAAGAAGCTCAGGAGGGGGATCTGCGATCCCCCTGCACTGATCAGCCGGCGAAGGGGTTGGCGAACAGAAGCACCAGAGCCACCACCAGGCCGTAGATGGTCAGCGATTCCATGAATGCCAGGGACAGCAGCAGGGTGCCGCGGATCTTGCCTTCGGCTTCGGGCTGACGGGCGATGCCCTCAACAGCGCCGCCGGACGCGGTGCCCTGACCGATACCAGGGCCGATGGCGGCGAGGCCGACTGCCAGGCCAGCAGCCACAACGGAAGCGGCGGAGGTGATGGAATCCATGTTGGGTGGTGTAAGGGGAAGCGCTGGGAAGCGCTGTACGGAATGGACTTGGGGATCGGTTCCCCCCGCGCAGGGACATTCCCGAAGGAACGGGCCCGGGTGCAATGCCGGACCTGCGCGCGGATGTGTTTAGCAGATCGCCGTTCTCAGGCGATAGAGGAGTTCGGCTTTTAGTGGGCCTCGTGGAGGCCTTCACCGATGTAGAAGGACGCCAGGGTCGCGAAGATGAGAGCCTGAATGGCACTGGTGAAAAGACCTAGAAGCATCACAGGCAGGGGCACGATCAGCGGAACCAGGTACACCAGCACGCCCACAGCCAATTCGTCGGCAAGGATGTTTCCGAACAGACGGAAGGAGAGGGAAAGAGGCTTGGTGAATTCCTCGATGATCTTGAACGGGAGCATGATCGGGGTCGGCTCCACGTACAGCTCGAAGAAGCGCAGACCTTTACGGCTCAGGCCGGCATAGAAGTACGCCAGTGACACCAGCAGAGCCATCGCCACGGTGGTGTTGATGTCTGCGGTGGGAGCGCCGAGCTCACCCTCAGGGAGTTCGAAGATCTTCCAGGGGATCAGGGCTCCGCCCCAGTTGCTCACGAAGATGAACAGGAACAGGGTGCCGATGAACGGCAGCCAGTCGCGGTAGTACTTCTCGCCGATGTTGTCGCGGGCGATGTCGCGAATGAAATTCCAGAGGAATTCGAGCAGGTTCTGCAGACCGATCGGATCACGCTTCATCCCGCGGGTGCCGACAAGCACCACAGCCAGGAGGATGCCGATCAGGATCCAGGAGCTCAGGAACACCTGACCGTGCAGATACAGATCGCCGATCTGCCAGTACAGGTGGTGACCCACTTCCAGTTCAGCGAACGGGAGTGGTAAGGGCAACAAAGCCATGGGTGCAGAGGAAAGTGCTCAGACTCAGCGGTCGTCGAAGACGTGCTGAAGAATCAGGGCGGGCTTGTAGAGAAGGAATCCCAGGAAGGCCGGCAGCAGATCGAGCTGAGGCAGCTTGGCCGAACCAACCACAAGCAGTGTTGGAACGATGAGCTGAAAACGCCCCAGTCCACGGGACTGGTCACTGAGCCGGGCCACACTGCGAGCCAACAAGCGCACGTACAGAAGTCCGGCGCAGGAGCCCACAAGAACACTGCCAGCCACCGAAAGATTCATGGTGAGAGCCACGATCGGAACCGTGACGAGTGACACCAGAACGGTGGCCAACAGCAGGCGACGTTGAAGACGGTAAAAATCTTCCAAGCGCTGCCTGAATGGCGCGCGGAATCTATCACGCGTTCGCTGCTGTTATTCCTGCAACAGAAGCAGCTGGCGATCCACAAGATCGCGGATCTGATCCGGAGACGCAAGGGCCCCCAGCCTCTGTTGCGGCTGCTCAGCGACAGTCCGCAGCAGGGAGCGATCGGCATCCGTGAGCTGAATGGGCTCCATGTTGCGACCAAGAATCGGATCGGGTTCTCCCCAGAGGCAGGGCTGAACCAAACCCCTGGCCAGGCCGAGGGCCTCATCACTCCAGCGGGCTCGCTCCACTGGTGCCGCAGAGAGAAAGAACTCGAAGTGGCTTATGTCGGGATCCAGCTGCTCCACAAGCTCCCACTGCTGACGCGGTGGCAAGGCCTGGGCTCGCTCCAGCAGTTCTCCCTGCAGAAGGCGGGATGGATCCCAAACCTCCGGATTGGAGAAGCCGGCGAAATGCAGACCCGCCGTTTCGATGAACGCGAAAAGACGCTCGAGGTTGTAACTGGTTTCCTGCGGGTGCAGGTACATGTCCGCGAAATTTGCGTCAGGTGCGCAATCCACGGCCCAGCGTTCCCGGTGATGACGGGCAAGGCGGTTGCCCTCAGGCAGGGTCTCGAACAGCTCCCGCCCCAGATGCAGGCCCTCCGAGCCTGTGCCGGCATTCAGAAGACTCAGCGCTTTCTGGGTGCGGTGGATCTCCCAGCGACCGGCATCGGCATAAAGAAAGAGATGCAGCAGACCCGACGGAGCCAGGCGATCCGCCAGGGAGCGCAGCCCCGCTTCCGGCTGATCCAGGTGATGCAACACCCCCACCGAGTTGATGTAGTCAAACGACCCTTCGTCGGCCAGATCAAGAAGACTGCGCTGCTCCTGACGCAGGGAGGTCACTTGCTCAGGCGCCCCGGAGCGCTGGCAGCGTTCCCGCGCCACCGCCAGAGCCCCATCACTGATGTCCACCCCGAGCACGTCAGCACCCGGATTGAGATGGCAGAGGTAATCGGTGCTCACCCCGGTTCCGCAACCGGCATCGAGGATCCGCGGCGCCTCCATCCCTGCAGGGATCGAGCCGTGCACAGCGGCCAGAACGCTGCGATGACACCAACGCCAGTTGTATCCAGGTGGCGGGCCGTCCTGCAGTGGATCCCCCGGGAAGGGGAAGCGGTCATAAAACGCACTCACCACGGGAGTCGCAGCATCACTGGGCTTGGGGTGGGTCATGCAGCGCTGATTTCGCGCCTGCGAGCTTTTCACGTCAGGCCCGTGAATCCCCTGCAGCACCGCAAGGCCTGCAAACATTTGTTCATGGGGCCACGGAGGGCCATCCCAGCAGCCGTAACGTGGCGCGATCCGGCTTGCTTTCGTCGATGACAGTGACCGCCAGCAGCGGCAGCCCGCGCGTGTCTCCCCAACTGTTCGACACGCTGCCGCTCTCCAGCGTCCGTCAGGCAGAGCAGCAGGATCGATTCCCTGACAACGGGGAACTAGACAGTCTTGTGACCTTCTTCCGAACCGGTCAGGACCGGATCGAAGCGTCCCGGATCATTGCGGCCAACGCCGAGGCCATCGTGGCACGCGCCGCCAACAGAATTTTTGTGGGAGGAACGCCCCTCTCCTTCCTTGAAGCGCCTCTAACAACGGGCGAAACCGCACGTTCAACAGGTCAGGAAGGCACTCCGCTGGCTGCCGACCAAGCCGCGTTTGAGCAGTCGGTGCGCACCTTCACCGGCGACAGCAACAGCACCAAGCGGGGCAACTTCCTCACCCGCCTGCTGGAAGGAGCCGGTGGCGATGCCGACGTGCGGGTTGTGCTCCCCACCGGTTTCAACGCCATCAGCGTGGCCAAGTACGGCCCGGCCTTCATGCGCAAGTCGGTGCGCGACATGGGTTGGTTCCTGCGCTATGTGGGCTATGCCCTGGTGGCAGGTGACCCCAGCATCCTGGCGGTGAACACCCGCGGCCTGCGGGACATCCTTCTGGAGAACTGCTCTCTGGCGGCCACCAACGTGGCTCTTCAGGAGATGCGGGCTGCTTCAGCGGAACTGCTGCGGGATCGTCCTGAAGCCCGTCAGATGACCATCGACTGCTTCAACGTGCTGTTGCAGGAGCTGGCCATCCCCACCCCCAGCACGAAGCAGCGCCAGGGGAGTGCAGTGCAGCAGGGCCTGCAGCTGCCGGCGATCTATGCCCTGGCCTCAGAGGGACGCCAGCTGTTTGAAATGCGTCCCGGTCTGTCCGGAGCCGAGAAAGCTGAAATCATCCGCGCCGCCTACCGCCAGGTGTTTGAGCGCGACATCGCCAAGGGCTACTCCCAGACCCCCTGTGCGGACAAAGCCAGTGCCGTCGCCCAGGGACAGATCTCAATGCGTGAATTCGTTCGCGCCCTCGGCCGCAGCAAGGAATATCGCCAGCAGTTCCACGACGGTTTCGTCAACAGCCGCGTGGTGGAACTGGCGTACCGCCACTTCCTCGGCCGTGGCATCAGCTCCCTTGAGGAATTCCGCAAGTCGTTCGCAATTCTCAGCGACCAGGGCCTCAACAGTCTGGTGGATGTGCTGGTGAATTCCTCGGAATACGCCCAGGCCTTTGGTGAGGAGACCGTTCCCTACCTGCGGGATCTCGGCACTGAAGCTCAGGAGAGCGCCGGTTGGGGCTCCAATCGCAAGCTGTTCAAATTCAGCGCCCCCTTCGAAGGCGCGCCGCAATACGTCACCCTCTACGCCTCCTATCGCCAGCCCTTTGCTGATCAGCACGTCTACGGCGGCGGCAATGATCCGGTGGCCAACCAGTACGGCGCCATCTTCCCCAGCGGAACCGCTTCGGTGGCCACACGGCCGGCGCCATACGGCTACGACAGCCGCCGCCTGCTGGTGAGCAACGGTCTCAACAGCCCCGGACAGCTGGACAGCGCCAGCTTCCGCGGCAGCCGCCCCCGCAAGGTGGGACCACGGGTGGTTCGGCTTCAGCAGATCGCAACCGGGGGAACCGTCAATCCCCGTCGCGGCGGAAACCCCAGTGTTCGTACCACTGAAGCCAGCACCCAAGCCGTGATCAAAGCGGTGTATGTACAGGTGCTGGGCAACGGTGGCTATGCAGGAGAGCGCATGGGTTCAGCCGAAGCCCGACTCGAGAACGGTGACATCTCCCTGAAGGATTTCGTGCGCGCAGTCGCCCGCTCTGATGCCTTCCGTCGCCGCTACTGGAGTGGCCTTTACATCGTGAAGGCGATCGAAGTGATGCACCGCCGTCTGTTGGGACGTCCCACCTTCGGCCGCTGGGAAATTGATGCCCTGTTTGACACCGCTGCCCGCCACGGCTTCTACGGGGTGGTGGACGCCCTGATCGACAGCCGTGAATACAGCGAAGCTTTTGGATCCGACACGGTCCCCTTCGAGCGATTCATCACCCCAGGCGATGTGAACGCTCGTCGTGCGCCCGGCTGGGCCCGCCCGCTCAACCTCGCTGCCGTGGCTGATCTCACCCAAAGCAGCCGCCCGGAAGCGCGGACATCGGAAGGCTTCCGCAGCAGTGGCACGATCACACCGAGGAACCTGGTCGATACCAAGTCGGCGTCCCAAGCAACCTGGACGCCCACCAGTGGAGCCAGCGGTGCCGACTCCCGTTGGCTTTCTGTGGTGCGCCAGCAAAGCCTGGCCTCGAAACAAACCGGCTTCCCGATGCGTCGGGCCAGCGGATCCGAGCCCAGCAAGCTTGATGGCCCCTCATGGACGGTCAAGAGCCGCTCCGTGGCGACCGGCAAGACCCAGGCCCTCTCGACCATGGGGCAGGCACTGGCCAACGCCGATGCCTCTGGATTCCAGCTGCGGGCAGGGCTCCCGGCGATGGTGGAGCTGAAACAGCCCTGCAGCGAGTCTGAACTTCGCACGGTGCTCGATGCGACGTATCGGCAGCTGCTGAACCGTGTCCCAACGGAAAGCGAGCGCCTGGTCTCCGCCGAGTCCCGACTGCGCAATCAGGACATCGACCTGCCTGATTTCATCGCTGAAGTGGCCATGAGCGAAGCGTTCCAGAACCGCATCGCCTCAATGGCCCCGCTTCGGGCCGCCTCCGCTGCAGGCCTGGCGCTGCTGGGACGGGCCACCACCCCAGCAGAGACCAGTCGCTTCTTGATCACCCGCGCTCAAGCAGGTCAGGGTGCAGCTGTCACCGAACTGTTGGCGGAACGTATCAGCACAACGGTGCCCCGCATCGACGGCATGTCCACGGCCTCAGGGGTCAGCCAGGCCACCATCCAGCGCACGGCTTCGCTCTACCGCGGCAATGCCGGCCTGAATCCCCCCACGGGCGACGCGATCTGAGCCAAACGGCGATTTTCCTGACAAACAACCGCCCCAATTGCCAGCGGTTGTTCTCATTGGATCCCGGTGAAGTGCCGCTTCATCGGGATCATTTTGTGCGTCTTGGGAGCCTCTCGAACCGTGACGCAAATCGCAGTCATGGCAACGGCTTTCGAGCCACGGTCGATGCCGTGAAGAACTGTTACCCGGGCAAAAATCCCAGGCCGTCGCCAGCGCAGAATGCCTCAGCCGATCCCAACGGAGCGGGGCCACAACGATCAGTGTTGACCGTTGTGAACAAGTCTCACTCCCGACGCTTCGACCCCCTGTCTCAGCCTTTAGTCTGAGACGCGATCCCTCGGGATCACCCCTTATTCACCGGATACCGGTCTCCTACGGGCGGCCGCTTGTTTCGAGGCAGAACTGCATGAGCATCGTCTCCAACTCGATCATCAACGCGGACGCCGAAGCCCGCTACCTCAGCCCTGGCGAACTCGACCAGATCAAAGCCTTCGTCACCGGCGGTCAACGCCGTCTGCGCGTGGCCCAGGTCCTGTGCGAGAGCCGCGAGCGCATCGTCAAGCAGGCTGGTGGTCAGCTGTTCCAGAAGCGTCCCGACGTCATCTCCCCCGGCGGCAACGCCTACGGCGAAGAGATGACCGCCACATGTCTGCGTGACATGGACTACTACCTCCGCCTCGTTACCTACGGCATCGTCGCTGGTGACGTCACTCCGATCGAAGAGATCGGTGTGATCGGCGCGAAAGAGCTCTACCGCTCCTTGGGCACTCCCCTGGAAGCCATGGCAGAAGCCGTGCGCGAGATGAAGATCGTCGCCATGGGCCTTCTCACCGGAGCCGACGCAGAGGAAGCCGGCACCTACTTCGATTACGTGGTTGGCGCTCTCGCCTGAACCGCTCGCTGAATTTCCCTCTCGTCTCCTCACGGATCCATGCAAGACGCCATCACCAACGTCATCAACAAGTCGGACGTCCAGGGCCTCTACCTGGACACGGCTTCGATGAGCAGCCTCGAGTCGTATTTCGCCAGTGGTGAACTGCGCGTGCGCGCTGCCGCCACCATCAGTGCTAATGCTTCGGCCATCATCCGCGATGCCGTGGCCAAGGCCCTGCTGTACTCGGACATCACCCGTCCCGGCGGCAACATGTACACCACCCGCCGCTACGCAGCCTGTATCCGCGACCTGGATTACTACCTGCGTTATTCCACCTACGCCATGCTGGCTGGCGACACCTCGATCCTCGACGAGCGTGTTCTGAACGGCCTCAAGGAGACCTACAACTCCCTGGGTGTGCCCATCGGCGCCACCGTTCAGGCCATCCAGGCCATGAAGGAAGTCACCGCAGGACTGGTCGGCCCTGATGCTGGCAAGGAAATGGGTGTCTACTTCGACTACATCTGCTCCGGCCTCGGCAACTGAGCCACATGCGGTTGTTCAAAGTCACCGCCTGCATTCCCAGCCCTGAAAAGGTTCGGACGCAGCGCGAATTGCAGAACACCTTCTTCACCAAGTGGGTGCCCTATGACAGCTGGTTCGCTGAACAGCAGCGCATTCAAAAGCAGGGTGGCCGCATCATCAAGGTGGAGCTCTGCACCGGGGGTCAGCAGGTCAACGTCGGCAACTGAATTCCGCTCCAAAGCGAACTCCGAGCCCGGTTCAACACCGGGCTTTTTTATTGGCCATCAACTCTGGAGGGTCTGCGCCACCAAGGCATCGAGATCCTGAAGAACAGCGGCATCTCCCTCCCCCAACCAGAGCACATACTCGTGGTTGCCGGCAGGCCCAGTGATCGGCGAAGCCACCAAGCCCTGGGGCTGCCAACCCGATTCTGCTGCCGCTGCAATCACGGATTCAATGGCATCCCGGTGGGCCACGGGGTCACGCACCACGCCCCCCTTGCCGACGCGGCTCTTGCCCACCTCAAACTGCGGCTTCACCAGCACCAGAGCATCGGTGTCGGGACCCCGCAACAACCGGCGCAACGCCGGAAGAATCAGCCGCAGGGAAATGAACGACACATCGGTGACCGCCAAACTGGGCCAGGGGTCGTCGGCCCCATAGAGATCGTCGGGCTGGAGATGGCGCAGGTTGGTGCGTTCCCGCAGCACAACCCGTTCGTCGGTTCGCAGGCTCCAAGCCGTTTGGCCATAGCCCACATCAACGCCATAAACACGGGTGGCGCCATGCTGCAGCAGGCAATCGGTGAAGCCGCCGGTGGAGATGCCGCCATCCAGGCAGACGCGCCCCTCCACCACTACAGGGAAAGCCTTCAAGCCCGCCAACAGTTTTTCACCCCCTCGAGAGACGAAGCGGGGGGGCTGCTCCACCCGCAGTTCTCGCTCCGGCGTCACCTCCGTTCCGGGCTTGTCCAACAGGGTGCCGGCGCCATCCCGCACCTTTCCAGCACGAATCAATTGCTGCGCCTGTTGGCGTGAACTGACCAATCCACGGGTCAGGAGTTCCAGATCAAGACGCTGTTTGGACGCCATTGCGACATAAAAGCAGACCGATCCCGAAGAAAACCGGCGATCCAGCGACTGGAGCCTGTTCTGCCAAGAGGATTGCCTCAATTCGCGTCGAGGGACGTGTCCAACCACCGCCCCCAACCCGCCAAGGTGGTGCCGCTGTTGCAGCCGGGCAGCTTTGTGCGACTCGACAACCAGCCCTGCGACCTGCCGCCTTTCCAGGTGCTTCACTGCCGCGGCGGACGCTGCTGGGTGCGCCAGCAATCCTGGGGATCCCACGTGCAATGGGAAGTTGAGCATGAGCGGTTGAACGTTGCATAAGCGAAACCGCTGCTCATCAAGCCCTGCAAAGACTCCCAGCCAACAATTCTCTTCAATCAGTGCCTTGGCAAGGCAACCATTTCACGGCTCAATGGTGCATTGATTTTGGTTGAGCAAACATTTGGGTCAGGCGACAGCCCTACAAAGAGCTTCGAGACGACGGGGTAAGCAAGAAACTCAGACGTTGGCTCTGATTCAGCGGCTGCTGCCCTTGCCGTGGCAGCTCTGGCCAGCAGAAGCTCGCCTGTTGATGGGGCTGGCGGGATTCTGGAGTGTGGCAGGGCTGGTGGTGTTGGCGTCCGCCAGTTGGTGGGTGGCCCTGCGGGAAATGGGCGATGGCGGTTTCTATCTGAAACGGCAGGCGATCTGGCTCTTAGCCAGCTGGAGTTTGCTGGGGATCACGATCTCCACCAACCTGCGGCGATGGCTGCGCTGGTCAGGCCCAGGGTTGTGGATGGGCTGCCTACTGATCGCCGCCACCCTTGTGATGGGCACCACGGTGAACGGCGCCAGCCGCTGGCTGGTGCTGGGTCCGCTGCAGATGCAGCCCTCAGAGCTGGTGAAACCCTTCGTGGTGCTGCAGGCCGCCAACCTGTTCGCCCCCTGGAGCCGTATGAGCCTCGACCAGAAGCTCCTCTGGCTTGGGAGCTTCGGAGGGCTGCTGCTCCTGATCCTCAAGCAACCCAACCTCTCCACAGCGGCCCTGATGGGACTCACCCTCTGGATGGTGGCCCTAGGGGCCGGCCTGCGCTGGCGCAGCCTGTTGGGCACCGCCCTGGCGGGATCGCTGCTTGGCACAGCAAGCATTCTGATCAATGAATACCAGCGGATCCGGGTGGTGTCGTTTCTGGATCCCTGGAACGACCCGATGGGAGATGGCTATCAGCTGGTGCAGAGCCTGCTGGCGATCGGATCAGGCGGTTGGATGGGGCAGGGCTATGGCCTCTCCACCCAGAAGCTCCAATACCTGCCGATCCAGAGCACTGACTTCATCTACGCGGTGTTCGCCGAGGAATTTGGATTCGTGGGTTCAGTGCTGCTGCTGCTGTTCCTGATGCTGGTGGCCTGGGTGGGGCTGCGGGTGGCCCTGCGCTGCCGAAGCAACCAGGCCCGGCTCGTGGCCATCGGCTGCACGACGATCCTGGTGGGCCAGTCGATCCTGAACATCGCAGTGGCCTCTGGGGCGATGCCCACCACCGGTCTGCCACTGCCCTTGATCAGCTATGGCGGCAACTCGCTGATGTCGAGCCTGGTGATCCTGGGTCTGCTGATCCGCTGTTCACTGGAATCCACCGGCTTGATCGGGGGACGATCCAACGGACGCCAACGGTCGTTGCGTCAACGCTGAGCCTGGTCTGGTGACCGCCGTGCCTGGATAGGCTTTGCACACTCAAGGGCACCTGTGGACCTGCTGCTGCTCTCCGATTTGGCCCAGAGCAGCGAGCAGCTGCTGCAGCGCGCCCTGGCTGATCCAGGCCCACTGACACTGGCACTGGTGTTCGGTGGCGGAGCCCTCACCAGTCTTGGGCCGTGTTCCCTGTCCTTGCTGCCGGTGACGCTGGCCTACCTGGCGGGCTTTGACGATGGCCAACCGGCCTGGCAGCGCAGCCTCGCCTTTTGCGGCGGCATCGTCGGTGCCCTGGTGGTGCTGGGAAGCATCAGCGGACTGCTGGGCCGGATCTACGGGCAGGTGCCGGCACTGATCCCCACATTGGTGGCGATCCTGGCGGTAGCGATGGGGCTCAACCTGCTGGGGGTGCTTCGGATTCCACTGCCCAGCGGTCCAGACCCGGAGCAATGGCGTCAGAAGGTGCCGGCCCCGCTGGCGCCGGTTGCAGCAGGACTGGCCTTCGGGCTGGCGGCCTCACCCTGCACCACCCCTGTGTTGGCGGTGCTGCTGGGCTGGATTGCCCAGAGCGGACGTCCCCTGGCAGGGGTGGCCCTGCTCAGCAGCTTCGGCATCGGCCAGGTGCTGCCCCTGCTGCTGGCGGGCACCTTTGCAGCAGCCATCCCCAAACTGCTGGCCCTGCGGGGCATCAGTCGCTGGGTGCCGCCAGCCAGTGGAGTGGTGCTGCTCACCAGCGGCCTGCTCACCCTGCTGGCCCGCTGGAGCTGATGGGAATGACGAGCGGGATGGGCCCACTGAAACGCCTGGCCGCCTGGCTCAGCGATCTGCGGCTGGCGATCGTGCTGCTGCTGCTGATTGCCCTGGCCAGTGCCGTGGGCACCGGCATCCCCCAGGGGGATCCGCCCTCCAGCTACATCGATGCCTACGCCGATACACCCTGGCTGGGACTGCTCCACGGCGAACAGGTGCTGCAGTTGCAGCTCGATCATGTGTATTCCAGCGGCTGGTTTCTGGCCCTGCTGGCCTGGCTGGGTCTCGCCCTGATCCTCTGCAGTTGGCGCCGTCAGTGGCCAGCGCTGATGGCGGCCCGGCGCTGGATCGACTACCGCACCCCACGCCAGCTGAGCAAATTAGCCATCGCCGAAAGCCAGCCCTGCGCTGACCCCAGCCGGGCTCTGACGCAGCTGGAGACGGTGCTGCGGGCCAGCGGATGGGAGGTGCAACGCACACCACAACGGCTGGCAGCCCGACGCGGCGCCATTGGCCGGGTGGGGCCCTTGCTCGTGCACACCGGCCTGGTGCTGCTGATGCTTGGCGCAGCCTGGGGGGCGCTGGCGGGGAACCGCTTGGAGCGCTTCCTGGCCCCCGGCCGCAGCCTCGATCTGCTGGATCGCGATGGCACAACCCAACTGTCCATCACCCTGGACCGCTTCGCCATTGATCGGGATCCGGCAGGCCGCACGGAACAGTTCCGCTCCGCTCTGCAGCTGCAGGGCCCCAACCAAAGCTTGGATGCCGAGATCAGCGTTAATCACCCGCTGAGGCACCGGGGCATCACCATTTACCAGGCCGATTGGTCACTGGCGACGGTCAGCTTGCAGATCGGGCGTAGCCCCGTGCTGGAGCTGCCGCTACAGACCTATCCGGAGCTGGGTGATCAGATCTGGGGCCTGGTTCTACCGACACGCCCCGATGGAACCGAACCGGTGTTTCTGAGCCTGGAGAGCGAACAGGGACCTGCCACGGTGTTCGATGCGGACGGTCAACAGCTCGCCCGCCTGCAACCGGGTGGTCCCGCCGCTGAGGTGAAAGGCTTGCCGATGCGGGTGGACGCGGTGCTGCCGGCCAGCGGACTTTTGCTCAAGCGGGATCCAGGAGTACCGCTGGTTTACTTGGGCTTCGCAGTGCTGCTGGTGGGCGGTGGGTTGAGCCTCGTGGCCACCCGACAGCTGTGGGCCATAGCAGCCGATGGAACCCTCAGCGTGGGTGGCCTCTGCAACCGCAACCTCGCCGCCTTCGCCACTGAATTGCCTCAGTTGGTGCAGCGAGGGGTGGTCGATCAGCAGGGCTGACGGTTGCCGTGACTCACCCGCACCACGGTGTGCACGTTGCCGCGGGGGTTGAAATCGGCTTCCAGCTGCATCCACACCGGATCAGTGGCCGCTACCAGATCATCAAGGATGCGGTTGGTGACCTCCTCATGGGAGATCGACTGGTCGCGGTAGCTGTTCACATAGAGCTTGATCGCCTTCAGCTCCACCACCCGCGGCCCGGGTTGATAGATCAGGCGCAGCACCGCGAAATCGGGATAGCCGGAGAAGGGGCATTTGCAGGTGAATTCCGGCAGCTCGATCGACACCTCATAGGGGCGCCCAGGCCGGGGGTTGTCGAAGCAGATCAGCTCGGCTTCGGCGATGGCGCGTTCGCCGTAGAGGGGGGTCTGGGTCAAAGGGCTGTAGGGGCCAGTTCTGATCAGCGACCCTAGGAAGTCAAGCTTCGGCAGCGTTCTGTAACAGCGGCCACGCACGGCTCTGAGAACCGCGGCATCCTTGAAATCAGATCCGTATTCCCCCCATGAAAAAGGTCGAAGCAATCATTCGTCCTTTCAAGCTGGAAGACGTCAAGGTGGCGCTGGTTGAGGCCGGCATCATCGGCATGACTGTGAGCGAGGTGCGGGGCTTCGGCCGCCAGAAAGGTCAGGTGGAGCGCTACCGCGGCTCGGAATTCACCGTTGAATTTCTGCAGAAACTGAAGATTGAAGTGGTGGTCGAGGACGACCGCGTCGAAGAGGTGGTTAAGTCAATCGCCGATGCCGCCCGCACCGGTGAAATCGGTGACGGCAAGATCTTCATCAGCCCTGTGGAATCAGTGGTTCGCATCCGCACCGGCGACCGCGACAGCACGGCTCTCTGAGCTCAGAACGCCAGAACAGCCCTATCCGCCGCGGCGTTCTCCAAGCCTGAGCGGATCAAAACCAATGGAGATGCCGAATTCCTCGGCAAATTCCACCACCCGACACCAGGCCCGGTCCCCATTGGTCCCGGGCCGAACAATGCCTCGAAGAATCACTTGGGCAGAGCTGCTCTGCAGCGACATCTCGAACAACGGCCAGCCCACCTCCGCCTGAACGCCGTCCTCCCGGAAGGTGGGGCTGACATCCATGGCCCCGATGAGCAGCCGGCGGTGGCTCGCATCCCAGGCGAAAGGCAGCTCGTAACGCTCCAGCAGATCGGATGCCAAGGCCCAGGAACGGCCCGAGGAATCCAACTGAACCGAGAGCTCGCGGCCGCGGGCCTGAATGGTGATGGTGCCCCGGAAGGCAAGCAGTTCCTGCTCAAGCCGCCCATCCGGCTCCCGCAACAGCGCCTGAATGCGATGCCGCAGCTGGTTCCCTCCGTCGGTGGAACCGTTCTTGGACAGCTGCAGCAGGTCCCAGCGCTCCCCGGTCCCGCCCAAGATCACCGGTCCGTAGTTGTCGTGCATCCAACGACCATCGCGGTTGGAGGCTGCTTCGGCATGGGTCATCACCCGCTCAACCGTGATCTGCTCCGCACCCCAGCCCCAGCTGCGGGCAACGGCAGCGGCCTCGGCGCAGAGGCTGTTGAGTTGGGACTCCGTTGGGGGCTGTGTCTATGGATCGGGCAGACCGCCCATGCAGGCACATGACAGCGCGACGCTGTTGCGGTTGCGGCCGTAAGTGTGAGCCGGCAGATCCACGTTGTAATCATGCAACCGGTGCACACGGCCATCACCGCTGATGATCGAGTGATAAAGCCCAGGGCGGATCCAGACGTAGGGCGTTGCCGTCCAGTGCAGGTAGAGCGTTGGGGTCATGGCCCAAGGATGGCGACAATCCAGAGGTCGAAAGACGCTGCTGAGGTCGAGCGACTTGCTGAGGCTCACTCAGGCGCGCGGAGGCGGCCCCATAGATTTGTTGGGTTGTTCAACCGAGCGCGCCGGTGATTGAGCGTTACACCCTTCCTGAGATGGGAGCCGTCTGGAGTGAGCAGGCGAAATTCCAGAGCTGGCTTGATGTGGAGATCGCTGCCACCGAAGCCAACTGCAGGCTCGGCCGCGTGCCCCAAGAGGCCCTCGACACCATCAAGGCGAAGGCCAGCTTCGAGGTGGAGCGCATCCTCGAAATCGAAGCCGAGGTTCGCCACGACGTGATCGCCTTCCTCACCAACGTGAATGAGCACGTTGGTGATGCCGGACGACACATCCATGTGGGCATGACCAGCAGCGACGTGCTGGACACGGGCGTGGCCCTGCAACTGAAACGTTCCGTGGCCCTGCTGCGCACCGAACTCGATGCCCTGGCCGACGCCCTGCGCGAACTGGCCCAGGCCCACAAGGGCACCGAAATGATCGGCCGCTCCCATGCCATCCACGGCGAACCGATCACCTTCGGGTTCAAGGTGGCCGGCTGGCTGGCGGAAACTGAACGCAACCGCATCCGGCTGGAACGACTTGAGCAGGATGTAGCCGTGGGCCAGGTGAGCGGCGCCATGGGCACCTACGCCAACACCGATCCCCAGGTGGAAGCGATCGCCTGCGAGATCCTCGGGCTCACTCCCGACACCGCCAGCACCCAGGTGATCTCCCGGGATCGCCATGCCGACTACGTGCAGACCCTCGCCCTGGTGGGCGCCTCCCTGGAGCGCTTCTCCACCGAAATTCGCAACCTGCAGCGCACCGACGTGCTGGAAGTGGAGGAGAACTTCGCCAAGGGGCAGAAGGGAAGCTCCGCCATGCCCCACAAACGCAACCCGATCCGCAGCGAGCGGATCAGCGGTCTGGCCCGGGTGCTGCGCAGTTACACCATTGCTGCCCTTGAGAACGTGGCCCTCTGGCATGAGCGCGACATCAGCCACAGCTCCACGGAGCGAATGATGCTTCCCGATTGCTCAGTGACCCTGCACTTCATGCTGCGGGAAATGACCAGCGTGGTGAAGGGTCTTGGGATCTACCCCGAGAACATGCGCCGCAACATGAATGTGTATGGCGGCGTGGTGTTCAGCCAGCGGGTGCTGCTGGCTCTTGTGAGCACTGGCATGAGCCGAGAGGAGGCATACCGGGTCGTCCAACGCAATGCCCACACCGCCTGGAACACCGCCGGCGGCGACTTCCGCGCCAACCTCGAAGCGGATGGGGATGTCACCAGCCGCCTCTCCGCGGCGGAGCTGGCGGACTGCTTCAGCACCGCATTGCATCAGGAGAATCTGGGCGTGATCTGGGAGCGGCTGGGAATCTGATCTAGGCACTGGCCCAGGGTCTGCTGGGGCTGGGCCGGGGAGCTGGTGATTTCGAGGATGCGACCACAGGCCTGAGGCTGCTCCAGAGCATCCAGGCAGACCTGTGCCACAAGGCGGCGAGGAATGCTGTTGCTCTGTTGTTGATCGGCATCGGTCACCAGCACTCCCTCCGTGGTGCTGCGGCTGTCGTCCTCACTCAGGCCTCCAGGCCGGATCACGGTCCAATCAAGACCGCTGCGCTCCAGGCAGCGCTCCCCCAGCCGCTTCCAAATCAGGATCAGGCCAAAGAGATTGAGGGGATGCAGCCAACGACCAGCGCAGAGGGAGCTCACCAGCACCACGCGCTGCAGCCCCAGAGAGCGGCAGGCCTGCACCTGCACCTGCACTCCCCAGGCATCCACCTGCAAGGGACCGGCCAGATTGATCGAAGGGCGAGCACCCGTGGCAATCACTAAGGCCGTGCAGCCCTGCAGCGCATGGAGCAACGCTTCCGCCGTGTCCAGCTCCAGGCGACGCACCTCCAGGCGTCCCTCCTGCTCGGCCTTGGCCAGGACAGAGGGCAACACGGAAGCAGGCCGAACGATGGCTCGGACCGGTCGGCCATGCTTGAGCGCCTCCTCCACCACGCGCCATCCGGTTTTGCCGGAGGCGCCAGACACCGCTAGTTGCGTCATCCCATCAGCCCTGATCTACGCACCAGTCAACAGGCAGGGGGAAAGGCCAGACCGTGCAGAATCGGCATGACATCCCCAACCGCATGAGCACGGACCAACTCCGGCAATTTTTTGCTCACATCTCCAGAGATCCTTCGCTCAGGGGGCAAGTGCTGAAGGCCGTGAGCGCCGATGCTGCGGCCCTGATTGCCCAAGAGCTGGGTTATGAGGTCTCCGGCGATGAACTGCTGCGGTTCTCCGGCAAGAGTTCCTCCGGCGTCAGCGTCACCAAGATTCAGCACCCCGGGGAATATCACTGAAAGGACTGGAGCACGACGTTCGGATCTGTCGTGACGCCCTCAACGTATGAGGGCTCGCAAACAAGACTGGAATTTGCCCTCCAGCTGAGCCAAAACCGAAGAGCTTGCATTCCTTCTGATGGCACGCCTTCTTCAGCTTTTGCAAGGGTCCAGCAACAACGCCGACCTTGCGGCATGGACAGCCGTGATCTTCGCCTCGATCACCGCACTGGTGATCTGGGGACTCCTCAATGCATACCCAAACTTGCTCTAAACATCAAAAACTAACGGTACGGATCCTGCTCATAGACGTTCAGACGCAAGGTGGGTCCGAGATAACGGATGGGGTCCTCACCATCCGCCATGAGTTCTGTTGACCATTGATAAATACTGGACTGAGGATTAAATCCACGAAAAACAACATTCACGGTTTGCCCCGGCTCAATCGCTGGATTGAATTTGATGCTCAGATCCTCTTCAGGGCCTGAGACAAGAGCTGTGGCCAATCCTCTTGCTCCTTTGCCGCGAAGGGAATAGTCGCCGAGATAAACCCGAGGCTCCAGGCGACCCCAAACCCACTGATCAAGATTGGGCAACTGCCGCAAAACAATCATGCCCAAGGCGTTACCAGCATCCTCAGAAACCACAACTGTAATCGTGGTGCGATTATGCAAGCCTTCGGTTGCTTCAGGGTTGTGAATCATCAACCGAGTTGGGGCCGATCAAACAACGCTTGTGCGACTGATGAGGGAGCCTGCAGCAACACCACTGGAGCCCACAAAAGCATCGCAATCCACTGATGTTTCACCCAATTGTCCCAACGAATCAATCAACGCTAGCGATGCCAAACAGAACAACATCGAAGCCTGAAGCTCCATCCTTCGATGGGAATCAGCAATGCCTGGCCAGCAAGGATTCGACCATGCCGGACTGGCCCTGAAGCGCATAGGCCTCCACTTCCCGCTGGCGCTGCAGCGGCCCGAGCGACTGGGTCACCGTCAGCACGTGGGCAGCCGTAGAACGGTCGAGATGATGTGTCAAAAACCGATCGACCTGCGCTGGACTGAAACCACCCTGCGCCTGCAGCATCAAGCTGATCGTGGAAGACGACGGCGTTTCCAAACCATCCAGACAATCTTGAACGACATGGATCGCCTCATGGGTCAGAACATCCAACTGAAGCCCTGGCTGATCGCGCAGCCCCTGCGATAAACAGAGACGGTTCACGCCCATGTTGTAAGCGGCGCGTTCGGCCCCGGGGCCACACCGCTCGAGCCGATCGATCACGACACCCAGCTGCTCAAGCCGATCAATCAACCGATCCGTGCGCGCTGAAAGCGAAATCGCTCGAGCAGGGGTTGCCCAGGAAGCCAGCAAGGCAGAAGCGAGAAACAGACGAACCAGCAAAGACAAGACGCATCAGACGCAGCCTGAGCCGACGCTTGTGCGCGGTTCCGCCATCAGACTTTCAGCAGTTTCAAGAGTGCTGTGCCGTTCAAACTGCGCCTGAGCGCATCGGAATGGCGGTTTGCCCTGACGTCATTTGCAACAAAGGTGAGTTTGTTCTGGTTATCCGAATTGGTGATCTGCCAATGGGATCAGGAACGCTGGGCTTGCAATGTTGTAGGAAAAGGTTTTATCCCCTGCCTGATCACATTCGCACTAATGGATCTTCTGGTGATCCCACAGATCAGGCGCTTAAGAAACCGCTGAAATTCAAAATCTTGGTCTGAGCAAAGAGCCAATCACCTTCATGAGCAGGGCTTTACAGGCCCAAGCCAAGCAGTGATCAAAACCTCAGACCGTGAGCTAGACGGAGCTGGTCATTGCTCACCAAGCAAGTGCCCAGATCAGGGTTGGTGGCACCAGGCCGGTATTCAACATTCTTCAGAAGCTCAGTTGACTTACCCCGCAGCCAAAGCAGCTGCCCTGTGGAAGCATCGCGCTTGCAACTCACCCAAGCGTCAGAACGAGCAGCCGGAGCACAAGCCAGCAGCACCCCAACAGCAATCAACCAAGCGGAGCGGCGCAAGGAAAACATCAGGGTTCAGCAATCTTTGCTAGTAGGCCATCAACTCAAGCCAGAACAGTGCAGTAAGCGCAGCGGCTCCCAAGGCCAAAGCGAACCATTGATCTTTGAGGGCACGGACCACGGTGCGTCAGCTGCTGCACCAATAAACCGAGCTTTCAGCAAGAAGCCAACCTCAGCTAATCCTCTGTCGCCCAACCCATGACACCATCAGGAATGTCTCTTTCTGACGCGCATCTGGCGGGACGAGGTTCCATATAAGCGGCACACTGATGGCATGGCTCCTAAACCCTGGTTCCAAGCCAACATCCACGCCCCCGGCACAGGCTTCGCATTGCTGGTCATTGCGTTTTGCTTGCTGTTTCAGACCATCCCTTCAGCGATCTGCGTGTTGACGCCGAGGGCTGGCTGGGACCCACCGTTGTCTCCGGAGAGAGTCAGGTATTGCAAGGGCGGCTGATGTTCAACCGCTGGTTCATTGACCACCAGCAGAGGGGCGTCGCCATCGGCGACAACGTGATCACGCCCATGCTCAAAAAGAGCAGCGCCCAGGCGTTGAGGCTCGGCGGTCTGATCGTTGACCCCGAACGGGTCCAGCAGGCGATGTCGATTGTCGACTGCCTGTTCGGTGAGACCGAGCTGTTCCATCGCGGTGATGGTGACCTCGTCGATCAGCTGATGGATCGCATCCGCACCATGGGCGGCGAAGTCACCTGGGAACGGCTCAGAGCCAAGGGCCTGAACCGGTGGCTTAAGGAGAACGCCAAGACCAGGCACTTCAGCGAGGCGGTGTCCAACCTCCTGGCGAATGACGAGGGCGGGCTGGTGAAGACCAAGCCGCTCACCTGGCGCCGGTAACGGCGGCCACGTTCTGCCACGGCTTCGTGGCGGATCAGAACGCTGCCGTCACCAGGGCTTTCGACGTAACTGCCACAACGCCACACCTTCTGGGAATCACACCCCCAGCTGGAGCGTGGCGACGTGGCGGAATCGACGGGATCAACTGCACCACAGTGGATGTGACCCGCCACCAAACAGTGGCGGTCCGTGGCAGCTGGCACATCGCAATCTCTCTTACGTCCAATCAGAAGCTGCGGAGGGTGCTGCATTAATCAGCCCTGAGACAGCTTCCGGTGGGCCTTGTCTGCCTTTCTCAAAATTTTCTGCGCCTCTTCTCGTGTCAAGCACTCTTGAGCCCGGCAAGCGAGCTTGCGCAATTTTTTGTGCTGCTTGTCCGGGTTCACTGAGAAGTACAAATGCTCATTAACCAGAAGTCAACCAAAGCTGGAGTCGCTCAAGAGCCATCCGGTGAGGGCTTACTGACCTGTTGTTCCACAACCGCCCGCCGTCCTCACCGTGAGAACTCGGACGTATCAGCTCCCCCACCAGGTGTTTATTGGGTTTTCCGATGAAGTGGATGCTGCTTTTGGTGCTGGGGTGATTGGCGTCGGGACCCTGCTGAGGACGACTGCAACGCCGGTGCTGTGAGGCCGGAGGTGCCAGGCATGGCTATGCCAGCAATAGGGATCACCAAACGATGGAAGTCATCTACCTGATTTTTTTCTTCGTTACGAGGGGGGCCGCCTTTACCGACCAGGTGCCCCAGGCATCGATGGAGCAGTGCGAAGAAAACGGTGCTGAGCTCCAAAAGCTTTACCGCGAAATCAAGTTCAAATGCATCCCCGGGCTCGCGGAGGGTTCGGGCACACCGATCTCAACCGAGGAACTCATGAACCGCTACGGCTTCAATGATTCCTCCTACTGATTGGACGTAACTCCGCTTACGACAAGTCAGCGGACGGGTGGGTGGCATGGCCGCCAGCCCGTCTTTTTCATGGTGTTCCACGCCTCGATGGCGTTGTGCCGCAGCATCCGCCGCTGGGTCATCGGCACCGGCGGGCTAGGTGGCTTCCAGCTGTAGGTCGCCAACGTGACCCACTCGGCATGAGCGGTAGCCATGTCGTTTCTGAAGCGAACGACCTTCTGCTGTTGATCGTTCACGAGCCACCCCTCACCGCCAGCCTTGGCGGGACTGTCCTTGTAGCGGGGGCCTTCGTTGAACATGGCTACAACCTAAGGAGACGCCCCTCGGGCGCGTTTCTCACGCCATGGGATGGAAACCGACCGACGAGTTCTTCAACCGCGGCTTCGACGACGTGAAGGATCTGGTCGAGCACTGGATGGAGACCTACGGAGCCGACAACTACGCCTGCGCCCAGATGCTGCGGGCCATGTCCAACGTCGTTTACGAACCGACTGACGATCCAGAGGATCGAGAGCTTGAGGGCTGACCCGGGGCCCCGGGGAAGTTGCGCAACAGGAATTACCGAAAGCCTCCCTACCGCTTCGCACCGCTCCTCTGCAAGTACATCTGTACTTACAAGAAAACGATGCTGGCAATGGAGGAATGGGGCCACGCTGACGACCGCGTGATCCAGCGGCAGTACAGCAAGAAAGTCTGCATGTCGTGCGCGTGGTTCACCTACGGGATCGATGCTCACTGCCACACCTGCGTTGGCTGCGCCCTGATGGAGGCGTTGCTGGAGCAAGGACAACACCTCACTCATGGCTGCCGTAACTGGAAACCCGTGCATCACGTGGAAACGGGTCCCGCTGTCACTGCCTAACTACAACCCTGGGCATTAATTCTCATCGTGGGCACTGAATCCACAGTCATGCCAACGAGTTTTCGACATTTTGCGGTCTTGAGAGTTGCGTTCTCCGGTTTGCTCGGCTGGAGAATTAGATGAGGCGGGTAATGCACGAACTGCCTTTTTTATGCGCTTGTTTGACACCAAGGTCAGCGCCGGTAGTAGTGCGTCGGGTGACCGCGAAAGCCTTTCTGGTCAGCACCCAGAGCCATCATCTTGTTGAGCTGAGCGAAGCAGCCGACGACAACAGCGAACTGACCAACCTCTTCCGCCTTGCGCGCCGTGCGCTCCAGGCGTCCGAGGCACTGGAAAAGCAGATCACGCTGATTGATGTCTTCGTCGTTGAAAGCGTCCAGCCACTCTTTATGGGCTTCCTTCACGACAGTGCGGGCCTGTCGGCGGGTGACCCCCCATGTTTCGGAAGCAAGGGAAGTTAATTCCGAGAAGCCGACACCCTTGTCGATCTAAGCAACGGCCCACTGCTGGCGCTGCGCCTTCTCCTCCTTGGTGACTCTCTTGCGGGTCATAGCTACCTAGGGAGCAGTGGCTGACTGGTGATGGACTTCGGATTTAGGACAGCTAAGATTTGAAAAATCATATGGTCAAAACTAATTCCCAAAAGTGAAAGCAACAATTTTTACTGATTTTAGAGAAATTCCTTTATGGCTTCAGGAGCTTCTCCCACCAAACCAAAGAATAGAAAAATGGGATAGAGGCAATGAAATAAAAGACAATATAATTGTCGACCAAAGCATCCTGATATGCAAAAGTCGCGAAGAAAGCTTTGTGGCGCATTGCGAAAGGAGAGGCTTCAGGTATGGGGTAATTTCAATAAATGACGAGAATCTCGAAAATTATATGGGATATGCGACAAGCAGTAATTGCAAATTTGTAATCCGCGGATATTATCATCCCCATCTAGATTCATTACTTAAATACCTTGGAATGAGCCATAAGCTACTTCACATATACCCAGGAGTATCTGATTCATTTTTCAAAGAACTAAGCTCTGCTACTCCGCCCCCCGAGCTATCGCAAACCTGGTTTTTTGCGGGAGAAGACAAGCCTACTCGCAAGGCATTCTTGGAAAATTTTTATAATCTTAGAGGAGGAAAAATATTACTTACACGCGAAGGATTCCAGGAAGACAACAAAAAAAAGACTGCGTTGACAACACCCCATTACTACAATCTCCTAAGAAGTTCGATTTTCGCTCCGTGTCCTACTGGGTGGGTCAACATAGATACTTATAGATTCTACGAATCTCTTCATGCGGGATGCATACCAGTAGTTCTCACAAACGCCTGTCCAGAAAAAAGTGACTTGAGCTACTGGGAGGCTAAATTCCGACCATCGCGACCACTCCCTTTCGTGCAGGCCAAGAATTGGAAGGAAGCCCGGAAAATATGCGAAGATATGATAACCAATAATTCGGCCATAGAGGCAAGAAAAGAGTGTCAATATTTTTGGCTCAGTCTCAGGAATCACTGGAGAATTGAGATAGAGAATTTTTTTGAAGGAAGTTGGGATAAATGAACATAAGTCGCATGGATAACTCAGCTGAGGACCTTCGTTGCGGCGGTGAGTGGACGCAAGAACACTTGCGCTGGCGATCATCGATTGCCTTGTCGTGGAAGCTGAGCGATTCCACGACAACACCGATGACTTAGAGGCTCAGGTGATCGCCAAGTTCAAGGAACTGCCCCCAGTCGAATGGACCTGGGACAAGTTCAGCCGAGGCCAGACAAGAGGAGCAGGAACGCGACGCAACTGATTTGACAGTCGCAACCTGATTACGACGCTTCACCGGCCCCTGGTGCCCCAGTGGATCTGGGGGCCTTCTTTCGCAATCGTTCTTACGTCAAACCAATGGAGATGACCAACGAGATCCCCCAGGCCCTCCCACCGTTTGAGGTCATGGATGCGCTGATCAAGATGAGGGCCAACGCCGACACCCTGATCGAACACGGCGGCAGCCAAGAGATCTGGTCCTTCTACGAAGACTCACTGATGCGCCACTGCAACCTGTTCCTTAAACGAACGAAGGCATGGCACAAGACGTAGGAGTGGTGAGGGCTCACTGACCTGTTGATCCACAACCGGCTGCGGTCTTCACCATTGCCCTTGGGTTGGATCGCCCCGTCGCAAGGCGGGGTTTTTTATCGATGAAGTGGATGCTGCTTCTGGTGCTCGTGGTGATTGGCGTTGGGACCCTCATGGGGACGACAGCGCCGCCGGTGCTGTGAGCTGACATGACTCTGTTTTCACCGGTAAGGGGGCAAGAAGCTGTCCAAGCCACGTACGAATCAGAGATAAAGCCTGGGAAGCTGGTTGATGCTTTTGGCACAACAGCAGCAGAGGAGCACCTGTAGAGTTGTTAAGTTTTTTAACGACGCTATGGACAGCAAGTTCGGCTTCTCGTCTTTGGCTGAAACCTGGAATGGCCGCCTGGCAATGATGGGTTTCATCATTGGTCTTGGCACTGAGCTACTCACCGGTCAAGGGATCCTTTCTCAGATCGGGATGGGGTGATGCCCAAAGAGGAAATTGATGTTTGGGTACCCGAAACGCGTCTTGGGTACTTCAAGCTCTTTTACTTCGGAATGCTTGTGGCAGCGATTTGCGTCGGTGGGAACACAGCACTTGGCTCTCTTTGGCCAACCATGGCTATTGGGCAATGATCCGAGACCAGCCATAGGTTGTTCTCCGGATGCCTTCACTCCAATGACGGCGCTAGGGGTTGGAGAGCAACCATTGAGGGCCATGGCAACACGCGCTCCCACCCTTCATGAGACCACTCAACACAGCATTGGATTGATGCTTATTTGGTCTTTCATCGCAATCACTGTTTTGGTCACAGCTTTCCCCTTCTTCGCGGTCTTCCACTAAGGGAGGCATGGGCTCATTGAACCATTGATGTACAAGCGCCTGTCGTTCTCACCATGAGGACACGGAAATCCCCCCCCTGAGAGGGGGTCTTTTTTTGAGGTTTTTCAATGAAGTGGATACTGCTATTGGTACTCGCTGTGATTGGCGCAGGGACCCTGATGGAGACGACGGCGACGTCGCTGATTTGGCCCGAACAAATAGGACAAGAGTTATTGATCAATTGAACTCTCTTTTTAGCCATGTAGATCGATACACATAGAGCAATTGATACGACAGTGGACTAGCCAAGTATCAGGATAAGCAAGAAGCTCGCAACCATGTCTAACACTGAAACACCATCTTTCAATCGTCGCATTGGGGGAGTGTTGATCACTCAACTTTCTTCAAAGCTTCGTCTCAACCTTATTTTTCTTCTCACATGGGGCTGGGGCGTGTATTGGATCATCAACACTAGGCAATCAGATCCCAGTATTTTCATTGCGGGCCTGCCAGCAATGATTACTATTGCTGGCATTTGGCTGGTTCTTTTAAACAGAGGTCTTGACGTAAAATGAATAGTTCAAAGCAAGCCTCATTTGAGCTACCTCGACACTTTCGCTTCTATGGATTTTTATTCTTCATGGCGGGAAGTTTCTTTCACACCATAGATTTCCTAGGTGTCGAAAATACCGTCATCTGGGGAATGGAGCTGACCTTTTTTGGTTCCCTTGCGCTGTCATTATTATTGTGGACCCGCTATGCAGTTCACAGAAGACTCTGGAAATTTCTAGTCTAGCAAAATTACATGCTTGACCAAATCACGCCATTCAAGTATCTTATTTTTTGTTGATCAATCATGGCTGAAATCCAAAAGGGTTCAAAGGTCCGAGTAAAGCGAAAGGAATCTTATTGGTATAATGAAATAGGAATTGTAGCTTCTCGAGAGAAAGAGCCCACGAAATCAAGGTATCCAATTACCGTCAGGTTCGAGAAAGGCAATTACTATGGATTGCAAGGAACGGATGGCGGCAACAATACCAATAATTTTCATGCAAGTGAATTGGATTTGATCACCGAATAAAGAGGAAATAATCATAGAAATATTGCAATATTTTTTTCCATTCTTGTCAAAATTACAGGCAGGAAAGCTCCCCAGGAAAATCTCTAATTTAATTGGCAGGCGTTCGAAGCGCCTCTTGCAATAGAAATGCCGTTGAACTTGGAAAGCTCGATAGCCTGAAAATTACTGAACCACCTCTCGATAACCTCACGCTCCTCTTTGGTGCATTTTTCGAGGATTGTCTGCAATTCGATTTCCATCACAATTTGTATTTCGTCAAATTATGGCGACACTACCCAAAGAAGACGGTGAATTTACTGACAAAGACCTGTGAAATATGTATCACGAGTGCTTTTGATAAGTAAAAACACTCATCAGGGAAATGTAGTCCCTAAAACGAAACAGTTGATACACCCCCACTACTGAACTAATTCTCTGGTGCAACCTCCTAGCTGCAATCACCAATAGCTATCGGAAGGTCATTTCAATAAAAGCTCCAAGAGGTGGGGGATTTTTCGCCTTTCTGCCACGTGCACTCTCTTCTCTACTTCTTCTCGAACTTTTTTGAATGGGAACACCTGGACGTATCCGATCACCTGGCCTCAGTAGCAATAGACGCTCAGGCCGTGGATCACCAGAGCTAAGACAAGGGTGCTTCTTGAACATGAAGGCGGGGAGCACGCGAGGTCATCCACGCAGGGCTGCGGTGGTGGCTTCGCTTGTCTCAGTCCATGCCCACGTGCTCACGAGTCATCTGCTCCAGCACGGACAGGAACTCCGATTCCTCAGGTGTGTCATCAAACCTCGTAGCGCACTGAACGCAGAAGGTGATCCACGTCGCTGCCTCAACACCACTGGCCTCGATCACCAGTTGATAAGCACGGTCGAAGTCAGCCCCATCTTTGAGGAAGCAGCCGATAGCTTTGTAGAGGGCATCCATGCCATCCACTTGTGGGTCAGCAAAGACCGCACGGATCTCGTAACTAGATGCCATCTCTTATCACCTAGCCGAGCTCAGGCCAACGGTCCAGGCATTTGCCGAAGTCAATGTCCCAGCGTTCATCCTCGATGTTCTGATCACCAGCCAGAAAGTCGTTGCAGGCTTCGAAGTCTGAGTAGTTGTCATAGATGCCGCCATCATTCAGCTGAGCCGTAATACCCGTTGGATCAAGTCCCAAACCCAAGACGATGAGCAGAGCGGTGAAGTTCAAAGAAGCCACCAACCCAACAACAGGCCGATGACGAGGCCCTTCACCCAGACCAAGGCAGCCATCTGGTATTCAGTCCAGCCAAGCTTGGCCTTGAGCCAGAAGAATGCCTTCTTGTCTGCGAAAAAGAGAGCCTTAAAAGGTCGGACGATCCACTTCTTGATCTCCAAATTCAGGCTGGTATGGCTCAACAGGTTCTAGGGGCAACGCTTCTACCTGCCCATATCTCTCATCACGTCGCCTAGTGATCTGTTTGACCTTTGCTCGACCTTATTCAGATGATCGGCGTACCAACCAGCTTTGAAGACACCGGCGAATTTTTTGCCGAATGAGTTGGCACCGTTTTCCGCGCAACGGCCGCAGGTGGCACGTTTCGCCCGCCAGTATTGTCCGGGATTCTCACGTCAGTGCCTAAATCCGCGGCTGTATTCTCAGCTGTCTGCAGGGCTCCTCATCCGACGGCTCTCCCACCCAGCCTCCTGCACCAAGGGCATGATGAAGAAAATCCTGAAGCTCCTGGATGCTCTGGAGAGAGAAGTCTTTTCCTGCTAACGAAAGTCCACCACGTTGGTACGTCTCTTTTGGCCGCTGCCATCGCGTCATCTGAAGGTCACTGCACCTCCCGCCGGGGTGAAGGTGTTTGTGGAGTCCCCAAGCCTCCATCCAATGGTTTTTTCGTTTTAACCATTGGGCGCTGAGTGTCAGCGTTCGTTTCACGCCGACACAGCAAGCAACGGCCTGACTCTCTCTCTGGCGAGCTGGGAGTCAGTTCAGCGTTAGAAAGCTCTCAACATCGCTTTATTGCCTATGTCCACTTCAAAAGAACTTCAACGTCTTCAGCTGTTGAACTACACGAAAGCCAACGGTGAAGAGCTGGTTGGACTCTCCGTAGAACTAGCTGAAGACCCCAGTGGCGGCGTACAGGTAAGGGTTCTTATGGATTCAAATGTCGTTAGCGGGGTAACAGTGGTGCCCTTGCGACAAGGCGGCTGCTGCGACTAATCAGCAGCAATCACAACTTGAGCAACATTGGTCATCACCGGCATGACCATCAGCACATGACTGGGAGCAATAAATTTTTCCTTCTTTCTCGACGGCTTTTTGAGGGGAAACAACACAGCCGCAGGGCTCACACGCGCATTGCTGGTTTGTGATTGGCATTGATTCGACGATCAACTCCCCTTTTACTAGGTCAAACAAACAACCAGTGCAACTCTGAACCGAGGGAGTTGCACTTCACCTGACAGGAGGGAGGCAGCGCCTCCAGCCTGTCTTACGCATCGTCTGCCAAGCCTCAATCGCGTTATGCCGCAGCATCCGCTGTAGCTCAGTCCGCAGCGTTCTATGGCTTCGTCTCATTTGACCGCTCTCCTCGCCAAATCCGAAGGAACCTCAGCACATGACGGGGGTGATTGTGTCTTCGGAGGTTCCTTTGCTGGGCATCTCCATCCAATGGTTAGGCAATGCCATTGGGCGCTGAATCAAGCTCTGACTCCTTTTCTTACCGGGGAGGGGTCAGTTCAGCGTTACTTCACGGGTGAATTCAAAAGGTGTATGTCGATTGAGCAATCGAGTGCCGTTGGAGCTCTCAAGTCAGATCCGGTATTTCTGCTGGTCAAAGCAGGCATGACCGTGATCGTTCAAAGGGGAGGCAACTGGCGCATGGCTGACGTGATTCACGTTATTGGCAGCGTCAGAAGCCCCAGGGTTCCAAGGTTTTTCCAGGTGGCTGACGTCAGTACTGGTGTCATCAACTGGATCAAAGCTGACCTGGTGACTCATATCTTTCCAAGGGTCTGAATCATGAAAAAGCCGGGTGCAGTTTCCCCACGCAACCCGGCTACGCACTTTTCACCGTGATGTAGCTGGACTTCGCCCTCCCCGAGGACACTCTGTTCTGGCTCAACTGTTCAGCTCGATACATGAGCTAACTGGCGCATTGACTCAGGGGCGTGGGACCCTATCCAGCAATACGCTCAGATCGCTTACCAAACCATCTCCCTCTCCCTTCATCCCTGTGTTGATAGATCAGGCAGCAGGACGATCCTGCGCCTCCGCACCTCCAAGGATGGGAGTACCGCAAAGGAAACCCAATGACAGAGCCGCCATCGCTCAACGGACACTTCATCCTGCGAATCCAGTGCTCAAACGGAGGGCAGCTCCCAGCACCCAGGCACTGAGGAGTACGACAAGCAAGACGTAGAGAAACCGTATGGACAACAGATACTCAGGCTCCTAATCCGTAGGTGAATGTCTTCACTGCATTAGAGCTCTGTTTTTAGTCAGCACCTGCCTGGTCATCATGCTGGACACCCAAGAAGCAAAAACCCCGGCATAGCCGGGGTTCTTACTGACCTTGGACGGTTCATTGTTTATAGAACGCAGCGAGGCATTAATGAGGAATTTACGCACAAAAGATACATGTCAATAGATCAAAGGGGGCCATCTCCCCTTTCGCTGATTCAACGAAAGAGAAGAATGCATTGGCCCGTCGATCCCGTCCAAGGACGACCTAGCAATCATGCCCCAAAAGGGCTCTTATTGATAGTGATAAACATTCTCAATTAATGCAAATCCGTCACTAAGTGTAAATACTCAATAATATTCAACCGTTTCGCTGCGAGGAATTAGCTCAGCTGACCGCTACAGGGTCGCGATCAGGCGAAACAGCCAGGCCACAAGGCCAGTCAAGATCAGTTGCTCAACATTCGGACGGATTCCACCGTCATCTTCACGCCAGTAGACGTCCTGTTTTCACTGTCTCAGGCACCCTAGGACAAACCAATAGATCTATAGAGCAAATGACCGCTTGTCCGTCTACCAAGAGCTTCGACCCTTTTGAAGAATGCTCAGCTGTCTAATCGAAATTTAATGACAGCATGATGTCCTCAACCCATTAATTAAGTAACACCAAGTCCATTAAATAGCTCTTTATGAACAACAAAGGTGTGGTACAGAACTGTTCCTCCTTCGGGTTCGAGGCGCTCGCCATCTGAATTAAATCCAATACTGCATACGAGATTTCCCATCCAGCTAATTTGATCTGGACTTTGGCTTGCAGACCATTTCAACATTTGCTCAGTATGTTCAGGAAGTGAGACCGCTATCTTCTCGCAGGCTTTGGTGAGACGGTAGAGCGCCGGTGGTTTTACTGGGAGGTTGAGTGATTTCCTCAAAGAAAGCTCATCGAATATTCCGATATATCGAATATGCTCAATGATATCTAGTTCTTCATTGTCCAAACCTACATTTTTAAGTGCAATCTCGAAAGCTTCTATATTCAGCTTAGGTCGGTTAATCATGCCAGGCGTTCCTCGTAAATGCTTTCTTGTGGCGCTAAGGCCAAGTTAGCGCCAAAGGAGAAAAGAAAAGTTTAAGTTTTGAGCTGGTGCAGATAAATACGGAAATCCGACTCAGCGCATTGGCCGCTCTCACCAAAAGTCGAATTACGACGTGAGGTTTTACCTATTGAAAATTCTGCTTATTGCGTTTCAAAGGGTCAAGTCAATTTTTATAGGTACCTCTGATGAGTCAACAAAAAGAGCCAACCTGTCCGATGCCTCAACCTCAGCCCGCCTGCCCGATGAAAAGAGGAAGTTCAGAGGAGTAATCCTTATCGGATTTCAAAGAGGAAGATCAAGTAGAAAAAAGGGGGCATATGCCCCCTTTTTTATCCCGAACATCACTGATGTTCCCACTTCTTTGAGAGGACGCAAGGGTCAGCTGTTGCGGTGCAGCCAAAAAAAAGGCGGGTTCTTCACGCCCGCCTCATCCGTCTTTTTTCTTCGGGTGTCACGCCTTAGAAATCCGCAGCTCTGCGGAGCGAGAAGCTAAAGGTTCAGAACGAACGTCTGTGGACTCTGGGCCCGGCTGATGAATTGATCCCCAGCCCGCACATCCAGTCGAGCTGGCGGATGGCAGCCACCACCGCTCTTGGGTTCTTGGCCTGGCCGGCGGTCTCCAGCAAGGTCTGAACGCACAAGGCCAACATCTCTTGCCGGTCGAGGTCTGTGCCTTCGATGTCGTCATGGACCTGACGCCATGCCCGCTTGATGAGCTTGTAGCCCTGCGCTCTGGAGACCCCCCATGCCTGTCTCGCATATTGGAGACAAGCGGTGTTGGGCTCACCCGCCAGGATCATTCCCTGGAGGTGATCGACTCGCTCGGCAGTGGCTTCGGCGTTGGCTTTTGCCATGACCAGTCAGGTTCCGTATTCAGCAGGTGGGCGATCAGTTCGCGGTGGGTGATGAGCACGATCCCGGCGAAACACGGCAACACGTCGGGCAACGCGTCCGGGTATCGCCGATGAGTTGACGCAAGAAAACTTGCGACGATCCGGAGTTCGGGCGAGATCATTCATGAGGGGATAATTCCCCAAGCAAAAACCCAAAAAGAAACAACAATCCGTACTAAAATATAAGTGCGAGGGGTGCCCTAGCAATCAATAAGAGGGGGACTGGTGAATAACCGTCCTCCTTTTTATCGCCTCTTCTTAATTAAGAGCAACTGAAGGCAACTGACAACCGCTCTTTAAGCAATTAGCCTTCGCAAAAGAACAAACGCATAAGGAGGCAAGCTTGGGCAGAGTCGAGCTTCGCGACGCAAAGATCCCCAGCTTTCCAGGAATCTTTGCCGACCACTATTGGCTACTGGTGCTTCATGCCGGTGAGGACAACAAGCTTCAGAAATGTGATAGATGGGAGACATGGCAACATGCCAACTGCAACGATTCAAGCTGGGGCCACCTTCATAAGAATCTTCTAGATCCCTACCAAGGCGTTGGCAACGGGCCATCACAATTAATTCAAAAATGGATAGATAAAGAGGCTGTCTTGATAATCAAGAAAGTTGAATCCTCTCCATAAACCTATACATTCATCAATAAGTACAGATACTGGCCTGGCCCGAACAGCAATACATTCGCCCAATGGATCGTCCAAGGCAAAGCAATTCTCCGCTCAAGAGCAATAGGCAGAAACTATCCAATACCAGAAAAATATCAAGCCAATACAAACCGAAAGCAGCAGTTCTGACGACACGTTCATCCGCATCAGTCGCAAGTTGGTTTACGGCAAATTTCTTGCATATTCTTAGTTGCTTATTTTTTGCAGGAAGCCTGGCATGCGCGCTAATTCTTTATTTATTTTAGTCAGCATTGTACTGCAGCTCGTATAGACAACTACATCTGTCATCTTGACAAGATTATGGATCTTTAGGAAGCCCACTTGGTTCTCAATTCTCGCAAACGTTACTTGCCATGAGTCTGGATTGGGTCTTCCAACTTGCCTCACTGTTATTTGAGTCCAGAAAGAACTACGTCTGTCAGCGGCTTGGTAGTGGTGGGTTATCGCGCCATCAACTTTTGTGACCTTCTGAAAGCCAATCTCCTGTAGCTGAGCACTCCAATCATTTACTTTTTGTGTCATGAGCTGTAGGCTGCTAATTCTCTGATTGTGATGTCTAGTTTGGACTAACAATCAAAATTACTAAAGAAATAATGCTTCCAAAATTCATTAGATTGACTAAAAATTATTACTTCAGCTGGTGCCAAATGGAACTAATATAAAAATCAAATGCAGCCAATGAGCAATCCTAAAATTATTAATTGATTATGGATGTAACGAAGCTGTACTTAATCATTGCAAGCCTGCATAGGATGCAGCCATGATTCTCTTAAAATGTAGAGTGATCGAACACTCGCCGTGGGTTGATTGGTGTTGGATAATTCAGGGCGATGCGTTTCTGCGCTGACAATAGGAGGGAGTGATTCCGCTGGTGGTGCTGGTATCCAGGCGGACCTAAAAACCTTCCAGCATTTTGCTATCCATGGTTCTTCTGTGGTCACGTGTGTGACGGCCCAGAACAGTCTTGGTGTTACGCATGTCGAACCTCTTAGTTCTAACTCGGTAAGTCAGCAAATTAAGGCGGTTTTTTCGGACCTTGTTATTCCTGCCGTAAAGACTGGAATGTTGTATTCATCAAGTACCATCGAGACTGTTGCTGAAGAATTGCGATTATTTGATGGATCCATAGTGGTCGATCCTGTAATGGTGTCTCGAGCAGGATCAAGGCTGATACACAAGGATGCTGTCAAAAAGTATAAGGAGCTTCTGTTCCCGCTTACTACGTTATTAACGCCCAATCTTCATGAGGCTGCTCTCCTTACAAAACGCGAGATTAACGACAAAGTCGATGTAGAGAATGCGGCTCAGTACTTACTGGAACAAGGCCCTAATGCTGTGTTGATTAAAGGTGGAGGATTATCTGAACTGGTAGGTCAGGATTTTTTCTGTACTCGTGAAAATCCTGGCGTCTGGCGATCGCAACCGGTCATTGCAACGCCTCACACTCACGGGACTGGATGCACCCTCAGTTCCGCAATAACGGCGGCTCTTGTACTCGGGATCCCATTGGCAGAATCAGTGATTAAGGCAAAGATTTACTTAGACCAAGCGCTACTACAACCAGTTATCTTTGGGTATGGTCCCGGATCTGTTGGTCATAGCTTCAAATGGGCAGCTTATTGACCTGTTCCCAATTTGCAACTTTCAGCCCCAATGCATTAATGAAAGACAAATCACTCTCGCCGAAATGATTCATCCAATCCTTGTCTTTGAATGCCACGACCTGAGTCAGAAGCTTGGCTGCTGACTGTGAAGCCCAAAAAGCCTCAAGACGCTGCAGCTGGGCTTCACGCAGTACGGCAAAGATGCTGAGGATGTAGCCAATCGTCGATTAGCGTTTACAACTGCGAGAGGCACAAGTGTTGAAATCAAAAATATGGAACATCGTTGAAACCATGAGAGTATGCATCAACATAAATATTGAAGGCATTAAATCAATCTAATTTATTAAGTATCAGTCTTTCCCGATTAAACATAAACAGGCCAAATGAGAAGGCAAAAGAAATTGCGAAGGTGAAGGGAATGTAGAGGTACCAACGTTTCATGCCAACGCGCATACCTTCGGCTGCATAAAAGATAAAAGACGCAATTAGTACAAGTGTCAGATCAGCTGCGATGAAACCGGCGGATGCATTGGCCCAGACTCCAGCTGAGAAAAGGTTGACGATTTCAACTGGATCGGTGAGCCCTAATGCCTCTGTTTCTTTTACGAATTTATAAATGCAATACCAAGGCCAGCCGATTCCTGCGGCTGTAAGTGCTCCGTAAAGGCCAAGGCGCAGCTTTTGCATAACTCAAAATTATTTCATAAATTCTCCCATTGTTGATGGCCTATATCAGTTTCGTATAAGCGTTTTGCTTGTTGCAAATGTACGCTGCCACCCGTATCACAACCCATAAGATTTTGTAGAAACAATTTTTTCATGGTGCCAACACAAATACAATTCAATCTAACGATGCCTCCAAAGAAGTCGACACTAAAAAGTTATTGACCCTTACTCCCAGCAGGCATGTTTTAAATACCATTACACCAAATAGAAAATCAAAAGAAGCACTATTACAGGAATTCCAAGCTCCACCTTCTATCATCAGAACAACCCCAATGATGAAGATTAAGAACAAGAAATAACTATGAAAAACTACTTAAGTGCCGAAGCTTATTCGGCTTAACTGGGATACCAATTCATTTGTATAAGTAAACCAAGCAACGACACTCCCCAATAGTCCACCTAACCAGAAATAATTTTGAAATTCAGACCAGCTTCCATGACTAAATAAATGTTCTGGCAGATCAGAAATAGTAGGATTAGATGGCGGCTTATAAAAGCTACCTCCAGCCTGGCCATATAGATAAAAAAGCGTAGCAAGAATAGTTATACTACCAACAGTTGAAAAGAGTCCGATTATTTCTGAATATTCAGAATTACGCATTGGCCCAAGTATCGTAAATGGGCCATATAAGACAAAACCAAATGCTGCGCCAAGCTGGATACCACGTGACTTAATAGAAAGCCCTTTTCGGTAAATAGGGAGAGAATTGACAATCGCCTTGATCGCAATATTACTGTTAACTGGCGTTATCAAATCACCTGCGCAAGGATCACCAAAGGGCTTCACCATAGAGAGCAGTTCTTTGTTATCTGCCATTATTTAGCTAGTTAGTTCTTCTATCGTGCACTCTAAAGGCATTGGCTCCTTTACAAACAGCACAAGTGCACAACATTTTTATCAATACATAGCACTTCATTTGCTACGCAGGCCAGGATCCCTATGAGCGATTAAACCTATAAAACTCTTGCGAATTTTTGTTTTATCAGCATGTAAAATCTAGCTACTTACCTGATTAAATCTCCTCGTTTGATCATACAATGAATGAATTCATCAGTCGCAATCGGTATTACGTCAAAAAGGGCATCAACCCAATTTGAGAGATGAACTCTCACCAGGCTCAGCAAGAACGTAGTGAGATGTGGTTCCCGTCGAGCTGTGACCGAGCGTCGCTGAAAGGGTGAAAACATCCACCCCCCGGCGAATCGCATGAGTGGGATGGGTGTGACGGCAACGGTGCGGGTGGAGCCGGACATTTGCCTCCCGTCCCCACATCGCCATGCGAGCGTCCACCGCCTGACGGGTCAATGGACCATTCCTTTTATTACTTAGGAAAAGCCAGTCGCCACGCTCGCCGCGGCCAAGGGACTCGAACAGCTTCAGCGTGTCGGTGCTGACGCGAATGGTGCGGTGCTTGCTCCCCTTACCCAGCAGGCGAACGTTGCCGCACTCATCCAGCGGTTCGATGTCTTCCCACCGCAAACGGCACAGCTCCGATGAACACCTCCTCGACTTCAGCCAAGGCGGCAGGGTCCAAGTCCATGTCGGCAATGGTGCTGGCGACCAGCTCACGAGTGATCCGTAACCACTCCTTTCGCGACGCTGACCGGGGCCAATGATTTTCTTGGCCGATGAAGTCCAACAGCGGCGTGTCGGGACATATGCCATCAAGGACATTTGCCACTATCAACCAAGCCCAAAATACTTATTACTAATTTACCAATAACTCAAGCCTGTAAAGGGGGAACAGTGTTATCGCCCCAGTAGCTCCACATCTGGTTATTCATTGCCGTAGTTGACCCATCTCCAGTCGTCATGGCTTGAATCTGACTGGTACTCAGGTTGCCTCCGGTATAGACCGCCTCAAGGGTACCTTTGGCATAGATTCCAATGCCGGTGACGCCGCGTGCTGTGACGTTATCGACCACTGAGATGTCAGGAGTGAAGACACCAATGATCTTGATCTCATCAGTGGCGTCTAGGCCTTCAATAAAGTCAGCCTTCTCCCCGTTAGGGCTGTTACCAGCCTTTCCATACCACCAATTACGCAAGTGCTGATCGGACTTAATAGCTATGAGATCCTTTGAGCCATCCTGCTGATCCTTGAAAGTGTTCCAGCCAAAATCACCATGTAGTTCGTCTGAACCAGCTCCACCATCAATAATGTCTCTTCCATTACCACCATGAATTAAATCAGCACCACCTCCGCTCTCTAAAATATCCCAACCAGCAAGGCCACGAAGAGTATTTGCATGCTCATTACCTACAAGAATTGATGTATCAATCGAAATATCTTGAGACGAAGGAAGACTAAAAGAGTTGAAAGAAAGTTGCTTTGCCTGAAGAAAATTTTCAGTCGCTTCGTGGCTCATCTTATTGACGCGGTTCACTGAAACCTCATGGGCCCAAGTATTACTTTTAGTGTGAATAGTTAGTTCGCTTGCCATCGGATCAAATTTGCCGGAGACTTCATTCAAGCCTGTTCTGATCCACGAATCAGCAATATAGTCTACACTTGAAATTGACCAATAATTTAATTTTTTTGGCGCAGGATTGCCAGAGGACCAGTCATTCTGCTGCCCCCAATGACTTTCAAGTGCCTGCCAGTCATTATCAGTTAGACTATTAGGCCATATGCCACCAAGAGGCGAACGATAAGACATTATTGTTTCCTCTGGATAAGTGCTAGTCCAAGCATCATTATTATCACCATATAAATCTCCGTCGTCAGCCGAGAATGGATGCTCCATGCCAAGAGAATGGGCTATTTCGTGGATGAGACCATAGCGAAAATATCTTTGATTTCCAAAATCATCTCTGTCCAAGAATATTTCCCAAAAATAACCTGTCTCATCTGAGAAATTGGTAACCGCTAGGCCGAGAGTTTGCCCATCACCACCCAAATCAATTTCCTTATCAATATAAATATTGATATCTGAGCTCGAACTGTCGGAGGTTAAGGCAAAATCAATGCCCAAGCGATGGTCGAGGTCATCAATCAAAGATTGTACAAAGTCAATATCGTCATCATTCCAAGCCAACGCATCAATAATTTGCGATCCATACGGACCGCCGGAGACAGAAGTTGGTCCCTTGGAATTATGTAGGTAAATGTCTATTACTTGATCTTCGCTCAAGGCCTGATCAGTAACCGATGTAAACCTTGGGTCTATTAGATACTGAGAGTCAATGCTTTTCATTTGGCATATTATCTCGAAACACTGAATGCATCACAAGTATACCTGAGAATCACGAATAGACAGCAGGAAGCCTTTGATGCTGATTCGTGAGCATGATGCTCAAATGGGCTTGTCATTGCTGACTAGTCCAGTATCTTGCCAAGGTATCTGTTCAGTCTCGAAATGGCTTTCGAAGATTTCGCAGAGTATGGCCAATACACCGTAAATAGCGATTGGACATCAATCACGCTTTCGAAAGCATATACCAGAGACATAGCGATTTTTGCTGAAGTAAACAGCTTTAATGATGGTGATCCAAGTAGTAACCGTGCAAGAAATATACTTGCACCTGTAGAGATTAGGCTACAAAATATCTCCAAGGGCTCAGGGGCTACGCCAGCGTCGTTTGATATAAAAATTCAAAGGCCATATGGCTATTCAACTACTCACCCCAATGAAACAGTTTCATACCTTGCTATTTCATCTGGTACTTGGGATTTAGTCGATGGCTCAAGATTGGAAGTAGGAGTTTTTGACAGGAAACATCTGAAAAACAATAAATTTCAGTCTGTCGTCTTTAACTCCTCCTTCAGCAATAAGCCTGGGGTTATATCCCAGGTTCAAACATACATTGGCGATCAATGGATTACACTGAGACAAAAAAATATTAATGAAAACGGTTTTAGTATTGCACATCAAGAGGATGAATACTACAATAAACATGGTGACAAATCTCACAAAATCGAATCATTGGCATATCTTGCCTTTGATGATGGATTTTCGACAACTGACGGTAACAGCCTTCTTGAAGGAAGAATCCTTGATTCCTCATCAGAAAAAATAGATCATACCGGCGAGACATTCTCATTTTTAACTACAAGTTATCAGCAAAGTCCTGTCTTAATCACACAAAATTCGTCCAGAAATGGTGGGGATCCTTCCAAAACACGCTTATCTTCATTATCTAGTGACCAATTCGATGTATATATCCAAGAGGATCGTTCTAGAGACAATGAGACTTGGCACAAATATGAAGAGTTCAGCTACTTTGCCGTAGGAGATGGAACTAAATTTCAAGGGGAATTTGTTGATCCTGCAGCAGCACCCTCTATTCAAGGATTTTCTGGGAATCCTGGCGATGCCTCTTCTTCGATAACTATAAATGAAAATACAACTGAGATAGGTACTCTCGGAGCAAACGAATCTGTTAGTTGGTCTGTTTCTGGCGGAGCAGATTCAACACTTTTTTCAATTAACAGCACAACTGGAGAATTATCTTTTAATTCGGCACAAGACTATGAATCTCCCGGCGACGCCGACTCGAATAATGATTTTATTGTGCAAGTTACGGCAACAGATTCTGATAGCAATACATCGAGTCAATCTATCACCATAAATGTCGGAGATATAGACGAAGTTGCTCCGGTAGCCCACGATAATTCTGAGACTTTATCTGGCAGTAACATTGCAGGAGACATGACAATATTAAGCAACGATTCTGACAATATTGATTCGCCTAGTTCTCTTGAGATTTACTCAGTAGGTGGAACTTTATTCGAAGACCTAGACGATTCAGAGCACACCACTTACGATTCATCTAATGAATACAAGCAAATAAGTGGAACTAGCGGAACACTTTACATTAAACAAAATGGCACTGCTTATTACATAAAGACATCTAGCGCAAGCCTAAGATCTTCTTCACCAACAAATTTAAGACTAGGCAGCAGTGTCAAACTTTTTACGACGGCCCTGATAGCCTCAGGATCTAGTAATAGTGAAAGCATTAATACTTCCCAATCACTTTCTACGTCATCGATAGATAGCTTTGATTACGTCATAAAAGACAGCTCTGGAAACACATCTAACACTGCAAAAATCTTACTTTCGACGACATTAAATCAACCAGCAGAAGCGCCGTGCTTTGCATCCAATACGAACATTCTCCTAGAAGACGGCACCCAGAAATTAGTTCAAAACCTTATACAAGGGGATAGAGTTATGACTCACCGCGGAGTGAGAGAGGTGCTTTGGATTGGTAAAAAATACTTCAGCCAAAATGATTTAAAATCAAAAAAGAGAGATTGCCCAATCGCCTTTCTGCCAGGCTCTTTAGGCGAAAATATTCCTACGAAAGCGCTATACGTGTCTGAAGGGCATTATCTCTATATAAATGGGAAACTCATAGCTGCTGGATGCTTGGTCAATGGAATCAATATTGTTAGAGTCAGCGCAAATATCCTTATAAACGGAGTTTGCTACTGGCATATTGATCTCGGCCAAGAAGAGCTTGTCATGTCAAATGCCTGCTGGACTGGATCATATTATTGCTTTTTTAATAGAAGAAACTTCAGCAATCACTCTGATTTTGCAGGAGATCCAGACAGATGCACAAAAAAACTAGATTTACCTAGACACGCCTCAGTTTACGAAGTAAAAGAAGATTACAAGTACCTCACAAGGCGTGCTATGGACATGATTGATAACAAAATATCAGAATCTGAGGGGCAAAGAATGTCGTCATCCTGCAAATGACAATTTTCCACGTGATATCCGGGAGCTTTTTCTTGCCGTGACTACATTTATGCCGTTAGCTCATTGCACTAACCAAGACGCAGAGAGCTGCTGTCCCGAGGGTTAGCAGCCACGTAGTGGCCCGTAGTTGCACTCGATGAGTGACCGAGTGTGGCTTGAAGCGTGAATACGTCCACGCCCCTCTGCACAGCATGTGTGGCATGGCTGTGCCTCAGCTGGTGTGGGTGAACGTGAAAACCGGCGGCTCGTCCCCACTTTCGGCATACATCTCCAATCGCTTGTCGAGTGAGATGTCCCTTGCCGCGGGGGCTCGGAAATACATAGCTGTCAGCTTCGCCGCGGCCAAGCGCGTGAAAAAGCTGGAGCGTGTCACTGGACACTCGAACAGTCCTTGCTTTGGATCCTTTGCCAAAGAGGTGAATTTGACCGCCATCGGAGAGAACTTCGATGTCCTTCCATTTGATAACTGCGATCTCAGAAACTCTGCAACCCAGCAGGTAACTCCCCTTAATCAAGGCGTAGTCGCGCTTGGCGTTGCGATCGTGATGAGCAGCCTTGGCGATCGTCGCCATCAACAGCACCATCTGTTCATCGGTCAGGGGAATGATCTGCTCGTCCGTGAGGTCCGTTTTGGACCGCAAGATCTTGATGAGCTTCTCGCTTGGCATCACCGATCAGTGGATGCCTCCAGCTTGGCTCCATAAGGACTATTGAGACAGTCAGCCGCACACCGACCGGTGCGCAGATCAGCGTCGGTAATAGTGGGTCGGATGGCCGCGGAAGCCCTTCTGGTCAGCGCCCAAAGCCATCATTCGATTTAGAGCCGTTATCGCGCCCACGGCGGCAGAAAATTGGCCTGCATTTTCTGCCTTACGGGCGATGCGATCTAAGCGTCCAACCTGCTGGAAAAGCAAGTCGCGCTGGTCGATCTCCTCAGACCCGTAGCAAGCATCCAACCAGTCTTTGTGGGCTGCAGCAACGACATCACCGGCGTTTCTGCGGCTGCACCCCCATGTTTCGGCGGTAAAGGCAGTTAATTCGCTGAGACCCATTCCGGCGTCTATCTGCCGCACCGCCCATTCATGGCGTTGTTTCTTCTCGCTGGCGGTGACTCTCTTGCGGGTCATGGCTACCTAGGGGGCAGTGGATGACTGGTGATAGGCTTTTTCATTGCGCTGTTCTTTATCTGGATACCGTGCGCCATCTATTGCGGAACCACATCCGAGGACAAAGGGCATAACGACAACTCTTTTTGCTGCACCAAAGCTTAGAAAAGAAAAATCTCTATTTCATTAATAGATCTTAGAAATAGGAAGCTCGACTATTTTGCGCAAGAAATTCATTGGCGCATCAAGATATTCTCAGAAACCATAATACTTATGGGAATAGCTGACACTGGAAGATCCGAGACACGAGAATAGAAAGAGATAAATTCTTGAAACACTACCTGCCTGTCTATAAAAAGACGAACACCTCCCTTACCGTCAAATTGCTGAATACGTAACAACGCCAAATCAGGACTAATCTCAACATTATCAATTAGCAGATTACCGCCTGACAGTAACTGAACATCAAGAGCCTCCATAACTGTGGAGCCTTTCCGATTGCTTACTTCGGGAAGATCAACCTTAAGCGACAAGTAAGGAACTGACAAATTGAGCGAAATCAGAAAATATGCCAAAAAAATGAATAAAACATCAATGAGCGGCAGCAGATTCAAAGCGGGAGAATCATGATGCTTATGTTTGAATTTTCGAGATATCACTGTGCCAAAGCCTCACAGCCAACAAAAGCCGAAAAGTCGGATACGTACTTTTCCAATATGAAGACTTCTTCTAGCATCCACCTCCTAAAAAAAGACAAGCAAATACTCCCTACAATAGAGATGCATAAACCATAAACAGTAGTTACCAAAGCATCAGATATTCCAGAAGTAACAACCTCAGATTTTGCAAACTCACTAACCAAAGAGAATCCACTGAAGGACCTCATAAGCCCAACAATAGTTCCAAGCAGACCTAAAGAAGGCCCCAAATTAGTTACGAGAAGAAGAAGATCATTATTTTTCTGCATCGGCAAAATCACTTCTTCCAACAAGATATCTAAATATCCACCCTTAATAGAGCGCTTAACATTATGCATGCTAGACAATTCAGAAGCAAGCAAATAAAGGGGCACATTCTTCCAACTTTTGCGAAGATCAAGCAATTCAATAGCGAAATTACCTTCATACAAAAGAGTCAACAATTTACCATGAGACTTCTTGATATTGGACCAAAACATAAATCTTTCAATGCAGCATGAAAGCCCAATTATTGATAAAATGAAGAGAGGAGCAATGAGCAAGCTCATGCAGCAAGGGCCAGTAAACTGACTAATTCTCCGTCTTAGTCTTGGCGATGAAAAGACAATACTTAGCAATATCAACTGCAATCCATTTGGTCATTTTGTGCTTTATTGTCTCCAGCAACAATTCAAAAAGCACATTGGGGGATAATAGAGCCTTCAACAATTTGCAAATATCAATATACAAAAAGATCGGGGCGCAAAAAAATGAGCCATTGAAAAATTTACTTCAAGAAAAAGAGGCTGTGTCTGCTAACGCTTTAAATCAATTAAACGAGACAAATGCAAATACCACTGTCAGGCCAAAACAAACAACGATCAACCCGACAATAAACTCCAAAGAGAGATTGGGCAAGGATAAAGCAAGACAAATGAGGCAGGGCAAAAATAATACTGCTTCAGCTTCATCGGAAGAAACAAGCACGGATAGAAACGCAAAAGGATCAAAAAAAAGAGCTATTTGCCTTAAATGCATTAAGCCAACATATCCAATCAGGGCACTTAAGAAAAACCAGAAAGGCACAGTAATTATTAACGTCACAATCGACAAACTTGGGAAAGTTACCAATGCTAAATTATTAAAATCAAGCGGAATAAAATCCATAGACAAGGCTTGCAAATTAGCAGCCACTAACTCACAATTTGTACCCTCAGGCTTGGAGCAAAAATTAGATATTGAATATAATTTAAAAATTAAGAGGAGGTAGAGCGAAGTATTTTACATGCAGCATTAATGCTTGCGAATGAGCCTGGATTAATAAGTCCGTAATAAGGCATCGTTGAGACCTTGTCTTGCTTAACAGCTTCAACGTTCTTCCAGAAATTCAAATCCTTAAATTGGTTCGCAAAGTCACCATCCTGAAAAGCAACTAAGATCAATTTTGGAGGTTTAGCAGTAATTATCCACTCCGGTGAAATGGTAGTATAACCAGAGAATCTCCCTGATTCATTTAGAGTACTAGTTAGATTGAGTATGCCTAAATGCCTCAATAGAGAACCACTCCAACTATTGGAAGTTGGAGATATTAAGGGTTTTAAGCTCGCTAAAATTAAAACTGGTTCGCCCTGTTCAGAATTTGTATATCTACAAGACGGAATTAACGAATCGACAGATTTTGAGTCAACTCCAACTTTAGAAGCAATATCATCTACTAGTCCTTGTAACTGGTCAAAGCTATTTAACTGGTAAGTGATTGTATCAAATCCCAAAGAAGATAACTTACTCAATACATTGTCATGGAAACCAGATGATCCAACTACTAGATCAGGTCTCAGAGAAATAATTTTTTCAAAGTCTGGCTGATTCCTTCCTTGAGATATACGAACAACATCATCGTAAACTCTATTGCCATTAATTAGAGATGATCCGGGCACTCCGACTATTGAATCGGAAGTTATCAGACTCACCACATCAGATGACATGGTTGTGAGTGTAACTATACGCTTTTTTATTGGCGAAGCATTTGAGGGAATAGACCCACAAAGAAGTAGCGAAAAGCAAGAAAGAAAAGAGCAGATTTGACTAAAGGTGCGATTTGGTAAATTCATAAGTAAAAAGCCCCTCATTAGAGAGGGGCAAGATAGGATTACAACTTGAGATTAGAATTTAAATTTAATGGAGGCTTGAATATTACGTTCGGGTTGGGAATATCTTGTCAAATCGAGATCCGAAGAAGACACACCCTTCAAGTCTTGAAAATTATAGTAACGCTTGTCGAAAATATTATAAATACCAAGTGACAACAGAACATTATCTGTAGGACGCCACTCACTTGTGAAGTCAAAGGTAGCGTAGGCACTTGGCACATAATCATCATAAGAAGAATCAACTCTTTGTTCTCCAACAAATGTCATTCCTAACGATGAACTCCATTGTTGGCTTGGGTGACGATATTCCAATGCTGTGCGATTCATAAAGGGGATTACCGTTGTCAACGGAATATCGTTGGTAGTATCATTACCTTCTGAGAAAGACATTACATTCGAAATATTAAAGCCATCTCTTTGCTGATTTAAAAAATATCGAGCACTAAGCTCAACACCAAAAATTTCAGCTTCTGAAATATTTTCGGTTTTGTATATAGTGAAGCCCCTATAATCAGTTTCGCCTGTATTTTTTAATTGCTCAATAAAATCATCGTACTTATTGTAATATGCGGCAAGTGAGATATCTATCTGATCATAAGAACCCTTGTAACCTAACTCGACGCCTCTGCTTGTTTCCGGTTTCAGATCAGGATTAGATTGAGTAGTATATCTACCTCTTGGATTTTCAAAAGAACTATTGATCTCAAACCAAGATCCAGGTCTAAAACCATGTGAATAAGCAGCATAGATATTTGAATTGTCATCTATGTTATAGCTTACAGATAGCTTTGGGCTGAACGCTGTGTGATGTTGATCCATTGCAAGTTCTGAACTACCTTGAGAGGCTTCATAAAGAGCATCAGAGTGTGCATCAAGGTTGTAATCATCCAATCTAATGCCAGCAACTAAATCAAAATCACCGAATGAAAAAGAATCTTGGAAAAATATACCTAACCTTTGAATAGTAGTATCAGGAGTATCTTTTTCAATAGTTTGGGTCCCGTAGGTCAGATTATTGGTAGTTCTTATCCTCGAACCCTTATTTTGTGAGTAATCGATACCCCACGTGGAGTCATGAAAAATGCCTGCCAACTCAAAAGGTGTATAGAACTCAGAGGACAAGCTCAACTGATCCTGCTTGAGATAATACTTTTTTTGCTCATCATATGTTTGCCTAGAAAAAGCGCTAGTTACTCTACGATCGAAGTTGTCATCAATACGGCTGTATTGCCAAGAACCGATGATCGATGCAGAATCAATAAACTTGTAATCTTCGTCGTTATTTTGATAATTATACTCAAGACTCATGCGCTGTCGTTGAGTTTCAGTATCAGAAACCAAACTTTGATACTCAGAGAAATAACTTCCTGCCAGCAAGGCTAAATTTTTAGGTGAATCAGTCACTTCGGAAACTCTGTCAATACTTTCGTAGATTAGGTTGAAAGAAGAGCTGTCATTTAAGTCATACTGAATATTCGCGAAGTAATTATTACCAGAATTATCTTCATCATTCAAATATCCGTCATCTGCTTTTGTCCTGGTCTCTCCAGAGGATTCGTTTGTATAAATCAATAACGTTGATAATTTATCAGAGATCCTGTTTGCTACTTTAAGCGTGCCTATCCTTCCACCATTTTCACTAGATAATGTAAATGATGGCTCAAAAGCGAAGCTCTCATTATCAACCAAAATATCAAATGGTGTAAGAGATTCGTAGGAAATTACCCCACCTAATGCATCTGAGCCCCACAAGGAAGAACTGGGTCCTTTGATAATCTCAACAGAATTGAGAAAGCTAAAATCAACATAATTTGCCCTGCCAAGATCATAGTATCCGCCATATTCATATCTATCAGGCAACCTAACGTTATCAATAATGAACAGATTTCGATCCCCTTCCATGCCTCGAATATTGACATCAGTAGTTCCAGGGGTTCCTCTACTTCCTTTTCGTACAGAATTTCTGGTCGTGACGCCTGGGATATCTCTCAGAAGGTTGCGGATACTATTTGTTGGATTTAACTCCAGTTCATTTTTGTCTATAACATCGACAGAACCTGCATAGTCAATTACTTGATTTTCTTTTCTTTCACCAGTGACAGTAATTTTTAAGAGATCATTACTCGAAGGATCACCAGCATAACTTACAGGTGTATAGAGTAGGGTAGAGGTGAGTGCAAGACCAGTCGTAAAAAGACCTTTGTAAATCAAAATAGAAACTTTAAATCTGATTCAGAATAATAATCTTCGAAAAAAGTGCAATGGCGGATGCACGAGATTAATCATTTATCACACGGGAAAGTCCATCAAATTACTAGACCTTGGAAAATTTATAACTTTTCCATCAGAAGATGTCAGCAGCTCAACATCAACACCATACCAAGCTTTAATATTATCAATAGTCAAAATATCGTTGGTCGGACCTATAGTAAATTCACCATTATCATCAATATGAATTACATAGTCAGAGTACTTAATAGCCAGATTGAGATCGTGCAGGGCAATTACTATTGACATATTTTGCGACTGATTTAATGTCATCAAGCTTTCAAGTAATGTTATTTGATTCTTTATATCTAGATGGTTAGTTGGCTCATCAAGAAGAAGCAATCGAGGTTGCTTTAATAGTGCCAGAGCTAGGAACGCTAATTGTCGCTGACCTCCTGAAAGTCCAGATAGTTTAGTAAATTTCAATATATTCAAATCATAACGTGATAAGTAAGCATCCAAATTCCAATCCTTGGGTTTTGATATTACGCAAGCGCCTGTTTCAATCAACTCACCAACGGTAATATCAAATGCTGTTTTATTATTCTGACCAAGATAAGAGATGGCGGCTGATATCTCAAAAGCAGAGTACTCGTCAAGCCTCTTATTGTCTAAATATAAATTGCCCGCCTTTGGGACTAGTATTTTACCCAGAAGTTTTAATAAAGTAGATTTACCACAGCCATTTTTTCCGATTACAGCAGTAATTTTTGCTCGAGAAATTTTGAATGAGCCAGCATTAATAATCGTTCTATTATTAAAATCGAAAAATAAATTTTCAGCCTCAATGATAAATTCCATTATTAAATAATCACGGATTTTCTGCTTTGGTGTATAAGCAAAAAGACAAACAACGGAGATCCTATTAATGCAGTAATGGCACCAACAGGCAGTTCTTCTGTATAAGAGCGCGCGATCGTGTCAGCCACACTTAAAAAAATTGCGCCCAGTATGGAGGATGCGGGAATAATTTTAGATGGCTGATTGGACCCAATCAGCAATCTTGCTGTATGTGGTGATATTAAGCCAACAAAACCTATTAATCCTCCAATGCTAACAGCACATGAGGACAAGCAAGTTGCAACAATGCCCACTAATAATCGACTTCTGCTCAAGTTTAGTCCAAAGTTAATAGCTGTTGGCTCGTCAAGATTCAAGAGATCTAATTTCTTTAACATGAATTTTGAAGCAATAATTGATGTTAATATCATTAAACCTGCTGGCTTAATTACTTCCCAATTGACTGCGTTAAGACTTCCAATGAGCCATTGTAGGGCGATTTGTATTCTAGAATCTTCAGTGCCTAAAAGGAGAATTGACTGTATTGCTCCAAGAAAGCTACTTAACGCAACACCAATCAAAATCAATTTCTGTGTCGTTAATTTATTACTCCCAACACTAGCCACAAAAATAACAAGTATTGAGGCAATCATGCCTCCCATCCAGGCAAAAAATGGGATATATACTGCTGAAATTCCAAGTATAATTGCCAAAATAGTCATTAGTCCAGAACCAGATGATATACCCAAGAGAAATGGTCCAGCGAGACTATTTCTTAGTAGACTTTGGAGCAAAGCACCAGATAGACCTAGAGCAGAGCCAGTCAGCAAAGATGCTAAAAGCCTAGGGAATCTCAAATTCCAAATAATTAATGTATTTATTTCATTGCCCGAGCCATGAAGATAATCAATTATCTCAAAAAATCCTATTGATCTCGTACTGCCAACAGACAAAGATATTAGGATTGTACAGAAGAATAAAACCAACAGTAACATATAACGAGAAATGAGCATATTGACTTTTAATACATTCCCCAATCATACCAATGACCAACAATAGAAGGTAAAAATGATTACACTTCCAGAGGCGAATTGATTCATTTTCTAAGCGAATAAAAGAACTGTTCCAAGAGTTTCTAGCGACATCATTTTCTTCCACTCGACATATACGCGAGCGTCGACCGGAAAGTGAAGACATCCACTCCCCTCTGCACCGCGTGCATAGCATGGCTTCACCTCAGCTGGGATGTACGTGGAACCTGGCAGCTCGTCTCCTTAAACCGCTTTAGAAGGACGCCGTCTCGCTCGACGTGGCTTGCCTTGCTTGGGCTGTTCGGAAGCCTTGAGATAAACCTTTCTCCCCTTGGTATCGATTCGATACAAGCCACCCTTTGGGCCTCTGTGAATCTCGGACTCTTGATCAGCACGAACTGTCTGATGAGCACGCTCTTTGAGCGTTGGCCTCTTCGACTGATCAGGCTTTTTGAGGAATAGCCACTTCAAAAACAACCCAAGAGCCTTGAGCATCGGAAGAAGGTTGAAATAACAGCCCTAATAAAGCGTCACTGTCAAGAGATCAATTCACTAACCAAGACGCAGAGAGCTGCTGTCCCGAGGGTTAGCAGCCACGTAGTGGCCCGTAGTTGCACTCGATGAGTGACCGAGTGTGGCTTGAAGCGTGAATACGTCCACGCCCCTCTGCACAGCATGTGTGGCATGGCTGTGCCTCAGCTGGTGTGGGTGAACGTGAAAACCGGCGGCTCGTCCCCACTTTCGGCATACATCTCCAATCGCTTGTCGAGTGAGATGTCCCTTGCCGCGGGGGCTCGGAAATACATAGCTGTCAGCTTCGCCGCGGCCAAGCGCGTGAAAAAGCTGGAGCGTGTCACTGGACACTCGAACAGTCCTTGCTTTGGATCCTTTGCCAAAGAGGTGAATTTGACCGCCATCGGAGAGAACTTCGATGTCCTTCCATTTGATAACTGCGATCTCAGAAACTCTGCAACCCAGCAGGTAACTCCCCTTAATCAAGGCGTAGTCGCGCTTGGCGTTGCGATCGTGATGAGCAGCCTTGGCGATCGTCGCCATCAACAGCACCATCTGTTCATCGGTCAGGGG
>NZ_UCNR01000005.1:0-246248 GCF_900474045.1 Synechococcus sp. N19
TCGCAAAAATCAATTGGTGCTGATCGGCCGCAACATCGACCACAACAAACTGCGGGAACAACTACAAGCCTGTGTGGCGCATTGAATCGAAGGACACCGCACCCTCGCCGTAACTCGAGTTGTGGCTGTTCCGTCTTGACGCTGGTTCTCGTATGTCGCGTGACAACGGAATCGCCTTTTCACCACACCCAGAGCGGACATTGTTTTGTTATCAGGTCGAGATAGCGGAGCGCGGTAACCAAAGCTTCCACGTTCTTCTGCTGCATCGCCAGATCAGCAACGTTGCTCAAGGCCATTCGACGCGCACGCCTGTCCAAACATTGAAACCAATCACAAGCGACGCATGGTCGACCACAGCCAACAAAAGCTCACGACTCGCGAGATGGTGCGGGCCCACTCCTACTCCGTACTAGCAGTCTCAGCTTGCTCAGCATCACGGTTCTGCAGATCCCGCAAGCCGTCAAAACCCATCGCTACAACCGCTGCATCGACGTACAGATCGCCCTGCGGGCCAGCGTCAATCCAAAGGGAGGCAAAGCTGCCGGCAAGATGAATTACCTCAAAGCCGTCGAACACTTCGAAGGCTTCTACACCGATGAACGCTATCCAACCGTTATTGGCTCTGAGTTTCGGGGTTTTGGCCCTGTTGGTGAACACAACGCCAGGAATAGCCCATGGCAAGGGGCTCTATGGCACCGAAGCCGAAGCGCGGCAGCGGGCAGCTGAGATCGGTTGCAACAGCGTTCATGAGAACAACGGACGCTGGATGCCCTGCATTGATGAACGGGAACTCCACCAACAGCTGCGCAAGCAATGAAAGCCTTCAAAACAACCAGCCGGCAAGCGCGGCGCGTCCATCGCTGGCTGGTGCCGATCGCCGCCGCACCACTGCTGATTACCGCAGGAACCGGCTCCCTCTACAGCCTGCTGCTGGAGCAGAACATTGATGCCTTCTGGCTGCTCAAGCTGCACACAGGACAGTTCGGATGGCTCAATCTTCAGCCCGTCTACCCAATCCTGTTGGGAACTCTGACCATTGTTCTCACCGTATCTGGGCTGACGATGCTGCTCAGGCCAGCCCGCACAACAAGGGGGTGAATCACCCGACTGCCTCGATCCGCGCAGGTGCAGCCGCAGGAGCCACTGCCATGGTAGGGCTCCTGGTTGGGATGACCGGTGGCACAGGCCTCTGAACAGAAACTCTGGCCATCGCGAAAAACAGCTTGGGCCGCTTGCACCTCACAGGTGCAACGCGGACAGGCACAGGTAGTAGCTGGAGCCATCACAACCAATCAACTCAGTGCTGTATGGCCGAAAAAACAGAAGAAACCGGCAAGGACACACTATTCCCACACAACATTCATGCGGAAAAAGTGACAACGGCTCACATCACATGCAGAAACTAGGCAACAATGAGTCGCATCAAACAGCGAGGGCGGGCAACAGAAATAAAAAGGGAAAGGCCAATAGTCACGGCGCAACAAACCAAATGACACAAGCAAAAGCAATTAAAGCCGTCGGAAATCAATAAGGAAATAGAAGAATAAAAAAGACATCGACCCAAAGGACATGAACGAAATTGATCAACTTAGAAACAAGACGCTTCAAGAAATCAATGCATGGTGCTACAAACGTGCTTCCCACCTTTCAATCACCGGTCATGACAAGGCGGCACAAGCGCTGACCGAAGAACACATGGAGTTACTCCAAAACGTCAACCCCGAAAACTTGCTCTGGGTTGGTACTTGACTGAAACAGCACTTTTATCGCGCCGACGAATCGTGTCGTACCTGACCTCAATGAAAGCGAATATCACAAGAAAAGACAAAACCAAAAAACCACATCGTGCTATAAGAGACATTAAATACGCACTAAATCTTGGTTTACCCGTTCATAGATAGCAAAAAGATTCCATCAGGAAAATTAAGCACAACCTGGTGTAGCAAAAAATACATGTCAGCAAATCAATGAATACTGAGCACCAACATCAAAAAAAGGGAGGGAGATCCATATCCTTAAATTCACACGAAACAATCCGCCTAGAAAGGCCTCAAGCTGGAGAAATTGCAGAAATAATAGTAAAAAATGGGGTTATAAGGATTGCGGGCAACCAATCAAACAACGCAAAAGACATAACTTTGGCTTTTGCATGCAGAGCAGATGCTTTCAAATTCCATTATCCAGACGACCTGGAAATCACAATAGAAGCCATAACAGACACAACTTACATAGTTGAATCAATAGAAAAAAAGGGATCCGACACAAGCGATGCAATTATGGAATGGATCATTCAACTACACATAGTGAGGCACGAGACAAATATAAAAAACAGATTGATGAAATTTTTTAGATTACTGATAACAAGACTAGGCAAAAGAACATCAGAAGGGCTACTGCTCGAGCACACACTGCCTCACGCACGTATTGCCGAAATCATTGGATCTACGAGATCAACCGTATCACGGACGATAAGCACTCTGAGGAAGTCCAAACAAATTTATATTGATGAACTAAAAGGGCAGATTCTATTACCTGTGGACTAACTAACGCCCACAACGACACGTTCCGCCCTTCCACTTAGAGCACTTCGATTTCTTGCAACCCTTTTTCTTATTTACTGCAAGTCGGTTTTCGGAAGACTCAGCCAAGACCTTAGAAAATGTATCTTTCAACAATAACGTCACTAACGGAGATGGATCTAGACGTGGAGAGTAACAAAAAGCACAAGATCGCGAGTCATCTGATCCGAGTCAAGATACAGCCGAGGCCTAAGAGCGCTTGCCTCCATTGAGGAAAAAGGCAACAACCGTATCAAATAAAACCTAGCGTGTATAGAAAGATACTTTTAATTGAAGTAAACGAGTAGCGGGCGATACAGCAGAGCAGCAATATATGTATGCCCTAATCGGGCCTTCCTGTGTGAGGAATCAAATGAAGTTTTTCCAGCAACTGCTGGTGGCTCCTGCCGCCCTTGGCCTTCTGGCCACCGGCGCCAATGCTGCCGAGCTGAACATCAACGGCGTTTCTGATTACGCGGCTTCCGCTGATCAGGTCACCAGCGTCACTCAATTCTCCGACGTTTACCCCACCGACTGGGCCTACCAGGCTTTGGCTGGTTTGGTTGAGACCTACGGCTGCGTCGCTGGTTACCCCAACGGCACCTTCCGTGGCAACCGGGCCATGACCCGCTTCGAAGCGGCTGCCCTGCTGAACGCTTGCCTCGACCGCGTCACCGAAGTGACCGACGAGCTGCGTCGCCTGATGGCTGAGTTCGAAACCGAGCTGGCCATCCTCAAGGGTCGCGTTGACGGCCTCGAGGCCCGCGTCGGCGAACTGGAAGCAAGCCAGTTCTCCACCACCACCAAACTCAAAGGTGTTGCCAACTTCTTCGTCGGCGCAGTCGACATGGACGAGGCTGAGAAAGGAATGGGCGAAGAGGTATTCATGCAATACCGTTATCGCCTCAATCTCAACACATCCTTCACAGGTAAGGATTTGTTGTATGCACGACTTCAGGCTGCAGACGGCAAGGGTGACCACTGGGAAACCGGTGATACGCACCTGAATGCCTCGGGCTCTAACGGAAGCGCCATTAGCGTTGACAAGCTGTGGTACACCTTCCCCGTAGGAAGCTTTAAGTTCACAATCGGTCCGAAGATCGAGAACTACTACATGGTCGAAACACCGACCAGATATAACGCCGTTCTCAAAGCACTCAAGTTAGGTGGTTACGGTGCCGTCATGGGCGCTAGCACAGGCGCCGGTGCAGGCATTCAATGGCGTCAAGACGTGAATCCTGGCGAACCTGCATTCAATTTCGCTATCAACTACACCTCTAATACAGGTGATCACTCCGCTGAGGATAAAGGTATCTTCGGTGAGAACGCCGGTTCTTCAATGCTGACACAGGTCGGATACGGAACCCGCAAGTGGTGGATTGGTGCTTCATATGCACTGAAAAATGACTACGGCAAATGGATCGCCGGTCAGTCAACCCTCGGCACAGTGGAAGGAGATCTGAATGCATGGGGTCTCCGTGGATTCTGGACACCTGAAGAGTCAGGCATTATCCCTTCAATCAGCGCAGGCATCGACTTCGGTAGTGCCGACGCTAAGAACGACGGTGCAACCACTGAAACCTTCGGGTACATGGTTGGTCTGAACTGGGATAACGTATTTGTCGATGGCAACAAAGCTGGTGTGGGCTTCGGCTCAATCGGCAGTTACATCACTGATACGAAGGGCTCTGCAAACGTTGATCGTGACAACAGCGCACTTGAAGTCTGGTATGACTATCAAGTAACAGACAACATCAGCGTTAAACCTGCTGTTTTCTGGACAAACAACTACGACAGCGATGCTGACGACAAGTTCGGAGCTGTTGTAACAACTACCTTCAAATTCTGATAAAAGAATTCTGAAGTCCTAGGAAGCGCCCAAATGGGCGCTTTTTTTTTAGCATAAAAAAAGGGGGTCTTTACCCCCTTGGAAAAATCAGGATGCTGTCACCAGCAGTTCTCTCCCTCTCCAATAGGAACACAAATATCTTCTTGCTCCGCCTTTTTCTTTAAAGCAGCAGCATCAGAATCGAGAACGCTTTCCTCGTTGACATCCTGATCAGTGTTCCATTCCTTAAGACCGCCAGCACTCTGTGCCTGCACGGCAGGAGCCGATGCAACAAGAAGGGACGTTGCAGCGGCGAAAACTGAGATAGCAGAAGGCTTTGGCATTGAAATAAAGCTCAACTGAGCCAATTGTAGACAGAAGATGCACTAGTAATAATCAAACCAAAGCTATCAAAAGCTACAACTCAGTTCGACAGGCGTCGGACAGCATTCGTGTAGCTTTGGAAGATCAGATCAAGTTCATCCGATCGGCCATGGCGTGCCAACAAACCACGAGCGCCGGCATCGATATTGAATAACAGTGAGCGGTCGTCAGATGCCTTAACGTAGCTCTCAATCCAGCCAACACATACATAACGCACACCACTCAAAACTGGTGTAACACAATGCAGCATAGATGACGGATAGAGAACAACTTGCCCAGGTGGCAATCGAAATTCCTTCGTTTCCTCACCGCCGGTTTGGATCATTAAGGATCCACCCTCATACGTATCCTGATCACTGAGAAAGCAGGTGAAAGACAAATCCCGACGTCCATGGCGAGAGAAAGGATTATCAACATGCCAGCCATAAGATTCCCCAGCACTTGACCTAGAGATCAACAGGCTGTGGACCTTGCGAACAAGTGAAAAACTTTTGACCAAAGGGTCGGTTGTTAGTGCAGTTGAGATACGGTTAATGATCGAGAGCGTAAGCTCAGCAGTTGGGTCGAGCTGATGATTCTTTTTCACAAGTGCAGCTTGATCACCAGCAGTCAATCGGCCATCTCGCCAAGGAAGGCTTGGAGCACTGAGACGATGCTGAAAGTCACGAACTTCAGGAAGAGGCAAAAGAGAATGCGTCAGGAAGTCCATCGTTAAAAGAATTTCAGGAATAGTAAGCGTTTGACAAATGCTACGAAACGGACCATCAAAAACAGCTGACAACTGGAATCGCGGACCTAACATAGGTGAAACTATGTCTTGAAGCATGCGTAGGTACTTTGCAGCGATGGCTCTAGTGGCACCATTAGCTGCTATACCTTCAATAGAAGCAAAGGAAGTAAGGGTCTATTCAGGCCGGCATTACAACACTGATCGTGCTGCCTACAAACAATTCAGTGAAGAAACTGGAATCAAAGTAAGACTAATCGAGGCCACAGGCATATCACTGGTCGAACGCCTTAAACGGGAAGGAGCAAATTCAAACGCCGACGTGATTCTATTGGTTGATGCAGCGAGGGTTAACAATGCTGCTGAAGCCGGTCTTCTGCAATCCGTGTCTTCGAAAGAACTTCAGAAGAATGTACCTTCACGTTATAGGGATCCGTCGAATCGATGGTTTGGCTTCACAAGACGCATTAGGGCCATTATTGTAAATCCAAATGTTGTTGATCCGAACACGATTCAAACTTATTCGGATCTTGCAAATCCAGTTCTAAAGGGAAAACTCTGTTTGCGTAAAAGAAAAAACGTCTACAACCAATCACTGGTAGCAGATCAAATCATATTGAAGGGTCAAAATTCTGCTTCTGCTTGGGTCAAAGGAATGGTCAATAATGTCAGCGAGCCTTACTTTGGTGGTGATGTTTCACTGATTCGTGCAGTCGGACAAGGCAAATGCGGTGTGGGACTTGTCAATCATTACTATCTTGCGCGAATGCAAGCGGGAGCGAGTGGAAAGTCAGATCAGAAAGTAACATCAAACATTAAATTAGTTATGCCAAACCCAGCCCATGTGAATATCAGTGCAGCAGGGGTTGCTAAGTCAGCAAAAAACAAAAAAGAGGCGATTCAATTTATTGAGTACATTTCATCACCCAAAGGCAGTCGACTGATTGCAGGCCCAACATATGAATATCCGCTAAAAAACCTTGGTACATCAAAAGAATTAAAAGCATTTGGAACATTTACGCCAGACAATGTATCTATTAGCGCTCTAGGCGAAACACAGAAAACCGCTATCAAAATGATGGCAGATGCCGGCTGGCGTTAATTTAAAGAATTCAGTAATTGACCAAAAAATACAAGTCTTTAATTGCTTTTGATAATGACTCTCATTTAACTTGGTGCATCTAACACACCATTCGAGCAACTTAACTTGGCTGTATGTATCATTTGGACATCGACAAGTAAAAAATGCTGAGCACAACCAACTCAATCTCCGCGTCATCTATCGCTTGCGGTCCATCGGGTCGGGCAATTGCAGAAGCAATTGACACTGATCTTCTAAGCGCGATCCAAGCTCACCTCAACATGGAAAGGCAAGCCCACGCTTCCTATTTCGCTGCAGCAATCTGGTTTGCCGAACGGGAGTTGAGGGGTTTTTCGCGATTCTTCCGAGACGAATCCAACAGCGAGCATGAGCATGCTGCAAAATTTGCGGAATACATCATTGCTCGAGGGCAATGCGTTGAACTGCAAGTTGTCGATGCTCCTTTGCAGAGTTGGGGATTTCCTGCTGATGTGATGGCAACCGCATTTCAAATGGAGGTTGACGTCACGGCATCATTGCAACAGCTGTACTCCATCGCAGAACGAGTGAACGATACGCGTACCACAGTATTTCTCGACCCGATGGTGGAAATGCAGACCCAATCAGAACATGAATTTGCACACCTTCTTGGACGGGTCAAGTTTGCAGATAATCAAGCAGCGGCTCTATTGCTCATCGACAATGAGCTTGATCAAGGCAATAATAAGCCTGCTTCCCTTCAGGGATAACCCATTCAAACCAGAAAGTTGATTAATACATACCAACTTTCTGGTTTCAACCATTAAGCCCTTGCGGATCGATTACGAAACACTTAATATCCCTCATCAACGATTTCGGCGAAACTTCAAGGTATTCAGAAATAAGCCGATGAGACCAGCCTTGGTTTCTTAATGCCAACGCAATCTTCAGTCTTTTTTTGCGCCAACCATTAGGAGAGCCTAAATAGTGCGAAACTCTTGATGACGAGTTTGAAATCATGAGAAAGAACCTTACTTGGAAGATAGTATAAATTTAAGCAGACAAGTTAATAAGACAATAATTGAATGTTGCTAGCAAACATCATATAAGCAAGACTGCTGCATAACTAACATCAGCCTGGAACGTAGCCAATGATGCACAAGCGAGATACATATACGAGCCGAGAAGACTAATTAAGATTATTGTATGATTTTAATCGGGGTAATGACCTCATTCAAGGTCGAATTAAGAATGCCTGATGGAATCAAACAATTCGATTGTCCTGATGATGAATACGTTCTAGAGGCAGCAGAGCAGGCTGGAATTGATATGAGCTATTCGTGCAGAGCTGGAGCATGCAGCACTTGCGTGGGTAAGATCATCGAAGGAACAGTTGATCAATCTGATCAAAGTTTTCTGGATGACGAACAAATGCAAGACGGCTACTCACTCCTATGCGTAGCTTATGCGACATCAGATTTGATCGTAAAGACTGATTGCGAAGAAGAGCTTTGGTGACAATGGATAAACGAAAAGATCACCTCAAAATGAAAGCACATAAAAAAAGGGAAATTAGCTTGGTTGATCAGTATTTGAACGCATCGTGCTTTAATAAAATAAGCGATACTACATATCAGAACATGCTGAGTTACGAATCAAAAGCCGATCCGATCGAAAAGAAATTGATTACAAGGATCAAAGAACAAGTTAAGCATGGAAAGGTTGTGCTTTCTTCTGGGTCAAAAGAGAAAGCTTGATCAGCCTGGATGTGATAAAGAATACAACCAAACGTCTACTCTGAGAGGAAACATAATCAAAAACATCAGAAAATATAGAAAATAAGAGCAGATGAACACCAGTCAAATACTTTGGATTGATCTCCAACCTTCACTGTATTGCCTTTTCAAGCGAACAGCACAAACTTTAGGGCAGAATTTTGAGGTCAAAAGATGGTCTTTCGAGCATGATCTTGATGAATCATGTGATGTTGAAGTCGTCCACAGCCTAATGAGGCACACGATAGAAAACTCTTCAAATCCAGTTCATCTTGTAGGCCACGGAGTAAGTGGAACTATTGCATATTTATATGCTCAGAAATATCCCAACCATATATCATCAGTTTCAGTATTGTCAGTAGATACTTGTTCAACAAATCAATGGACTAGTCATTATCAGAGCATGCGGAGCCAATTACCATGCTCAAGATTTCATATATTAAGCCATCTGAGCCGACTACTGGTCGCTAGTCAAACGGAACAGGTTGGACAAATTATGATAAAACTATTAGCAAAATGTTTAGATAATGATTTTGTGTATGGATCTATCGTCAAAAGTCAAACAATCACAAATATAAAGAAAGCTGAGGTTCCTGTACTCGTGATAAACGGCGAAAAAGACTTTGTTGTTGACGAGCAGAGTCATGACAGATGGAAAAACTACCTGAAATCTGGAGACTGCTATCAAAAAGTTGCTGACGGACGCCACTTCTTCCCATTTACACAGTGGAGCCAAACTGCAAAAATGATCGAATCATTTGTCAATATGATACCTGAGCAACATCAGAACCAAATTCCTAATAGCTGCAAAAATCTGAGTATTAGTAAAACCAACTCATGAATCAAATGAATACCTTTGACGTCATCATCATTGGTGGAGGACCAGCGGGTTGTTCTTGTGCACTGTATACAGCAAGGTCAAATCTATCGACAATTATCCTTGACAAAAATCCAGCTGTTGGTGCACTTGCTATCACTCACAAAATTGCAAACTATCCGGGTGTGGAGGGAGACACATCAGGTGAGGAATTATTAAAAACAATGAGAGTTCAAGCAATTAACTATGGAGCGGAATACAAGCAAGCTCAAGTTTATGGAATCAGCATGACTGGTTCAGAGAAGACTGTATATACACCAGAAGGTACATTCGTCGGGAAGACATTGGTGCTTGCAACTGGTGCAATGGGAAGAGCATCAACACTACCCGGTGAGAACGAATTTCTTGGTAAAGGGGTTAGTTATTGTGCGACTTGTGACGGAGCTTTTTATAAGAACCAAGAAGTAGCTGTCTATGGTTCAAATCATGAAGCAATTGATGAGGCGCTTGTACTCACAAAATTTGCATCAACAGTACATTGGATAACCAACAATAAACCAAACGTTAAATCTCAAGCAGTAGAAATCCTTCTCAATTCAAAAAATGTGAAGCATTGGAAGCGCACCAGGCTCGCCTCCATCCATGGAGATGATCAGGGAGTTAATGCTGTCAAAGTGCAATCATCTGCTGATCGTGATGAGCAGATGATCCAAGTTCAGGGTGCTTTTGTTTACTCCACAGGCTCACTTCCGATCACCGATTATCTACAAGACCAAGTCCCGGTCAAATCTAATGGTGGAATTCGAGTGAACAGCGACATGATGACAGATCTCGAAGGAGTCTGGGCAATCGGTGATATACGCAATACACCCTTTAAACAGGCTGTTGTTGCTTGCTCTGATGGATGCATTGCAGCGATGGCAATTGACAAGTATTTGAATAAACGAAAGGACGTCCGGGTGGATTGGGTGCATCGATAAAAAAAGCGCCCTCTAGGGCGCTTATGCATACAGTTTAGAAACAAAATAAGTTCAAGACTCAGCGTTAATTTGCTGAACCCATGCCTGTAAACGTTGATCCGTTAATTCCGACTCATTGTCTTCATCGATTGCAAGTCCGCAAAACTTACCATCAATAACACTCTTTGAGTCATCATAGGTATATCCTTCTGTGGAAACCTTACCAATCAACTTGGCACCAGATTGAAGAAAGGCCGTATAAAGTTCCTCCATGGCATCACAGAAGAAATCTGAATAACCGGAAGAATCACCAAGACCAACGATTGCGACTGATTTACCAGCAAAATCCTTGTCAGGAATTTCCTGAACCAGATCATCCCAAGCTGTTCCTGACCGGGCTTCATCAGCACCTGTATTCCAGGTTGGAACACAGCAAATCAACGACTCAGCTGAAACCAATTCATCGATTGAATCGATGTTGTCAACGTCCTTCGCTTCTGTTCCAGGAAGAAGCTCTTTGAGTCGATCAGCCACATCCTCGGTCTTGCCAGTAGAAGTGGCGAAGAAAATAGTGAAAGTCATGCAAAAGAGATCGCCAACCAAGACTCGCAAATCATCGCCCTCCCGGATTAAAGCTTGTTTCAACTGCAAGTGAAATCAGTTACACACAGACAACTCAATGACCTAGGTCTCCCAGACAAATTCTTATCTAAGACTGTCTAAGGCGATTCAAAGACTCGCGATACTCCGATAGTGCTTGATCAAACCCTGTCTCGCGGATACGCTTGAGCCAACGGAGACGAACCAAATCATCACGTTCAATGTGGTCAATAAATTCTTCAAGTATGGCTGATCCAACAAGCATGTCGAACTCTAAAGAGCAATGCCAAAATTTAAAAAATACTTTGAACGGCGGCTAGTCAAATGATTCTTTTGGCTAGGTCTTAAGAAATACCAAGCTAAAACAAATAAAAGCAAAGACAATGCAAACTGAATGGTCTATAAAATTAGTATGTCATTTGATTTTTAATTTCAGAACAAGGACACGCAAATTAATGCGATCATCAAAAGATGCGCAATGATTGCGGCTGTAAACTTTGTAAATAGAGTAAACTCTAAACAATAATTGCCCAAATGGTTAACCATTAGGGCTTCCTTGAAAAACTAGAGAAGCAGTTTAAATGAGACGACACGAAAGTTGAACTGTTGATAGGCAACGGGACAACAATTCTTCTAGAAGAAATTTCTGTATAGATTGACAATCAATAGAATGACTAATCATATTTAAAGAGTCTTTCATAACAAAACATCTAGCCTGGTAACAAGATATTTCCACTAAGAGACGTTCTTTAAGCTGAGGATGCTGACAATGCTGTATTGAACGACTCGCACATTCAAGTCGCCGACGCATCCATTCAGCCTCTCTGCAGAGATCTCCAAGAACACCAAAGGAATTCACGATCTTCAAAATTGGAGTGGTGAAGAGTTGATGAGGTCAGGTGCAATACGCATCGTGACATCGCCAGACGACATAGCGATCATGTCAGCTTGACGCCATTTTGAGAGAAGACGGGTTGTGGTAACCCGGGTAGCACCGATCAACTCACCAAAACGATCATGAGTTAAACGGAAGGGAAGCTGATAAGCATCACTGCAACGAAGACCAAGGCGGTTAACCAGAAGCGCCAACAGAGCATGAAGCCGCTGTTCTGCCTGGCCCAGATGACGGACTCTCAGGAGCTGCAACGTCCACTCATTGACTGCGTCGATTCCGAATTCGTCCGCGGAGACTGAATCACGACGAAACTTCAGGGCCGTAAGTGCCTCCACACAAGCCCCATCGCTGCACATGCGATCGGTACGAAGCCTGTCGCCTGACTGCAAAAACGCCAAAGTCATTCCCTCGGTTTCCTCACAAGGGCAATACACCCGGCAAACCCCCTCTAACACCTCAAGAACAGTGGCCTGATCGCGACCGGCAGGATCCAGCAGAACGGTCTGAAGCCTGGGCATCGACAAAGGTGCCGCAGGATCATCAGGCAAGAACCGGTAGGAAGAGGTCGTCACGAACTAACGCGATTGAGAATTACTCGCAATAGTACAGACTTCTTGTCGATATTGCAAGTCATTCTCAATAAGGCCCTCAAATTGAGATTCTTTCTCAATACGCTGCAAGCAAGCTCCCTCCGTACTCAGAAGAAGTGAGCGGAGCAGCTGAGCATCGCCCTGAATTCGAAGCATCGGCTTGATGTGGTTATTGCCCAGTACACCGCGCTCACTGAGTGCCCGATGGATCGCTTACAACGCTGAGGCGTTCTTATTGAGCGTGTGCGCTGTAATTCCTTGTCAAAACACAAGGAACGCAGCTTTTGTGTTGATCAGCCCCCAACCGGCCTGCGGCAATGGGAGAAAGCTCACCGTTTGGACGGTACAGATAAAAGAAAGTCAAGAAATAGCTGATGCTCCTGGGGTCCATGAAGGAGAGCGACCGCTTGGGACCCGAGAGTCATCAGGTGCATGCACGGCACATTGGACAATCCCATCAACAAAAAAGCAATACCAATCACTGGATTGCCCTCAAGAAAGAGGGGTGGGTGGGGTCACCCACCGCCAACTTGCCACCTCTAAGAGTGTGGCCACCCTTTCCACATCAGCACAGAGCTCTGCCAATCACCAGTGAGATCCATTTCACGGAGCATCAAGTCCTCCATCCAATGGTTCCCCCATGACCATGGGGCGCATGTTTAGGGGTCTGAATGCTCTTCACAATCGGCGAGCTCGGTCAACGATTTGTCTTGCGACAACATTCGGGTAACTCATTTAGCCATTGCCACCAACTCATCTGTATCGAGTCTCATTCCTGACAAGTGTGATTGTGTCTAAGGAGTTCCCAAACCTCCGTCCAATGGCTCGAAACCCTTGCCATTGAAGGCTTGAGCAACCTGACTCCCACTCTGGCGAGCGGGGAGTCAGTTCAGCGTTAGATGGGTGAGTTGATCTCGCAAAACAAAGTGCCTTAGTTGCTCGAAGGAGTCGCCATGATTTGCGGCACAGCAGGTCTGGTTACAGGAAACCTTCGGCATTTTCACCTTTGCGATGGACAACCGGATTAAAGATTCAGCCCCTGCAGCTCAACCTGGAACAGCAGCTCGTCCACGGTTTTGGTGAACAACTATGCACGTTTGCGCCGCTCATGGGATCCCTGCTATCTGTTCTTAAGAACAAGCAGTAGCCATGATCGGTGATGTTGTCACATTTGAGGACCACTCCATCCAATGGAGCGATGACCATTGGGCGCTGAGTGTCTGCTGGGTCCTCTTCTCAACCGGGGTAGTCAGAACAACGTGAGCCGCAACCAGTCAGCAAGCAAACGACTGACTTTTCTTTTGAAGATAAGGAGCCAATTCAGCGCTTGGCTCCCAACAACCTTTCTTAAGCTCATTTGATTCACCAGCAAGCATCACCTGCAGCAGCTACATCCATATACAAATCCATAATAGTCATGGACGTTCGTCGCAGGAACCTCCAACCAATGGTGGGGGCAATCACCATTGGGCGCTGATAACACCACTGACTCCCTTCTGACGATGCGGGGAGTCAGATCAGCGTAATTTCATTCCAAAAATGCCAAAGCTAATTTGACGAACCCACTGAGTTCATCTGGCGTGCAAATGAAATGGATTGAAGCTAGTCAAAGAGATCCACGCATAACATCTGCTTGAAGAGTTGTAGTCAAAGCTAATTCAAGCTGGTTACACCATTCACTCCTCTCCAATGAGTGGACAGGCGGAGAAACCAGAGGCACATAGGAAAAGAAGACCAGTCATCGATTCATTTGACAGATGAGATTAGATGGTTTGTACTCGCTCTCTGAGAAAAACCAGCCAATATGGACTTGAAGGTTCTCGCGAGGCACCTTCATCCGATGGCTGATCCGGGTCATCGCGCTGGGGTTACAACTGGCTCCTCTACTCAACCAGGGGAGTCAGTCCAGTTGCTTACTCCCAGAAACGAACTGAATCATTATGGCCAAAAGCAAAGGCGTTCGTATCGTTGTCACACTCGAATGCACCGAATGCAGAACAGCAACTGCTGCTGAAAAACGTAGCCCTGGAGTCTCTCGCTATACAACAACTAAAAACCGAAGAAACAATCCTGAAAGGCTCGAATTGAAAAAATTCTGCCCACAACTCAACAGGATGACTCTTCATCGCGAAATAAAATAGGAGAAAACCATAATACTTACACAATGGCTTTCAACAAATAAAACAGACTCAAAACAAAACTTTGGTTGTCAACTTTTAATCAAAGCATGGGAGCGTGCATGCCTTATATAGTTTTAGGCTAGAAGCACCAAGAGCGAGAATAAGACGTTGACCAACTCACGAAACAGATCACTGGATCATTATCGATCAACACAAATCAATCAATACAAACATCGATCAGTAGAATTTAGGACATAGCCTGATTCAGAAGCAGCTAGTTTATGCAAAGCAGCAATTAATTCTTGACTAACATTGAAGCATTCGCGCACATCATTGACCTCGCCAACAGAACGACTGACGCGGCTACTTACGAGTATTTAATGAGAGAAGCACAAGAAATCATGCTCGACAAAAACACGGAAGATATAGATTATTGTGATTTTAGACAATTAGTAGAAGAGCGGCTCGCGAATCAAACACTCAAAACAAAAGAGCAAGGCTGTGCATAAATGAAGAATGGCTAGCACCAATTATCATCGTTTCAGTAGCCAGTGAACAAAGACAAAATATTCAGAATCACGCCGATTGATAGACTAGAAAATAAATCAGAAAATACTTTTATCGGGAAATCAACATGGCGCAATGCTTACAGATCGAACTCTTCCGTATATCAACAAACTTCAGACTTTTTAAAGTAGCATCACTTACACGGGAGTGCATCAATTCAAACGTAGTACTACTACATGTGAGCGACATGGACCTATTCACAACGCGAACATTTGGTTGGGCAGTTTACTCTAGCCGGATCTGCTCAAACAATGATTCTGATCATCTCAGTTTCATTGGGCTTCATTTGACTCTTCTTCCCTCCAGGTTCAAGAGCCAAGGTGGCGTTTAAAAACCAAACCAGTACAATTGATTGGTCTTTTTTTGCCAATAAATAACTGGCGTTGATGTTTTCTTCTTCTCACCATCAACACAATGTCAAAAAAAATGTCCCGGTTGTCTAAACTTGACATATCGGTATTAGAAGCACAGATGCGCTGCGGGTCAGAATGGCCGATAGGTCTTGTTGATGCAATTGCAGAAGCGCATCGAACCACAATTGAAAATGTCATTGAGCGTCAACATGCTTTGAGTCCAAAGGATATACATGATCACAAATTAAAAATTTATTTTTGAGATAATTTTAATCTTCCCATGCCCCTATTGGAATTAAAAAGTTACAGAAACAAAATGAAATTCACTCCAACAACAAACAGTGCGATCCTACTTCTCTACAAAGAATTTGGCGAAAAACGAATGGGCATGAGCAAACTTAAAGGAAGAGTGACAGCCAAAGCAGCGCCTTCAACTCCTAAGCAAGGGACAACAAAACCCTGGCTTTACTGAAAGCAAAGTAAGCACTTCAACCACCAATCTCATGTCTAAAATTTTTATTCCATTGTTCATTGCATTACTTTTGAGTGCATGCGGACTCCATGGAGAATCTGGTTCCTCCTCTAATGATGGTGAAGCTAAAACCACAGCGGCCAAAAATACCAAAACACCAGGGATTGGTCTGAGCTCAGAACCGAGTATTGGGAAACCAATGTTGCTGGCTTCACTCAAGGATGGAGGATATGTCATTTATTTTCGTCATGCAACGACGGAGAGGGATTACGCAGACCAAGCTGATCCTCTGATGAGCCTCGATGATTGCAGTTCTCAGAGAAAGCTGAGCACTAAGGGCATCAAAGAATCGCACGGAATTGGCATGGCCTTTGCTGCAAAGGGAATCCCAGTCGGTGAAATTATTGTTAGTGAATATTGCAGGTCATGGAAAACAGCAAACCTCGCATTTGGAGAATGGACACGAAAAGATTCCCGATTAAACTTTTTACCTTATGAGGATTATACCAAAAGTCATGTTGAACTGATGAAGAAGAATGTCATGCCTTTATTAACGCGTCAACCCCTACCAGGAACCAACACAGTCATTATCGGACATGATGATCCGTTTGAAGCCGTGACAGGAATTTATCCTGAACCGCAAGGAATCGCATACATCCTTCAGCCGGATGGGAGAAGAAGTTTCAAGATCATCGATAGTGTGTTGCCTTCTGAGTGGGCAACACTCTGAGCAAGACAGCCACTCTGATCCTTGATCATTTGACTTGAAAGATGTTCAGGATCTAACACTCGATTGATGCGTTGCCAACATCCAAGACATTGCAAAGCAGGATAATTGTCGTGTCGACCTTGGACGGGTTTAGACAAAATAAAAGTGATCTATCTCTCGTAGGCAATTTCGGGAGATAGATTTTTTTTGACAGTAGGTCTTTAAAGAACAAGTGATGTGTGGCTAGAGCATATCTTGCCCCAATATGCATATCATGCAAACTCAAGAATAATCCAGAGAGATTCACATTCTTTGCACGGGCACATTTGATACGGTTTATGCCATCAATTGACCGCAATTTGATATCAAATTGATTCTCTTGCCAGAGCAACTAATTTTATTGAGAAGCTCAAATCATTCAGGCCATAGGATCAAATGATCCCAATCAATTGCCCAGAGAATTAAAAGCAGAATTCTTAAATCAAATGACTCTTTGACCAGTTAAATATGACTTACCCCTGCAAAGCTATGTAAAAGCAAATCTATTCGATAGTCAGCACTCATTATGTTCCTTATGCCGCATCTTTCTGAAAATGCAGTCTTACGGAAGTTCGTCAGTCAGTTATGACTGGTGGGCTGGAAATGCAGGAGTCGCGAAGCGCAGCGGTTCTTTCATTGCAGCCCACGCTGCCCATGCAGGTTTAATCATGTTTTGGGCAGGTGCATTCACCTTGTTTGAGTTGGCCCGTTATGACGGAACACTGCCAATGGGAGAACAAGGGCTGATTTTGATTCCACACCTCGCCGGCCTTGGCTTCGGTGTAGGGGAAAGTGCTGTAATCGTTGACCAACAACCCCTCATCGCGATCGCAGCATTCCATCTGGTTTCATCTGCAGTTCTTGGAGCAGCTGGAATCTGGCATACACTGCGAGCTCCTAAGGACCTTTCAGAGGCTGAAGGCCGCGCCCAAAAGTTTCATTTCGAATGGAGTGATGGCAAAAAGCTTACGTTCATCCTGGGTCATCACCTGATTTTTCTCGGCCTCGGTGTCATTGCCTTCGTTGAATGGGCAAAGCGCCACGGAATTTACGACAGCACTATCGGAGCTGTTCGACAAGTTGAGCCGAATATTGACCTCGGAATGGTGTGGGGTTACCAGGCTAATTTTCTCTCCATCAGTAGTCTTGAAGACGTGATGGGTGGCCACGCTGTTTTGGCCTTCATTCTCACGATTGGTGGTGTTTGGCATATCATCTCCAGTCCTTTCGGACCCTTCAAAAAGGTCTTGATCTACAACGGCGAATCCATCCTGTCTTACTCGCTTGCTGGTGTAGCTCTGATGGGATTTGTGACCGCCATTTGGTGTGCTCAAAACACAACAATTTACCCCGTTGAATTGTATGGCGATCCATTGAAATTGAACTTCGCTTTCTCTCCCTACTTCAGTGACGCAACTGCTCTTGAGGGTGGTGCCCACTCCGCCCGGGCCTGGCTGGCCAATACGCACTTCTACCTCGCATTCTTTTTCCTGCAAGGACATTTTTGGCATGCCTTGCGCGGCATGGGCTTTAACTTCAAGCGCGTTTCTGAGGCGCTTGACAACATGGGAAATTCCAAAGTCAGTGCTTGATTAGGCTGACGTTTTAGATGTCCCCCTCATCTCATTGAGATGAGGGGTTTCTTTATTTGTTTTGCCATTCAGGTGAATATCCACTGCAGCAGCCCCATACAAGAAAGACGGCAAGGAGGCAGACAAAGAAGCCCTGGCAGAGGGCAGCCTCGATTGACCTCGGATCCAATGAAAGGATCCTCGGCTCAGAACACAAATGTCGTCTTGATCAGGCCGCCCAGTTGCTGGAAGGTTGAGCCGTCCGGTGTGAGCTCACCCATGGGTCGCGACAGGTAGAACAGCGCCGGTGTGACGCTGATGTTGTCAGTGACCTGGAACTGGTACCACCACTCCCAGATGAACTGGCCATCAGCAGGGGTGTCGCCACCACGCAGATCCGTCGCAACAAGAGGCTGGCCTACAGACATTCCGGTAATGTTCCCGGCCATCAACACATCGTTCCATTCCAGCCCAGCCCTCCAGGACTGACTGGTGCTCACCTGGCCTTCGCGCTGAGTATCGGATTGATTGATGCCCCAACCGAGCGACAGCGAAGGAAACCAGCCGCTCTCCAATGGCTGCCAGAAACCACCAAGGGCATAGGCGTCGGTCACGCCCCGATCACTTATGCGATCCCTGACGAAGGGCGAGGCATACACGATCAGGTCTTGACCGTTCTGAACCTTGGAATACAGGGCAGCAACACCCCAGTTCTCACCCTCCCAACCCAACTGGAGGGTGCCGGTGCCGCCCGCCTCATCAGTGGCGAAACCACCGGAGCGGGTGTCGCTTAATGCACCATTGGCCGCCACGTAGTTGGCCGACGCGCGGGCTCCGCTTTCCGCTGCCCAGCTGATGCCCACACCCGCACCTTTGTTTTTGTTGTAGGCCCCCGGCGCACCATTCACCGTGAGCACATCGAGAATCGGATCACTGGGATAGAAGCTTGGCCAGATCGCGAGCATGTCTTCCTGGCCAACAATCGGGCCGGCAGTGAATGTGATCTCATCCCCCAACGGGAAGGAATAAAAGAGTTTGTCGATCGCCACCAGATTGGGGCGATCACCCTCCTGAAACGCGGTTTCCAGAGTGGCCAGACCCGACGGCCCTCCACTGCCGAAGACGTTGCCGTCTCCGTCGAAGTTGCCGCCACGCAACACCGTGGTCAATTGATCCTTGCCGGTGAAGGAGGTCTCCAGAGCCAGCTGGAGGTCGTAATTGAATACCGTTCCGCCGAACTCGGAATTGCTGTCCGAACGCAGCCGGGATGCGGACCCTTTGAAGCGGCTGGCTCCGAACACCCAGGAGGCTTGTCCCTTGAGTTTGGTGGTGGTGGCGAACTGGGTGGCTTCCAGTTCGCCCACGCGGGCCTCGAGGCCGTCAACGCGACCCTTGAGGATGGCCAGCTCGGTTTCGAATTCCTTGAGCAGGCGACGCAGCTCGTCGGTCACTTCAGTGATCCGCTCGAGGCAGGCATTCAGCAGGGCAGCCGCTTCATAGCGGGTGATAGCCCGGTTGCGACGGAAGCTGCCGTTGGGGTAGCCGGCGACGCAGCCGTAGGTCTCCACCAGGTTGGCCAGAGCCTGATAGGCCCAGTCGGTGGGGTAAACGTCAGAGAACTGGGTGACGCTGGTGACCTGATCAAGGCTGTTGCCACTGGCAGTAGCCGCGTAATCAGAAACGCCGTTGATATTCAGCTCGGTGGCTTGGGCGGCTGGGCTGTTGACCACAGCTAAAGGGGCGATCAGACCAAGGGCGGCGGGCGCCACCAGCAGTTGCTGGACAAACGTCATGACTGGGAAGAGATAAAAAAACCCCAGAGGTGATCCCTGGGGTTAGAAGCTGTGAAACGGCGTGCTCGTAATCAGTCGATCAGGGCCACCCAGGCAAAGGCCATGCCGATGCCCATCCAGATGCCTGCGCCAAGCCTTTGCCCCTGGGAGCCGAGGCGCTCAACCAGAGACTTGGACCAGTTGCTCACCACAAGCAGCAGCGCGCCTTGGCCAATCAGCAGGCCCAGGAAATAGGTGAACAACGGGGTTGGTTCCGCACCAACGATGGTGCTCCCCAGCAGAAAACCGTGCAGGGCCACCAGCGGCAGCAACCAACGGGTGGAGGCCACGGTGAGAGCCATCAAACCCTCCACCACCAGGCTGAGGGAGACCATGGCCTCCGCCCAGGGAGCAACGGCATCCGGCAGGGGAATGAACTGGGACAGAACACTGCCGCCCAGGCCAGCAGCCAGCAGAGGAATCACCCAGGCGCGGGGACGTTGCAGGCCGATGAAGGCGATGGCCAGCAGAAACAGGAGATGGTCAGGACCCAGCAGCGGGTGACCAACGCCACTGAGCAATCCCTGCAGGGGGGTGAGGACAGCGCTGTCGCCCATGCCAAAGGGATGGTGGGCGAACGCCGGACTGGCCAGGAGAAGAACCGCCAGAAGCGAAGGGCCAGCGATCTGCAGCGGCCTGCGCAGGGCCAGTGGCAAAGAATTCAAAAGTCGATCCTCGTCGGTTTGATCTGGCGGGCGTTCTGACTGACGTGGGCGGAGAGCCGACGTTTCACAGCTGCGGGACAGCGGCAGATTTTCACTGCTCTTTCCCCGTTACCTTCAGCGGCTGTTCCCCGCTGAAACCAGCACCCCACCCTACCGGCGCTTGGCCATCGCGCCTGACCAACAATCATTCGACCTGTGGCGGTGCATCGGCAAGGTCGGTGGTGTGGAAATTCCAGCGATCACCGTCTTCCAGCCAGAGCTCCCAGGCCAGGCGACGGCCGCTCCGTTTCAGTCGCAGCTGGCCGCCAAAGCCCGCCGGAGAGGGCTGATAGAGCTCGGTGATGTCGTCAACAGGGGCTCCATCCCGGCTGAACACCTGCTCCACCTGCTCACCAAGCCGAGCCGTCAGGTCGCTGCGCAGCTCATCAACCGTCACGCCGGCTGGCTCGAGAAATCGAGCACCAGATCGCCGACGTCATCGCGGCTGATCTGGAAGCCGAAGCCATCGACGGTGCCGGTCCACAGGCCTGCATCGAGATCCGCTTCGATCCCCTCCAGCTGCTCCACCTTGTGATCGAAGAGCAGGCCGAAGCAATGGGCGGCGACCTGCGCGGCCTGGGACGCATCCATTTCATCGAGTTCGTGGGCTTCCACCGGACACCCATCGAGCAGTTCAGCATCGATGACGTTGCCGGACCCGACGTCCTCCACAAGAGCTTGCAAACCAGCCAGATCGTTCATTGCCGTCGCCGTTGAAGCAACACACGCAACACCATCATCCCTGGGCCAGAGCGGTGGTGAGGGCCGTGTCCACGCTCAAGGTGCGCGATCCCAGATGCACGGGCTGGGCGATCACTGCCTGGGCCAACTCCAGTTCAAAGGGCACAAAACCGCCCTCCGGCCCCACCATCACCACAGCGGCCCCCGCTGGGGTGTCGCGCAAGGGAAGGGAGGCCCCCATCTGGGCCATCCAGCAGGGCCGTCCGGCACAGAGATTCTTGAGCTGGTCTTCGACAAAGGGTCGAAAGCGCCGGTGCTGATGCACCCGGGGCGCCACCGTGTCGCTGGCGCGCTCCATCCCCGCAAGCAGAGCCTCGTGCACCTTTTCGGGAACGAGCAAAGGCGACTGCCAATAGCTCTTTTCAACCCGAGCGCAGTTGATCAAGTGAAGGTTGGCCACGCCGTACTCGGCCACGGTGCGGAACAAACGGCGCAGCACCTTGGGCCTCGGCAAGGCCAGAACAATGTCGAACCGATGGCGGGGCGGCGGTGGCTGGTTGAGGTCCACCTCCAGCATCACGGCATCTGCATCCAGGGCACAGATGCGGCCCTGGCCCAGATCGCCATTCAGCTCACCAACCCGGATGCTGTCGCCCACTGCAGCCCGTAGCACCGAACGGATGTGATCCGCCCGCCGATCCACAAGACGAACCTTCCGTTCATCCAGCCAATCCGAACGGTTGAGAACAACGATGTTCATGGCTGGATCTCAGGGATCAACAGCACGCCGTCACCAACAGGTCCGTCAGTTCAGCACAACAACTTTCCAGGCCCACAATCCTCAGCAGTGTTCGAACACCCCGGGGATCAACTCCCGCTCGCGGCGCGCCTGAAACTCAGCATCAGCAGCACGCAGCGCCGCAGGATCATCCTGGAACCAGCAGCCATAGAGAAGATTCAGGATCCGATCAACATCGAGATCACGATCAGCCACGTCCTGCCAGAGGCGTTGGCTTAATTCGGCATCAGCCAGCTGAAATTGAGCCTGGGCCAGACGTCGGGCAGCGTCGAAATGGGCCTGTTGCAACTGCCGCGACGGTGAGTCGTACTGAAGCAACCGTCCCTGGATCGTTTGAAGCAAACCCATGCCATCAGCTTTGCTGCATTCAGATTGAATCCGCAAATGCCGATCGACAATGGGTCGTCATGCTGGTTTTCAAACAGCGGCACCAAAGCCGATCAGGAAAGATCGATCAAAGGCTCGGTCAACTCAGGCGATCAACACTGATCAAATCCCAACAGGATCCGGTCCTGCAAGGCAGCGTGATTGAGGCCGGGACGTTGCAATTGCAGGGCCGGAAGAAGATCGAGCACAAGATTGTTGGCCCGGCGGGATTCAACGCAAACGCCAACGCGATCCCCCACGGAACGGGCAAGACGGATCTGATCCATCACCAGCTGCAACTGGAACATCTGCTGGTCGAGGCTTCTGGCATGGGCAGCCCCGTTGAGGCTGCAGCCCAGCAGCACGCTCAACCACCAACCCTGTGAACGCATCGGCATCACACCCCCAGAAGGCATCCCCCTCAACGTCCCATGCCGCCTCCTCCTGGGGTGAGTATGCGAATGGCCTCGCCCGCCTGGAGCTCCAACTGCACGGCACCGGGCAGGGGATGGGCCACCCCCTCCCGATCCAGCCGCAGGTTCTCGCCACAGGCACCACTGGCCCCACCCTTGAGACCGAACGGGGCCACCTGCCGCGAGCCACTGATCAACGACACACTCATCGGCTCGAGGAAACGGATCGTGCGCTCCAAGCCGTCGCCCCCGGGCCAACGGCCTCGGCCGCCACTGCCGGAGCGAACCGCGAAGGATTCCAAGCGCACCGGATAACGGCCCTCGAGCACCTCGGGGTCCGTCAGCCGCGAGTTGGTCATGTGCGACTGCAGGCCCACCGATCCGGCAAAGCCCTCACCAGCGCCGCCACCCCCGGCCACTGTTTCGTAGTACTGGCAGCGGCCATTGCCGAAGCTGACGTTGTTCATCGTTCCCTGGCCGGCCGCCTGGGCGCCGAAAGCCGCAAACAGCAGATTGCAGAGGGCTTGAGACACCTCCACGTTGCCGGCCACCACAGCGGCGGGGGGCCGCGGATTCAACAGACAGCCCTCCGGCACCACCAGATCGAGCGGCGCGAAACAGCCCTCGTTCAAGGGGATGTCGCTGTCGAGGAGACAACGGATCACGTACAGCACAGCCGCCCGCGTCACCGCCAGGGGGGCATTGAAATTGCCCGGCCGTTGCGGCGATGTTCCGCTGAAATCCAAACGCAACCGTTGGCGGTTGGGATCAAGGCACACCTGCACCACCAGGCAGGAACCGTCATCCAGGGCCAGCTGATGCCGGGCGTCCCTCAGGCGCAACAGCAGCCGTTGAACACTGCGGGCTGCGTCCTGCTGCAGCAGGGTCATCTGCCGTTGCACCAGGGTCAGCCCCTCCCGCTCCACGAGGGATTGCAGCGCCACAATCCCCGCCTGATTGGCCGCCACCTGCGCCTGTAGATCGGCCAGCAATTCCGGAGGGTTGCGGGGCGGCGTCGCCATGCCGCCCCACACCGCTTTCAGATCAGCGGCGAGAACCCGGCCCTGGCGCACGAACAGCTGGTTGCGCAGCAGCAGGCCCTCATCGGCAATGGTTCGACTGAAGGACGGCATCGATCCGGGAGCGATGCCACCCACATCGGCGTGATGGCCACGGCTGGCCACAAAGAAGCTGGGCTGATCCCCATCGCAGAACACCGGCGAGATGGCGGTGATGTCGGGCAGGTGGGTGCCGCCGTGGAAAGGATCGTTGCTGAGCAGCGTGTCGCCGGGCTGCAGCGGTTCGACATCACCACTCGCCACCTGGGCCAGCAGGTCGCGCACGCTGTCGCCCATTGATCCGAGGTGCACCGGAATGTGGGGAGCATTGGCCACGAGGGCCCCCGTGGCATCGAACAACGCGCAGGAGAAATCCAGGCGCTCGCGGATGTTCACAGAGCGACTGCTCTGCCGCAGCTGTTCCCCCATCTGTTCAGCGATCGCCATGAAGCGGTGGCGAAACAGTTCCGCCTGCAATGGGTCGTGCGCACTGGCCTGGGCCAGCTCCGGTGATCCCTCTGCAGGATGCGAGCGCTCCAGCAACAGCGTGCCCCCCTTCGCCACCCGGGCCTGCCAGCCCGGCTCCAGCACTGTGCAGCCCGTGGCTTCGGCGATCAGGGCCGGCCCTACAAGCCGCTGATTCAGCCGCAGGGCACTGCGGTTGAGCAACGGCACCTGCGTCCAACCGCTCGACTCCAGGTGCATCGACACCTGCGGCGATGGCTGCACCTCTGGCGTTGGTTCGGCCTTCTCAGCTGTGGCTGTGGCTTTAGCTGCGGTTGTGGCGTCAAACTGTTGGGGTGCTGTGACCTCAACATTGAGCTGTTCGACGATCAGGGCCTGATCGGCATCAATGCAGTAGCCGTAGCGTTGCTGATGGCTCGCCTGGAATGCAGAGATCACGTCATCAACGCCTTGCTCGGCGGACCAGCGGAGCACCAGGGTCTGCTCAGCAGAGGGATAACGCAGGGCGAGGCTGACCCAGACCTCCGGCTCCCCCTCCTCGGCATCAGCGCGATCCCCCTGGCGATGCAAGGTCTCCTGCGCTTCACCCATCAGCCGCTTCACCTGATCCGGCAGGGCCGCCAAGAGTTCAGGCGAGAGGGCAGCGCCGAAATGCATCTGCCGCCGGCAGCGCTGGCGGGCCTGGCCCATGCCAAAAGCAGAGAGAACGCCGGCCATGGAATGCATCAGCACCGTGTTCAGCCCCAGTTCATCCGCCAGGCGACAGGCGTGCTGACCACCAGCCCCTCCGTAGGCCACCAACACCCCGCCGCGAATGTCCTCACCGCGGTGCAGCGACACCCTGCGAATGGCAGCAGCCATGGTTTCCACCGCCAGTTGCAACCCCCCGGATGCCACCCGCTCCGGGGTCTGCCCTAGCGCTGCCGCGAGCTCCGCGAAGCGATGCCGCACCACCTCCACATCCGGTGGCAGATCCCCGGACGGTCCGAACACCGCTGGGAAGCGATCCACCTGCAGACGCCCCAGGAGCAGGTTGGCGTCGGTGATGGTGAGCGGTCCGCCAGCGCGATAACAGGCCGGGCCCGGTTGTGCTCCGGCGGAGCGGGGCCCCACCAGCAGACGCTCCCCCTGGAGCTCCAGCACGGATCCGCCACCGGCCGCCACGGTTTCAATCGGCAGCCGTGGGGCCAGCAACTGCAAACCGGCGATCTCGGTCTGCTCCTTCACTTGCCGCGTGGCCTGCGCATCGGCGCAAGCCACGCAGAACACATCCGTCGACGTGCCCCCCATGTCGAAGCCGAGCACCGGCACCCCGTCAAAGCCGGCCATCCGCGCCGCGGCGATCGCCCCAACCATCCCCGCCGCCGGCCCCGAAAGGATGGTGTCTTTGGCCTGCAGCCTGTCTGGAGCCTGCAACGCTCCACTGGAGGTCATCACCCGCAGGGGCGTGGCGGCACCCAACGCCCCTTGCACCTGTTGCAGGTAGCCATCCAGCACCGGATGCACGGCCCCCTCCACCAAGGCCGTCTGCCCCCGCGGCACCAGGCGGGGCATCACACTCACCTGGTGGGAGCAGACCACGGTGCGAAAACCCACCTCCTGCAGCAATGCAGCACAGCGCTGCTCATGGGCTGGGTTGCGCTGGGCATGCAACAACGCCACCACGACGACGTCCAGGCCGGAACGGCGCAGCTCCTCGAGACGCCGCCGCAGTGGTTGATCCAGCACCAGGGGCTCCACCTCCTCACCCCGGGCATCGAGCCGACCGGTCAGCTCCAGCACCGTTTGCGCCAGGAAGGGACGCTGGGGCTGCTCAAGCGCGAACAGATCGTCGCGATGTTGATCGCCGATCCACAGCTGATCCCTCAGCCCGGCGTTGGTGAGCAACAACAAAGGAGCGCCAGCCCCCTCCAGCAGCGCATTGGTGGCCACGGTGGTGCCGAGGCGCACGTCGTCGACTTCCGCCAACTCCACGGGTGGAGAAGCCGACGCCAACATCGCTTCCATGGCCGTCACCGCAGGGTCTCCAGCACCGGCCTGCTCCGAGAGCACCTTGCGCACGTGCAGCTGGCCTTCTGGATCGCGACCGATCAGATCGGTGAAGGTGCCACCGCGATCAATCCAGAAGCACCACCCCATCTCAGGCCCTGGCCAACGTCGTCCCAGCCTGCCGCGCAGGCCGATCAACAAACCATGTCAACGCCCCCCGATGGGCGAGCTGAACTGAGAACGTTGAGAAGCAACTGCCGCCCAAACGCTTGGACAAGCTCGCCACGGCCTGGGCGATCTTTCAGGGGTTACTGCTGGAAGCCGTTCCGTTTCTGCTGCTCGGCGTTGCCATCGCAGGACTGGCCCGATGGGCCGTGCCACCGGGTGCCTGGATCGAGCGGCTCCCCAAGAACCCAGTGCTGGCACCGATCATCGGGGCCCTGATGGGTTTTGCACTTCCGGCCTGCGAATGCGGCAACGTCCCCGTCGCTCGCCGTCTGCTGGCCAGCGGGGCACCGATGGGCACGGCCTTCGGCTTTCTGTTTGCAGCTCCGGTGCTGAATCCCATCGTGCTGGCCAGCACCTGGGCCGCGTTTCCCGATCAGCCCTGGCTGCTGGTGGCCCGGCCATTGGGGGCCTTTCTGCTGTCGATCCTGCTGAGTTTGTTGCTGGTGCAACTGCCCGAGACGCAGCTCCTGGCCACTGCGCTGCTGGAGGAACGCCGTATGAGCCAGCCCCTAAGCAACCTGGGGCTGCTGCAGCGCAGCAGTGGTGTGATCGGCGGATCACCCAGCCCCCCCCGATCCATGAACGGCAGGCGCCTCAAGGCCTGGCAGGTGCTGGACCAGAGCTGCCGCGAATTTCTCGATCTGCTGGCTCTGCTGGTGCTGGGGTGCGTGATTGCGGCCCTGGTGCAGACCTGGCTGCCGCGCAGTTGGCTGTTGGCCGTGGGGGGCGCGCCGACGGCATCAATCCTGGCCTTGATGCTGCTGGCGGTGGTGGTGTCGGTCTGCTCCAGCGTGGATGCCTTTCTTGCCCTGGGGTTTGCCGCTCAGATCACCCCCGGAGCCCTGCTGGCCTTCCTCTTGCTGGGGCCCGTTGTGGACCTCAAACTCGCGGGCCTGTTCACCGTGCTGATGCGGCCAAGGGCAATCCTGATCACGGCGATCGGTGCCAGTCTTGGCGTGCTGCTGATCGGTCAGTGGATCAACCTGTGGCTGCTGTGAGGGGCCGGTTGTGCTGAAGCGCGGAACGCTGCTGCTGCTCTGGGGCCTGACGCTGTTGTGGAGCTTCCACAGCGGACGCCTCGATCTGCTGCTTCGCGGGGTCTTCCATGGCCTGGTGGGAGTCACCGGCCTGGTCTTGCTAATGCTGGGCGTGGCCCTTCTGCTGAAAAAAGAGAAGCAAAACGAACGCTGGCGCTGGCCCTGGCTGCTCAGTGGCGTGATGGCTGCGCTGGTGCTGGTCCTTCCGCCGAGCCCCTCCTTCAGCGATCTGGCCAGCAACCGCCCCCAGGGCCTGCCCGATCCACCGGAGTTGGCTTTTGTTCTGCCCCCCGAACAACGCAGCCTCACGGAATGGGTGCGCTTGCTGCGCAGCCAGCCCGATCCCGACCTTGTGGCCGGCAATCCTGTGCGCATCAGCGGTTTTGTCTGGAGGCAACGCCAGGGTCCACCGCTAATCGCCCGGCTCACGGTGCGCTGTTGCCTGGCCGATGCCACACCCGCTGGCCTGGCCGTGGAGTGGCCGGAGTCGTTCACCCCCCAAACCAACCAGTGGTTGGCCATCGAGGGAACGATGAGCGTGCAGACGCGGAAGGAACGGCGCATCCCCGTTGTGATTCCCCAAAACATCACGCCGATTGCCAGGCCCGAGCGGCCCCTGGAACCATGACGCGGCGGCCCTGGCTGCTGATGCTGATGGCCTGCGCCGCTGTTCTGGCGCAGCAACAGCTGCTATTGCGACAGCCTCCGCGGCTGCTGCGCCTGGTGCCCCAGCAGGTGCAAAGCGGCAGCGCGGCCCTGGATCTGCAGTTCAGTCGCCCAATGGATGTGCCGAGGGTCAACGAGGCCACCCGAATCACTCCAGCCGTGCCCCATCAGTGGCTGGGGGAGACGACAGCACTGCGGATGGTGATCGATGCGGATGTCGTGCTCATGGCTCCGCTCGAGCTATCGATCGCAGGGAAGGACCAGCACGGGCTGCAGCTGGGGCAAAAGCAATGGTGGTGGGACTCAAGACCCTGGCTGATCGCAACACGGCCTGTGCCGGGGGGTGAGCAGGTTCAACTGCAGACACGATCGGGAGCATGGATGCCGATCAGTCGGATCTGGCCCGCCATCCCGAGCGTCGTCCCCCTCGGAAATGGCCGGGGTATTGCCCTGGTGGGACGCGATCAGAACGGCACCGAACAGGTGTGGTGGGACCAACTGACACCCCGCAGCACCGCCAACCGCCGGGCGGCCTTGGGGCCACCAACGCTGAGCCGCACGGAACCACTGTTGAAAGGGGAGGTGCTCTTCGCCCATCTCAGCAGCAATCTCAATGGTGATCTGCTGGTGCAGAGCGGTGGGTTCCAGCCGGGCAGCGACCAGGCCCTGTTGTTGCAGGCCAATGGCAAACGCAAGGCTCTGGCACTGAAACCCTCCGGGCCGATGCAGTTGCTTCCGGCGGGAGGGGGCGTGGTGATGCCCACCAGCAACGGCCTCAGCCTCCGGCCCCTGCAAGCAACCGAGCAAAAGTCGCAGATGCTGCCGGGGAGCAGGGAACTGGGGGCCTTCTGCGGTGCCTCAGGACGGGCCGTCCTCATCCGGCACTGGCCGGATTACAGGCGTTCAATCGAGCTGGTGGTTCCCGGGCAAGCGCCGAAGCAACTGCACCTTGGTGATCAGGCGGTTCTGGGGGTGGCCTGCGACAACCGCGGCAAACGGATCTGGGCGGTGCTGGGACGCTGGGAGCAGCAACGGGGCAATCACGAACTGGTGCTGATCAGCGACGCGGGGGAGGTCACACAACGCAGGGCCTTGGAGCCGTGGACGCTCAAGGCGGGCAGCCCCATCCAGTGGAACCCAGTGACGAATCAATTGCTGATGACACTGACGCGAGCGAAGCAAACCCATGCCCGTGCCGGACTGATCGATGGCGACAGCTTGAAGCTCATCAAGGTGATCAACACACCCATCAGCGAAGCACAGTGGCTCAATGCAGGATGAACAACAGTTTCAACCTCTTCAAAAAATTAACAACAAAAAGCCTCGCCAATAAATTGGCGAGGCATAACTCAATAGCTTTGAATTACAGCTTGTATGTAATACCGGTTCCAACATGATGTTGATAACCGCGACCCCAACCCTCAGCCTTGTCCCAAGAATAAACTACTTTCCAATGTGCAAAAAATTCAACTTCATCACTGACTGGTCGAGAGATCATTATCTCGCCCGCGAAGTCAGTACGGGAATCAAGATCGCTGGCATAGCTTCCAGGGGTGTAGTAACGAGGACCAGCTTCGACCTGGAAAGATGTCTCTCCATAATTAAAACCAACTCCGAGGCGAGGATCAGTGTAATTTCCAATGAAAACTCCATCCACACCCCAACCTTGGCGGTGATCAACTGATACGTATGCGCCATCGATAAGATCAGAAACAGAATCTCCCAGACCGAAGTCGACGTCACCATCACCAAAAGCGTATTTGACCTTTGCACCCAACTCATTCTTAATACCCTTAGACTCAAATTTTTCCCACTCATTCTCATCAGCATGGAATTCGAGTTCGTCACTTGTGACTAAATATGGGTTCCAATAAGCCTGTATGTTAAGTCTATCTGAGTGCTTGTAATTAGCCTCCAAATAAGCCTTGAAATCAACTCTTGAGCGAGTTGGATGAGCTTCATGCTCATGCTCTTCCTCACTATGATCTTCTACGTGGATTTCACCGTAGAAGTGCTCTGCTCCGCCTCTAACCAAAGCAGGTCCAACAAAAGCACTTAGAGAAAACTGCTTATTATCACCAAGACCCCAAGCAAATTCGCCACCAATCAAAAAATCAGCTGCATAGTGCTTTTCCGGGATTTCAAGATTGTCATCAAATCCAGCATGACCTTCAACAGTAAGAAGTGGCGTGAAATCAAACTCACCAGCTTCCAATTCAGAGCCACCACCATGTGAACCATGCGCATGAACTGGAGCCATGGAAGCGAAAGGGCTCAAAATTAGAGCCAGGAAAAGGAGATGAGAACGGATCATGGAAGAGAAATAGTGGAAGTAAAAGTTGAATTAGAGCTTGGTCAACGAATAGATGACCATTCAGCATTCAATTCTTTGGCACCTGAGATATCGCAGGAACCACCTTGACCATTCACGATCGTACAGACGTTGAGAGTCGCCGTCGAAACAGCATTAAGACCTTCAGCGATTCCTTCTCCGTATAGCGGAGTTTTCGCAATGGGCAACCCAGTGCTCTTGCTTATGCGTTTTAGAGTTTTACTCGGGAATGCAGCGGGAGAAAAAATAGTTTGCGCACCAGAAGTTTTCACCTCCTCAGTAATTTTTTTCAGACTGGAGGGCCGCAAGACTCCACCGGTGGTGTGGCTGTCCAACATCGCAAACTCAACAAGTCCGAAGCGATCAGCGAGATGGCTATATGTCTTGTGATCGGTGACCATGACCCGCTGCGCCGAGGGCAAAGAACTGAACTGCTTGGCTTCCCAGCTCTGAAGTACCTGGAAGACACCCACAGCCCGAGCCGTTCGTTGCTGCAAGGCCGCACGATCACTGGCAGTCAGAAGAGGTGCCAGAGAACGGGATATGACCCGCACCATCGCAGCGGAATTGGCCGGATCGTGCCAGACGTGGGGGTCGCTACCGCCATAGGACGGCAAGGCGACTTCACCGACCGCCACCACCGTTCCCGGTGACTTGAGCTTTTTGGCGGAAGGGGTCAGCCCAAAACCAATATGGAAAATGAGATCGCTCTTGGCGATTACTGCACGATCACTGGGCTTTAAGCGATAGGAATGGGGATCACCACCAGGGGGGATCAGGCACGTCACCGAGGCTGCAGCGGCAGCCAGTGTCTTGGTGAGATCGCACAGCGTGCCGTCGACGGCCACCAGCACAGGTTGAGCCGCACTGGCCGGAACAACACCAGCGCCAAGGGCCAGAGCAACACAAACCCCTGCCGAATGAGCCAAGGGAAGACGCATGGACGACAATATGAGAATGATTATCATTTTGGTGATCGCATGATCCTTTGCCAACATTGGGTGTGCAAAACGACAAGAGGCCCACTTCAGGCCACCAAGGGGCTGATGAACGATTCTTTGTCTGTGCTGAGCACAACCGAACTGAGCTTCAGCTACGGGAGTCGTAAGACCGTCGACCGCGTCAACTTGCAACTCCGGGCTGGAACGCTAACTGCACTCGTTGGCCCCAATGGAGCCGGCAAGTCAACGCTGTTGCACCTGCTGGAGGGGCGACTGAAACCCAGCCAGGGAACGGTCAACTCCACTAAACCAATTGGCCTGATGCCCCAGCGGGCCGCCATTGACTGGTCGTTTCCGATCACCGCCCGCGACATGGTTCAGCTGGGGGAGCCCAAAAAGGACAAAGCCACAGCAGTGAACCACTGCGAACAGCTGCTGGAGCGGGTCGGCATGGGAGCCATGGGATCACGACGCCTCAACCAGCTCTCTGGCGGCCAGCAACAACGCGTCCTGCTGGCCAGAGCATTGATGCAGCAGACCGAGATCCTGCTTCTGGACGAACCCTGCAGCGCTATTGATCCACCAACGCGCGAGCACCTGATCAAGGTAATGAGAGACCAAGCAGAAGCAGGGCAAACGCTGCTGGTCAGCAGCCACGACTGGGGCAGCGCCCTCGACAGCTACGACCAGGTGGTCGTGATGGACGGCCAGATCCTGGCCAACGGATCACCCGACACGGTTCGAGAAAAACTCAGCGACCTGACTTGCATGATGGGGAGCCACTGCTGTGGTTGAAACCGATATCTGGTGGCTTCTGCCACTGACGATCTCGCTGTTGATCGGAGCCATCTGTCCAGCAACTGGAGCGTTGCTGATCACCCAACGCCGGGTGCTTTTGGCCAACCTGATGGCCCATTCCGTTCTGCCTGGCTTGGTGGTCGCCCTGGCCATCGGGATCGACCCAAGCATCGGGGGCCTGATCAGTGGATTGCTAGGGGCCCTGGTAGCTGAACGCCTGAACCGGCGCTTCAAAGGCAGAGAAGAAGGCGCCATGAACACCGTGCTGGCCGGCTTCACGGCTCTTGGAGTTCTGTTGGTTCCCCTGCTGGACGCTCGGGTGGACCTGGAAACGATTCTGTTCGGCGACCTGCTTGCCGCCAACACAACAGATCTGCTGCGAACAGCTTTTGCAGCCGGAGCTCTATTGGCCCTGTTGATTTGGGGCTACCGCGACCTGGTTTTCGTTGGCATCGACCCCGAGGGAGCAGCAATCGCCAAACGACCGGTGCTCTTGATTCGGCTGATCTGCAGCCTGATCACCGCCCTGGTGGTGATCAGCGCCATTACTGCCGTGGGGGTGATTCTGGTGATTGGCCTGCTGTGCGCTCCAGTGCTGATGCACGTGGAGCGCAGCCGAAGCCTGAAGGAACTCATGCTGCGCAGCGCGAGCACGGGGCTGCTTCTATGTGGTGGCGGAATGATGCTGGCGATTGCTGTTGACCTGCCACCGGGCCCACTGATCGGAACACTGTGCTTGGCACTTCTATTCACCTACAGGGTCAACACTGCAGAGCAACAGTGACAAGAGAAGCCTTCTTTATGGCTTTTGATTCAGGAACATCCGATCAAGGCGGCGCCGCATTCTCCGCATCAATATGCGTTCCTGCTCCAGGCGGAAGGTGCGCCGAAAGGCCAGGAATAACACAGTCAGCGTTGAGGCCATCCCCACGCTGAACAGGGCGATCAAGCTTGCATCGCTCATGGCTCCATCCAACCCGCTAATGCACAACGGCGAACCAACCACCAGCCAGGGCTGCAATCAAGCCACAGGCGAGGGCTTGAAGCACAAATTGGCCTGAATCTTTCCTCTCCCAACGATCAATGGCCTTCGATGCCGTCACAAACGGTTCTTTATTCCTGATCAACTTGTCGATGTACCGCTCGATGAATTGATCATCGAGTTCAAGCCGCCGCAGCTTGGAACGAATCTGGTTGAGCTCAAACTGATTCATGGCTCAAAACCCCTCACTTTCCTGCCTATTCATCATTGAAGGGCTATTCCTCAAAACCTCATATTGAATGATCCAGGATTTTAGCGAGACCGTTATCTCAATGTGACCCTTCAAGAGAAGAAAGCCAAATGCGTCTGTCTGAATTAATCCTAAGCCGTTCAATGAACAGCACGTTGAACAAAACATCTAAAAGCCTTTTACACGTCTTCGCCCCTTCGGTTGCATCACCTCAATTGTTGTTGGCCGTGTCTTGCTGGAATACCAAATGCGTTGCGCTTCGTCGTAGCTCTCGACATCCTTGAACGACCCATCACACAACCAGACGCGGTAGTGGTGACGGTCATAGGGGTCGGAACTGGTTTCGGTGAACTGTTTCATGCAACTCAATAACGATCGTGTCGAGCTTGGTCTGCTGGTCAATCAGATCCAAGCCTGGTGAATGCTGTGCGGCGAGGATCTCGATACCGCTCCGCCACATGCTTGCCCCATAAGCCTTCCCAGTAGAAGAAGATCACGCCATGACCACGTTGCCGGGCCAGGCGGACTTTTTGTTCCAGAACGGCCATCGAGGTGGTGCGTTTGCCGAATCCCGCCAACACGCCAATCTGCGAAGGGATGCCCCAGCTGCGCACTTTGCGCAGCGCCGGCTGATCCAGGTCTTTGGCGAATCCTCGAACCGAATAGGCATAGTTCTGAACCACCAACTCTTCAATCAGTCCGCCCAAAGCCCAGAGCTCCCAGTCCTGCAACCAGAGGTTGTAGGCCGAACGGAAGGGACCTGGAGACAGGCTGATTCGGGTGGAAAGGCGCTCCTGCTTGAGACGTTGCCGCAACTCACGCAAGAGAGAGGTGAGTTGATTGCGCCGCCATTTCATCCACTGCCGATTGCTGTGATCCCGAGGAGGGACCAGTCCCGTCTCCTGCCGGTATAACCCCACGGTGGTGCGGTCATAACCGAACTGAACCGGCCAGGCGAAGTGGTCGTCCAGTTGCAGGCCATCCATCGGACAGCGCTTCAGGGTTTCCACCACCAAACCGATGAAACGGGCACGAACCTCCGGATGGGCAGGATTGAGCCAAGCCATCCGATGGTTGCCATGCATCGCCATCCAACGCTGGCCATTGGCTTTGGCCAACACCCAGCTGGGGTTGTTGCGCACAACGGATGAATCGGCCGGCTCCATCAAGCCGTACTCAAACCAGGGCATCACCTTGATGCCACGGCGCCGACCTTCCGCCGCCAGGGTGCAGATGGGATCAAGACCGACCCCAGCCTTCTGCAACGGCAGCTCCACTGGAGCGAAGCGGCTGCGATGAAACGTGGTGCCACGGCTCCAGACGTTCGGCACCACGCGATTAAAGCCCGCATCCTGCAGCTGTTGCATCGCAGCGCTGATGCGCTTCCGGTCGTAATAGAGCTGGCTGGGGCTGTTGGTCAGCCATACCCCCATCGTGCTGCGGTTGCGGAGCAACCGGTCAAACCGGGATTCGGCCATCAGAGGTGCAGGAAGCCCCGCCATCAGGCTGGCCAGAGCAACACCAAACAGAGGCTTCCACCGCTGAGCCAACGCCGTTGAAGCACCGGGCCTCAAGGATGGCGCGGATCAACCGTGATCAAGCCGAACCAAGCCCGCTCATTCAACAGTCCATGGGCCCGCGGCCAACGGTCAGCGGAACATCGAGCTCACAGAGCTCTCTTCATGGATGCGCCAGATCGCTTCCCCAAGCATGTTGGCCACGGAGAGCACCTTCAGCTGAGGGAAGACCCGGTCCTGCGGGATCGGGATGCTGTTGGTCACCACCACCTGCTCAAACAGGCCCTCAACGGACAGGCGTTCGCTGGCGGGGGGAGAGAAGACGGCGTGGGTGGCGCAGGCCAGCACCCGCTTGGCTCCTTGCTCCCGCAGCAAGCGTGCACCGGCGCAGATCGTGCCGCCGGTGTCGATCATGTCGTCGATCAGAATCGCTGTCCGCCCCGCCACATCACCAATCACCGTGAGGCTTTCGGCCATGTTGTGGCCGGTGCGGCGCTTGTCGATGATCGCCAGCGGGGCATCGTTCATCTGCTTGGCGAAGGCCCGGGCCCGCGCCACGCCCCCAACGTCAGGAGACACCACCACCACATCTCCCAGATCCTGGGTGGAGAGGTAGTCCACCAGCACGGGAGAGCCGTAGATGTGATCGCATGGGATATCGAAATAGCCCTGAATCTGGGCGGAGTGCAGGTCCATTGCCAGCACGCGGTCCACGCCCGACGTCACCAGCAGGTTGGCCGTGAGCTTGGCGGTAATTGATTCACGACCAGCGGTCTTGCGGTCGGCTCGGGCGTAGCCGTAGTAAGGCACCACCGCAGTGATCTGCCGTGCGGAGGCCCGTCTGCAGGCATCCACCATGATCAGCAGCTCCATCAGGTGATCGTTCACCGGTGCGCAGGTGGGCTGGATCAGGAACACGTCGCAGCCACGGATCGACTCCTGGATCTGCACGTACAGCTCACCGTCGGCAAAACGCTTGCAGACACGGGGACCATCAGGCACCCCGAGATAGGCGGAAATCTCCTTGGCCAGAGCAGAGTTCGAGGTGCCGCTGAACAGGCGCAGACGACGACTGTCCGGGGTCATCTGCTCCTGTTCGGAACGGGCTGCTGTCAGGAAACTTGTCACGGCGCCCGCGGAACGAATTCTGCTGTAATCCGATGGTAGAGGTGAGCAGTGCCCCCATGTCCACAGGTTTCCCACTGTTGGTGGGTGCGGGCCCCCTGCCTGAACTCAAAATGCGTCAGGCCTGCGAAGCCCTGGCACGAGCGTGCCGATGCCCTCTCACCACGGTGGCCAGTGGTGCATCACCGGCTGAGGTTCTGCAGACCAACCCGGCGGCAACAGGGCTGGTGCGACTCAGCGGCGACGCAGCCCGGCCGACCCCGCAGGGTGATGCCAGCTGGCTGCAGGCCCTGGCCGACTGGCGTCAGCCGGTGCTGCTGCTTACCACTGCTGAACAGGACGGTTCAATCTCTGGCGCAGCCGCGGCCTACGCCGCCCTCTGCCGGGAACTGCAGGTGCCGCTGCTCGGCCTGGTGCAGCTCCAGGGCCCCTGGAATGGCCCAGCGCGACGCCGGGATGGCCTCAGCTGGCTGGGCTGGATTCCCGATGAACAGCATCCGGAACAGAGCGAATGCGTCGACGCCCTTGCCCGGAGGCTGCAACTCCGCAGCCCCGCTTAACGCTGGGGCCAGAGGGGAAGGCTGGCGCCGGCGTCGATCTGGCGCAAGGTCTGCTCACCGGCTCGCTCGGCAAGGGGCAGCCGGCTGATCCGTGCGGGTTCAGGGCTGGCGATGATCGCCGCGGCCAGGCTCAGCTGCTCCGAACGACTGAGGTTGGTCTCCACCTCAGTGTTCAGTTGGCTCACCAAACCAGGGATCACTTCGATTCCGCTGGGAGCCTTGACCTGTTCGATCAGACCCTCAACAAGGATGTTTTGGCGCTGGCGACGCTGGGAGACAGCCTTGGAATCGGGCAGATGGCGCACCAGCTGTTCCGCCTGAGCACCGTTGAGACGCTGTCGTCCGGCCTTGAGCATGACGGTGTAGTCCTGCGTCTTGTCCTGGCGTTTATAGGAGTCGCTCAACACCACCTCCACCTCGCCCAGACCATCCACCATGCGGCGTAGGGCCGCACGGGGCATCACCACATAGCGCTTGGGATCACCCTGCTGAAGACCAACAATGTCGCGGATTGCATCGCCGAGAAGACTGACGCCACCCAGTCGCCACAACTGAGCCAAGGGGCCCGGATTCTCTGCGCCAGGGAGCTGAACTCCGAGCTCCGTGGGGATCTGGAGCACCTGAAGCGGCTCCTGGGCGGCAATGCGAAGCAACAGCAGTGCATCGGCATTGGGGGCCCCCTTGGGCGCGGCCTGATTGGAGGCGGCACCCAGCCGATCCGCATCAACACCGATCACCAACACCGTCACCGGGACCTCCGGAAAGGGGGCCAGAGTTTCAGGTTGATCCGCACTCAGCGGGGCGCCCGCGGCAACGCGATCGGGTTTTGGCCAGAGGGTCGCCATCAACCCCCCGGTCACACCAATCCCCAGCACGGCAGCACCGACACACAGCGCACCGCGAACTCGGGATGGCGACAACCAGTTCATTTCGCTGGACGAACCGCAATGGCGCTTAGTTTCGCCCAGATCTCCAGTTCCTAGCCTGGGCCCCGTGAAGCCGTCATCGATGTCCCTCCGCAACGACTACCGCAGCCGACCACCCGAACAGGTGCGCGTGGTGGTGTTCGGAGCCACGGGCTACATCGGCCGCTTTGTGGTGAAGGAACTGGTGGACCGGGGCTACCAGGTGATCGCCTTCGCCCGCGAGCGCAGCGGCATCGGTGGTCGTCAGAGCAGGGACGAGGTGATCGCCGATTTCCCGGGAGCTGAGGTGCGCTTCGGGGATGTCACCGATCCAGCCTCAATCGCCGCCGAGGCCTTCGATCAACCCACGGATGTGGTGGTGAGTTGCCTGGCGTCCCGCACCGGCGGCCGCAAGGATTCCTGGGCGATTGACCACGCAGCCACCCTCAACACCTACGAGCAGGGACGGGCGGCCGGGGTGGCCCACTACGTTCTGCTCTCGGCCATCTGCGTGCAGAAGCCACTGCTGGAATTTCAGAAGGCGAAGCTGGCCTTCGAAGCCGTGTTGCAGGCGGATGAGGAGATGAGCCACTCCATCGTTCGCCCCACCGCCTTTTTCAAAAGCCTGGGCGGACAGGTGGAAAGCTGCCGCAAGGGCGGCCCCTACGTGATGTTCGGAGGCGGAACCCTGGCCAGCTGCAAGCCGATCAGCGAAGCCGACCTGGCCCGGTTCATGGCGGACTGCATCCATGACGAGTCCAAACGCAACCAGGTGCTGCCGATTGGGGGGCCGGGTCCGGCGCTGAGCGCCCGGGAGCAGGGAGAGATGCTCTTCCGCGCTCTGAACAAACCCGAACGGATGCTGTCGGTGCCGATTGCCCTGATGGATGCACCGATCGCCGTGCTGGACGCCCTGGCTCGCGTGTTCCCAGGCATCAACGACACGGCGGAATTTGGTCGGATCGGCCGCTACTACGCCAGCGAATCCATGCTCGTCTGGGATGAGCAGAAGCAGTGCTACGACGCGGATGCCACGCCGTCCTATGGAACCGACACGCTGGAGCAGTTCTTTGAGCGCGTGGCCCGGGAGGGCATGGCCGGGCAGGACCTGGGGGATGCGGCGCTGTTCTGAAGCCGCCATCCTTGGGTGACCAAGGCCCCCCCATGGATCACTCCAGCGTTGACCCGGCCAAGGCCGGAAGGGGGCGCAGCACCGGGGTGCTGCTGCATCCCACCGCCCTGCCGGGCAGCCCCGTCTGCGGCAGCTTTGGTGAGCCCTGCCGCCGTTGGCTCCAGCTGCTGGCCGACCATGGCATCGGCGTCTGGCAGATGCTGCCCCTGTCCCCGCCGGATCCCACCGGCTCGCCCTACAGCTCTCCCTCCTGCAATGCCCTGAACCCCTGGTTCCTCGACGGCCAGGACCTGGCCAACGATGGGTTCATCGGCGAAGAAGCGCTCAGGGCCGCTCCAGGGGCTTATGCACCGTTGGAGGGCGCGGAGCGTGTGGAATTCAACCTGGCCCAGCAACGGGCCAATGCCCTGGGGGATGCCCTGCTTGACGCCTGGCCTGAGCAGGATCCAGCGCGACATGCCGCCTTCAAGCGCTGGGCGCAAAGGCAGCGCAGCTGGCTGCAGGACCATGCCCGTTTCCAGGTTCTGCACGACCAACACAACACCGCTTGGTGGGAGTGGCCGCTGCCGCTGGCCCGGCATGACAACAAAGCCCTCAAGGCCTGGGCGGAGCAACACCATGACGCGTTGCTGCGGGAACAGCTGATCCAATGGCAGCTCGACCGGCAGTGGCAGGCGATCCGCCGCCAGGCGAGCAACCTGGGCATCCAGCTGTTTGGCGATCTGCCCTTCTATGTGAGCAGTGACAGCGCCGATGTCTGGAGCAACCGTTCGCTCTTCACCGTCAAGGAGAACGGCCAGCTCACCACCCAGAGCGGTGTTCCGCCCGATTACTTCTCGGAAACCGGACAGCTGTGGGGCTCACCGGTGTACAGATGGGGACAGCATCGGATCACGCGCTTCCGCTGGTGGCGGCAAAGAATTGCGCGCCAGCGGGAGATGGTGGATCTGCTGCGCCTGGATCACTTCCGGGCCCTTGCGGCCTTCTGGGCTGTCCCCGGTGGTGATAGCACCGCAGAGAACGGTCAGTGGCAGCCCTCGCCGGGTCATGCCCTGCTGCGCAAACTGCGCAGGGATGCCGGTGGCTCCCTTCCCCTGATTGCCGAGGATCTCGGCGTGATCACACCGGATGTGGAACAACTCCGCGATGCCTTCCGGTTGCCGGGCATGAAAGTGCTGCAGTTCGCGTTCGACGGCGCATCCGACAACCCCTATCTACCGGAAAACACCGATGGGCATCGCTGGGTCGTCTACACCGGCACCCACGACAACCCCACAACGCTGGGCTGGTGGAACGCGCTCGATGCCGACAGCCGCGCCCGCATCGCCACGCGGGTGAATGGTGAGATCAGTGCTCCGGCCTGGCATCTGCTCGACATGGCCTTTGCCACGACCGCAGGCCTGGTGATCGCCCCGTTGCAGGACCTGATGCACCTCGACGACCGGGCAAGGTTCAACATCCCCGGCACCTGCGAAGGCAACTGGAGCTGGAGGCTGGGCAGCTTTGATACCGCGCTGGGGAATGCCCTGGGCGGCTACGGGAGCAGGGGAGCTGTCTGGGGGAGGTCGCTCTCCGGAGCCGGCAATTTGTTGACCCGGTAGATCCCCGGCCGCTCTTGATCCACAGGCAGAGGCTCTCCATTCCAGAGCACCTGATCCTCAGCACCAGCCGGGGGGTCTAGGCGCACCTCGATCGGGGCCATCAACTGCAGGGTGAGCGTGCCGGCGCTCGTTGCGAATTGAACCCGATCTCCCCCACCGCTGGAGAGCTGCAGCTCTCTTGGCTCAGCCACAACAACCTCAAGCACCCCCTGGGACTGCGGCAGGGCATCCCGCACCAGATCAAGCCACTGCTGAGGCGTGCGTTTCTGAACCTGTTCCAGGGGGCGCAGGGCCGCGATGCCTTCGTCTGAACCCACCAGGTTCGGGCCACGGCTGATCGCCTCCACATCAGCACGCACGGGTTCGAGGCTGAGGCTGTTGCGCACGGCCAGGTCCTGTTGTTGACGGTTGATGGCCAGCAGGCTGAAGGCGATCACCGCGGCGTAAACGACCGTTCCCTGCCAGGTGGTGAACACATCGATGTTGCCCAGGGTGAAGCGACCCAGGCCCGCTTTGGCGGGTCCGCGGCGGAGCAACACCGGCGGGGGAAGCAGGGGGTCGAGGCATCCCCCGGGCAGGGCCAGGCGACGCTCAATCTGAGGAAGCATCGAGGCGAGATAGGCCCGCTCGGGCAGGCGATCACGCCAGCCCCGCTCCAGAGCCTCGATCACAGGAGTGGTGATCCGGGTCTCATTGGCCAGATCACGCAGCGTGAGGCCCAGCTCCTCCCGGCGACGCCGCAGCAGCAGCCCCAGATCCTGACGCTGCTGCTCCTGGGCCTCCACCGTGCCGGCATCAGGGCTGGAACCCTTACGCGGACGTCGCCACCAAAGTCCTGGACGCTTCAGTCGCATGGGCTGTTGGGCCACTCCATCGGGTTAGCCCGCTCGAGCAAGGGCTTCCATTCTCCCTCGCTCAACCAGATCCAGCACCCCTCGGCCAGATCACCGAGCGGCAACCCGGCAATGGCCGTGCGCTGCAGGTCCAGCACCGGATGGCCCAGGGCTTCCGCCATTCGGCGGATCTGTCGGTTGCGCCCTTCCCGCAGCTCAATCTCCAGAAGCGAGCGGTCACCCCAGGCCCGCAACCGGCGCACCCGAGCGGGGCGAGTCAATCGACCATCCAAAGGCAGACCCCGACGCCAGCGATCGAGGACCGGCTCCGGCGGCACACCCTTCACCCACACCCGGTAGGTCTTGGCGTGGCTGTAACGCGGGTGGGTGAGCTTCAAAGTGAGCTCACCCAGATCGGTGAGCAGAAGCGCACCATGGCTGTCGGCATCCAGACGGCCAACGGGGTGAAGGCCAGCCCGATGCTCCGGGGGCAGCAAGTCCAGCACCGTGCGGCGACCCTGCGGGTCATCGCAGCTGCAGATCACCCCCACCGGCTTGTTCATCAGCAGCACCCGCGCCACACCACGGGAGGGCAACGGCTGACCATCCACATGAATCGTCTGCTGCTGCGGATCGGCCTGGTCGCCAACGCGGGCGACCTGACCATCCACCGTCACGCGGCCGGCCTGCAGCCATTCCTCAGCCCGGCGTCTGGAGCAGAGTCCGGCAGCAGCGATCAGTTTCTGGAGGCGCTGGCGCGTCATTGCAGGGGCTCCCGGGGCAGGAGCAGATCCATGCAGGCTCCACCGGCGGGATGGTTGCGGGCTTCAATGCGACCGCCATGGTTGACGGCGATCTGCTGCACGATCGCCAGTCCCAGGCCACTGCCGCTGCGGTTGGAGCGGGTGCGGGAGGGATCCCCCCGGTAGAAGCGTTGAAACATGCGCGTGAGATCGGTCTCACTCAAGCCATGGCCATGGTCACGAATGCTGAGCAACCACCAGCCACCGCTCTCGCGCACGGACACGTCGATGCTGCTCTCATCAGGGGAGTAGCGCAGGGCATTGTCGAGAAGGTTGAGCACCGCACGGTGCAACCGGCGCTGATCACCACACAGGGGGCCGGATTCGCTGCGGTCCAGCTGCAGCGTCACCCGCCGTTCCTCCGCGATCGGGCCGATGGATCCCCAGGCGCTGTCCACCAGATCCTCCAGGGTGAGGGGCACATGCTCGCTGTCGTCCTGCGGCAGGCTGTTTTCCAACCGCGAAAGCTCCAGCAGGTCTTCCACCAGCAGCTGAAGACGCCGGAGTTCCTTCTGCAGCCGTTGCACAAGAGCCGTGTCGTCTTCCTTGACGGCCAGTTCCAGCCGATCGCTTACCAGCATCAGCGCGGTGAGGGGGGTCTTGAGCTCATGGGCCACATCACTCACCCAGCGTTCCTGCTGCTGTTGCTGGGCTTCGAGGGACTGACGGCTCTGGATCAGCACCAGCCAGCATTCGTCGCTGCCCGGCAGAACAACCGCCTCCAGCGGGGTCCCCTGTTGATCCCATTCACAACGCTGGGAACGCAGCTGATAGCGGCTGCTGAAGATCAATTCCTCCAAGACAGGAATGTCGAGGACATCCCGGAGCTTCATGCCACGAACCAGGCGATTGGAGGGGATGTGCAGCAGCCGTTCAGCCCGGTCGTTGATGTAGGCGATGGAATGATCCGGGGCCAGGATCATCCAGCCCTGGGTGGCCGCATCAATCCAGGCCAGCAGCTGAGGAGCGTTCAAGACAATGGAGCGATCCTTGGACGTTCGCTTGGACGCCAGAACGCGGCGTCGACGCTGCAGCAGAAGCGTGATCCCGATGCCAGCTACAAAGCCGAGTGCGGCGGAGATCACCACAGCACCTTCAGCCGAAGCGATACCCGAAGCCGCGAACCGTACGGATCAACTGAGGCGATGAGGGCTCCTGCTCAACCTTTTCCCGCAGCCAGCGGATGTGAACATCCACGGTTTTGGTGTCACCGATGAAGTCGACACCCCAGATTTTCTCCAGCAGCTGATCGCGACTCCAGACGCGCTTGGGGTTCTGGATTAACAGCTCGAGGATCTTGTATTCCTTGGGAGAGAGTGTGAGGTCCGTTCCATCCCGGGTGACCCTGCATTCACTGGGATACAGGCACAGGTTGGCGTGAGTGAAGGAATGCGGTTGGGAGGGCGACGTCTCCGATTGACTTGACCGCCGCAGCAAGGCCCTGCAGCGGGCCACCAGTTCGCGCAGCCCAAAGGGTTTGACCAGGTAATCGTCGGCGCCCACCTCAAGCCCCAGCACCCGATCGGTCTCACTGTCTCGGGCGCTGATCACCAGGATCGGGGTGGTGTTGTTGATGCGACGGAGCTCGCGGCAAAGGTCAAGCCCCCCCAATCCGGGGAGCATCAGATCGAGCACGATCAGATCCACCGGATCTGAAGTTTCAGCGGTGATCAGATTGAGGGCTGAGGCGCCATCGGCGCAGGTTTGCACCTCAAAACTTTCCGCGCGCAGGGCCTCTCCGACTGTTTCCCGGATGCTGTCGTCGTCTTCCACCACGAGGAGACGACGGGTGGAGACAGCCGCAGACAGGGTTGTCACGTCCATGAGGCGGGAGCGCATCCATCCTGACCGAGGACGAAACCCGACAAAGCAGAACAGCGGGTTCGCTTAAGGGCTTAGAAGAATTCGTCGAAGTTGTCGAAATCAACCGCTTTGAACTTGCCCGCTTCCACCTGCTGCATCAGGCGCTCCAGCTGAGAGAACAAGGCACCACCGGTCAGCAGCGAGAGCAGCAGGGCCACCAGCAGGGCAGCGCCAGAGGCAAACCCGAAGATCTGAAGGCAGCAACCGATGAACAGGGTGACCCCGATGAGGGTGCCGGCATAGCTGAGGTTGATCTCGGCAGTCCCCAGGGGCATCAGAGGGAGTCGGTCCTGCTTCCAGCCATCCAGTTTGTTCTGCACCTGACGGCCGAAGGTGAGGCCGCAGAGCACACCCATCAACAGACCGATGCCCGCCAGCAGGTAGGGGGGCTGGGGCAGGGTCATCATCTGGAGCAGCTGCTCAAGCTCCTGGGCGCTGATCTCCTCAGGCATCGACGCCGATCTCAAAGAGCTGAGACCTTAGCGGTGGGTTCCACAATCTCGCTGGAATCGTGATCTCAGGATCACGCTGCCGCCAACGGGTTGAGGCGCTGCAACAGGCCGCCGGCCAGACGCCCTGGGCCGAAGGTGCGACTCAGCAGGCCGACCAGGGCACGCACGTCGTCGGTGTGCAGACGATCGTCACGGATCAGCGTCATCAGCAGACGTTTGCGCAGGTCAGCACCATCTCGACTGAGCAGCAGCCGCAGACCTGCCCCAGCCACAGGGATCAATTCCTTCCCAGGAGCGGGAGCGTCCTGACCCACCACATCCAGCAAGCTTTCCAGCCGATCCAGGCGCAGGCGGCCTGATTCATCAAAGATCACCTCCAGCAGCTTCTCGCGCATTTCGCTGGTGTCACCCGCCAACAGTCGACGGGCCACGTACGGATAGGCCACAGCAATGATTCGGAAGTTCGGATCCAGCCGCAAGGCAAGGCCTTCCTGGCTGACGACGGCCCGGATGATCAAGGCGAAGCGCGCCGGAACCCGGAAGGGGTAATCGAACATCAGCTCCGAGAAACGGTCGGTGATCGCCTTGAAGTTGAACGATCCAACCGAGTCGCCGAGGCTGCCGCCGAGCACCTCTTCAAGGGCAGGAATGATCGGCGTGAGATCGGCCGTGGGGCTGAGAAACCCGAGGGATTGGAAGTCCTTGGCCAACCCGGAGAAGTCACGGTTGATCAGGTGCACCACAGCACCGGTGAGGGTGAGCCGGTCGCTGTCGCTGATGGAATCCATCATCCCGAAATCGACATACCCCACATGGCCGAGATCGCCGGTGCGACCCGGCAGGGCGAAGAGGTTGCCGGGGTGGGGGTCGGCATGGAAATAGCCGAACTCCAGGAGTTGCTGCAGGCCGCAGATCACGCCGGTGCGGATCAACGCCGTTGGGTCAAGACGCTGGGAACGCAGCTCTTCGCTGTCACGCATCTTGGCGCCATCGATCCAGGTGGTGGTCAGCACCCGGGTGGAACTGAGCATCCGCTCCACCTTGGGGATGTAGACCGCATCGTTATCTGCGAAAAGCGCCGAAAACCGCTCGGCATTGGCCGCTTCCAGGCCGTAATCGATCTCCTCGAACAGGCTGCGGCCGAACTCATCAATGATTCCGCCCAGCCCGAAACCGAGGTTGAGCGGCAGCAGCGGCGCCGTCATCACCCCCAAAGCCCGGATCAACACCAGATCCCGCCGCAGGATGAAGGTGAGATTGGGCCGCTGCACCTTCACCGCAACCCAGTGCTGGCCCTGCAGACGGGCCTTGTACACCTGGCCCAGGCTGGCGGCGGCGATCGGCGTGTCGGGAAACTCCTCAAACAATTCCTCGGCCGGCGCACCGAGTTCCTCGCGGATGCAAGCCAGGGCGGTGGCATGGGGAAAGGCCGGCAGATCGTCCTGGAGACGTGTAAGTTCCTCCAGCCAGTCCCGACGCACCAGATCAGGTCGGGTTGAGAGGGCCTGTCCCAGCTTGATGAAGCAGGGCCCCAGACCCGTCAGGGTGTTGAGAATGCGACGCGCCAGCCCCTGCTGAACGGTGGGGTCATTGCTGCCTCCACGCAGCAGCAGCACCAGCACCAGCCCCGCCAGGGACCACAGCACCTGAACAAGGCGCGGAATGGCGACCCAGGGACGCAGCAGCAGCCAGCCGAGATCCCGCCCGGGGTCGTAACGCATCGCATCGCGCTGAGTACAGAGGGAGACTTTAAGGAGATCAGGGGGATTTGATGGCGCTTCTGCCCCAGCTCACCCGTCACCTCGGTCAGCCCCTGTTTCTGCCGGCCCACGGACGGGGGGCTGCCCTTCCGGATGGACTGCGTCAATTGCTGCGACGCCGCGCCGGCGTCTGGGACCTGCCAGAACTACCAGCCCTTGGCGGTCCGCTGGAGGCGGACGGCGCCATCGCAGACAGCCAACGCTCCGCCGCGGCAGCGATGGGGCTGGCGCGCTGCTGGTACGGGGTGAACGGGGCCACGGGGTTGCTGCAGGCCGCACTGCTGGCCATGGTCCGGCCCGGAGAGCGGGTGCTGCTGCCCCGCAACGTGCATCGCAGCCTGATTCAGGCCTGCGTTCTTGGGGACCTGCGGCCGGTGCTGTTCGATCTCCCCTTTCAAAGCGACCGGGGCCAGCCGGCACCGGCGGATTCGGCCTGGATCGAACGGGTGCTTCAGGCCCTGCCCCGCGATGGAGCCCCCATCCGTGCTGCAGTTCTGGTGCATCCCACCTACCAGGGCTATGCCAATGACCCAACGGCAGTAATTCAGCGGCTGCAGCAACAGGGCTGTTGCGTGCTGGTGGATGAAGCCCACGGCTGTCATTTCGCCGCTGGGGTGGACCATCCCCTCCCCCCCAGCTCTCTGCACTGCGGCGCTGATCTGGTGGTGCATTCCCTACAGAAGTCGGCTGCAGCACTGGCGCAAACGGCGGTGCTCTGGCTGCAGGGGGAGCGTCTGGATCCCGTGCGTGTGGAACGCAGCCTGGGCCTGCTGCAAACCACCAGCCCCAGTGCGCTGCTGCTGGCCTCCTGCGAAGAAGCCCTTCAACACTGGCAACGGCGCAAGGGGCGCCGTCAGTTGCTGCAGCGTCTGCAGGAGGCTGAAGCCCTCGCCGATGGCCTGCGCCACAGCGGCGTGCCTCTGCTGAGCAACCAGGATCCGCTGCGCCTGATCCTGCACACGGGGCAGGCGGGCATCACCGGCCTGGATGCCGACGATTGGTTTCTGCCCCGGGGGCTGGTGGGCGAATTGCCGGAGCCAGCCAGCCTCACCCTCTGCCTGGGGCTGGCACGCCACCGCGGGCTGGGGCGCCGGATGCGACACCACTGGCAGCACCTGCTGCGGAGCTTCCCCGATCGCCCTCCCTTGCCAGCCTTCGAAGCCCCACCGCTTCCGCTGGTCACCTCCCCAGCCCAGTCACCGACCCAGGCCTGGACGGCGGAGCACCAACAGGTGGCGTTGAAGGATGCGGAGGGGTGCATCGCGGCTGAATTGCTGTGCCCTTACCCACCGGGCATCCCCCTGCTGATTCCCGGCGAACGCCTCGATCGACAGCGGCAGCGCTGGCTTGAACGCCAGAAACTGTTCTGGGGAGACCAGATCCCAGACGCACTGACTGTGGTGAGTGGGGGCTGAGCTGGGACAGCAAAGGTGGCCTCAAGCCTCGAGATCACGGCCAACAGCGATTGATAGTGTGAATCCAGGACGCCTCCAATCAGCGTGATCCGTGAGGTTGTCCTCGATCAGAGCCAAGCACCAGCGGCCCGAGCAGCCCTGCGCAAGCGGTTGATCAGTGGCATAGGTGTGGGGGGCTTTGGCCTGCTTGTCGTGAGCCTGGGGGGCTGGTGGTTCACCGCCGCGCTGGGGGGAATGGTGCACCTTGGCCTGCTGGAGTTCTTCCGGATGGCGCAATTCAAGGGAATTCGCCCCGCCACGAAAACCACCCTTGTGGCCTGCCAACTGCTGCTGTTCACCACCCAGTGGGCGATCCAGGGCGGGCTGCCGGCTGATGTGGCCCACGCTGTTCTGCCCCTCTCTGGAGCCGCCATCTGCGGTTGGCTGCTGCTGCAACCGGTGACGGGGTCCATCGCCGACATTGCGGCATCGATCTTCGGGCTGTTCTACCTGGGGTTTTTGCCCAGCCACTGGCTGAGTCTGCGCGGTTTGGACAACGGTCTGGAGATCACCCTGTCGGCCTGCCTGATGATCGTGGCCACCGACATCGGCTCCTGGGCCGTGGGACGGCGTTACGGGCGACGGCCCCTCTCACCGATCTCCCCTGGGAAAACCATCGAGGGGGCGATCGGGGGATTCATCTCGGCCATGCTGATCGGCCTGATCTGCGGCCAGCTGATGGGCTGGGCGCTTCATGGCCTGCCGGGCCTGCTACTGGGGGCGCTGATCGCTCTGTTCGCCCTGGTGGGAGACCTGACGGAATCGATGATGAAACGCGATGCAGGCGTGAAGGACTCCGGTGATGTGCTGCCCGGCCATGGCGGGATCCTTGACCGGATCGACAGCTATCTGTTCACCCCAGCTGTGGTCTTTTACGCGATCGCTTTATGCCAACCACTGTTGGCACCATAAGCAGCGCTATGGGGTGACGCTGGCCTGACCTTTGAGGGCCAGCTGGCCACCCGCCAGCTGCACCTGCTCGATTCGAATGGCGGGGTCCATCGGCAGCAAGGTGCGCGGTTCATCGGCGGTCTCCGGCCGGAAGCACAACGTTCCCTGCGCCGCATTGAGGCGGAAGCGACGGCGAACCGGGTCTTGATGGGCCGCAACGGGCACCTGCAACTCGAGCAGATCCACGTCAATGCGCAGCGCCCCCAACGGGCTGAGCCCCATAAGCTGTTCAGCCATCCAGTCCCCGAGCCAGCGCCAGGGTTCGGCCAGCAACGCGCTGTTGAGCTGACGGCCGTTGAAACTCACCTCGCCCGCCACCTGGAACGGCTGCTTCAGGGCCAGCATCTGACCGGGACTGAGCAGCTTCATGTCCACCGCAATCGAACCGCTGCGCAACTCAACATGCTGCAGGGGCAGCCCCTGGAAACAGGCATCCCTCGCCGTGAGGGTCACACCATCCAGACGCCCCCGCAGCAATGACCAGCTGGAGCCGTTCAGGGCCAGTTCGAGGCTGCCGATGCTGTCGCATTGGCTGCGAATCCACAGGCGCAGGGCCCCTGCCAGCACATTGAGAACAGGATCAGCCATGGTTCAACAGAGCCTGACACCGCTCAGCCACCTTGCGGGGCTGATCGATATGTGGGAGGTGGCCGCAGGAGGAGAAGGTCTCCACAGGCTGATCCAACAAGGCCTGAAGCGCCTGCTTCTGCGGAGCACGCAGAATTCGATCGTTGTCACCCCAGATCACGTGCAGTGATTGGGAGGGCAGGGGATCCCCACATCCGGCGAAACCACCGCTGCGGGCGAAGGCCGCCAAGGCCTCCGCCCAGCCGGGGCATTGCAGGTGCAACGAGGCGATTTGCTCTTCAGGAGCACCCACATCCGCATCGGGATCAGCGAAAGCCTGGCGACACAGCCCCCGCCGCACGCCCGGACGACCCAGGAACCAGGCACCAAAACAATCCAACAGGGGCGGAACAGGCATCGGACGCCCCGTGAGACCGGCAGGAGCCAGCAGCAGCAGAGAAGCCACACGCTCGGGATGACGCCGGGCCAGCTCCACGGCTACTGACCCTCCCATGGAGGCCCCGATCAAGCTCAGGGGAGCGTCCGTGGGAAGCCGCTCCAGTAGGGCATCGAGATGCCGCAACACAGCCTCTGGCCCGTAGGTCAGGCCCCGGGGACGCGGCGAAAAACCAAAACCGAACAGGTCGGGGATGAACAGCTGAAAGCAATCGGCCAGGAGGGGAGCCAGGCGCCGGTATTCGAGAAAACTGCTGTCGAAACCATGCAGCAGCAACAACGGAGCGCCCTGGCCGAGCACCGCCACCGGGAACGGATCATCCACACCCAGACACGGCAACGTCCACCACTGCACCTCAGCGGCCAGGGACTCGGCCTGCGGGTCAAGCAGAGCCGGCCGCAATTGATCCAGAAGCGTCTTCAAAGGCTGCTGGGGCTGAGTTCGGCAGCGCCCACAAGGGCCTCCAGCAAAGCACCAGGCGTCACAGCGAAAGGCAAATGATGTAGATCGGAACCCTCGCGGCAGGCGAAGCGACACACCTCCTGCAACTCACTGAGGCTGGCCTGCGCCAGACCCAGATCATCAAGGCTGACGGGCAAACCAAGCTGCCGCAGCAACGGCAACAGCTGGCGGTGTGCCTGGCCTGCAAGCCGGTTGCCGCCCAGACGTTCCTCCAGGCGAAGCTGCACAAGAATTCCGAAGCCCACCTTCTCGCCATGCAGAATGTGGTGACAGGCCTCCAGCTGGGTGAGGCCGTTGTGAACGGCATGGGCTGCAACAGTGCGGCAACGGGCACCGCCCAGTCCCCCCATCACACCAGCAGTTAGAGCACAGGCTTCGGCGGTGCGCACCCAGGCTTCACTATCTGGATCCTTCAGCGCCGTGAGGCTATCGATCAGCAATTGATCCCGCAGCACCCGTGCCATCTGCACGGCCTGCTGCACCAGACCATCGCTGCTGTCGCCGCTGCTCACCGAAGCCTCATACCACTTGGCCAGGGCATCAGCGACACCACTGGCCAGCGTGCGGGGTGGGGCCTGGCGCACCAGGCCGTGATCGAAGACAAGAAGATCAGGACAGCGATCAAGGGCCACATCCCCTTCGAAAGCACCCTGAGGGGAATAGATGTTGGAGAGAGCCGTCCAGCCAGCACAGGTGGAGCCGCTCAGTGGAACGGTGATGCAGGGCAGGGAAAGGCGATGGGCCAGCAACTTGCCGGCGTCCAGCACTTTTCCGCCCCCGGCAGCCAGAACGGCGTCACAGCCCTGGGATTCAGCAGCCACCCTCTGGAGATCCTGCTCACAGCAGTCGAACTGAAGCTGAGCCTGAAGAGGTTGGAGCCCATGGGCCAAGAGATCCGACACCAAACGCTGTCGCTGATCGGCAGTGGAGGCACTGCGACCCAGCACCAGCGGACGTGAACAGAGAGATTTGATCTGAGGCAAGGCCTCATCCCAGGCTCCATCCCCCCGCAAGACGCTGGCGGGGGCAATGGAGTGGGACGAGATGGATCGAACCATCAGACGCTGGCACCGGCGAGTTGCGGTGCCGTGTCCACCTGACCTTTGTGACGGACCACCACCTTCTTGTTCTCATCGACATCAACTTCGGCGTGGTCGCCGTCCTTGATCCGACCAGACAGCACCTCTTCGGCGAGGGAATCCTCGAGAAGACGCATGACAGCGCGACGCAGCGGACGTGCGCCATAGGCAGGGTTGTAGCCCTCCTCCACCAGGCGCTCCTTAAAGGCATCGGACACGGTGAGGGTGATGCCCTTCTCGCCCATGCGGCCAAAGACCTCCTTGAGCATGATCTCGGCGATCTCCTTGACCTCCTCGCGGTTGAGCTGACGGAAGACGATGATTTCGTCGAGACGGTTGAGGAATTCAGGCCGGAAGTACTGCTTGAGCTCCTCATTCACCAGGGAACGGATCCGGGTGTACTGAGACTCCTCAGCGCTTTCACCGGAGAACTCGAAGCCGAGGCCGCCGCCACCCTTCTCGATCACCTTCGAACCAATGTTCGAGGTCATGATGATCAGGGTGTTCTTGAAGTCGACCGTGCGGCCCTTGGAATCGGTCAGACGGCCGTCTTCCAGAAGCTGCAGCAGCAGGTTGAACACATCGGGGTGCGCCTTTTCGATTTCGTCGAAGAGCACCACGGTGTAAGGCCGGCGACGCACCGCCTCGGTGAGCTGACCGCCTTCGTTGAAGCCCACATAGCCCGGAGGCGAGCCGATCAGCTTGCTGACCGTGTGGCGCTCCATGAATTCCGACATGTCGAGGCGGATCATCGCCTCTTCGCTGCCGAAGAAGTAGGTGGCCAGAGCTTTGGTGAGCTCGGTTTTACCCACACCGGTGGGGCCGGAGAAAATGAAGCTGGCGATCGGGCGATTGGGGTTCTTCAAACCGACCCGAGCACGGCGGATGGCCTTGGACACCGCCTTGACGGCTTCGTCCTGACCGATCAGGCGCTTGTGGAGGGTTTCCTCCATGTTGAGCAGCTTGACCGACTCGCTTTCGGTGAGCTTCTGCACAGGAACACCGGTCCAGGAGGCGACGATCTGGGCGATGTCCTCCTCGTTCACCATCGGTGAGCTATCTGAAGCAGGCGCTTCAGTTGCAGCTGTTTCACCGGATTCGGAGGTTGCGTCAGCCTTGACCTCGTCCTTGTTGGCCTGAAGCAGAGAACGGATCTGCTCCCGCAGTTCCACTTCCTTCTCGCGCAGTTCACCGGCCTTGTTGAAGTCCTGATCACGAACGGCATCTTCCTTTTCCTTCTGGACGGAACGCAGTTCCTTGTCCACTTCCTTGGCCGCAGGGGGAAGCTTCGAATTAAGCAGACGCACACGGGAACCGGCTTCATCGATCAGGTCGATGGCCTTGTCGGGCAGGAAGCGATCCGAGATGTAGCGATCTCCGAGGGTTGCAGCTGCCACAAGGGCGTCGTCGGTGATCTTGAGGCGGTGGTGCTGCTCGTAACGCTCGCGCAGGCCACGAAGGATTTCGATGGTGTCGTCGATGGACGGCTCGCCCACATTCACCGGCTGGAAACGGCGCTCCAGGGCGGCGTCCCGTTCGATGTGCTTGCGGTACTCGTCGAGGGTGGTGGCACCGATGCACTGCAGCTCACCGCGGGCGAGGGCCGGCTTGAGGATGTTGGCGGCGTCGATCGCACCCTCAGCAGCACCGGCACCGATCAGGGTGTGCACCTCGTCGATCACGAGGATCACGTTTCCGGCCGCCTTGATCTCCTCCATGATCTTCTTGAGGCGCTCTTCGAACTCACCTCGGTACTTGGTGCCGGCCACCAGCAGACCGATATCCAGGGTCAGGACGCGCTTATCTTCAAGGATGTCGGGAATGTCGCCCTGCTGAATGCGCTGGGCCAGACCTTCAGCGATGGCGGTCTTACCGACACCGGGCTCGCCGATCAGAACGGGATTGTTCTTGGTACGGCGACCCAGGATCTGGATGACGCGATCGATTTCGTTGTGACGACCCACCACCGGGTCGAGCTTGGCTTCGGTGGCGAGCTGGGTAAGGTTGTTGCCGAACTCGTCGAGGGTGGGGGTTTTGGTGGATCCCTTGACACCGCCGCCACCGCCGCCGGAGGAGACTTCAGCGGTTTCACCGAGCATGCGGATCACCTGAGTGCGCACCTTGGCCAGGTCGACGCCAAGGTTCTCCAGCACACGGGCAGCAACACCTTCGCCCTCACGGATCAGACCTAGCAGCAGGTGCTCTGTGCCGATGTAGTTGTGACCGAGCTGACGGGCCTCTTCCAGAGACAGCTCCAGGACGCGCTTGGCGCGGGGTGTGAAAGGGATCTCGACAGCGACAAAGCCGGATCCACGGCCGATGATTTTCTCAACTTCAACCCGGGCATCCTTGAGGTTCACCCCCATGGACTTGAGCACCTTGGCGGCAACCCCCGTTCCCTCGCCAATTAGGCCGAGGAGGATTTGTTCGGTACCAACGAAGTTGTGACCAAGTCTGCGGGCCTCTTCCTGGGCCAGCATGATCACCTTGATGGCCTTCTCGGTGAAGCGTTCAAACATCGCTGGGCCAATGCAGTGATGTGACCAAGCTATCAGGGTTGAGGGACTGCTGCGAGTGTTCGGTTTGTTCGGTCACTTTCCAGTCTGAGACTGGCCTGAAGCGCACAAAAAATAACAATGAATCCCACAAGATTCACCGCTTTTTTTGTCTCCCAGGGACGGGAAACCGAACAACTTCAAGCCGCCGACGTGGGCGACGGCGCTGACGGGATGCGACACCACTGAATGAGGGCGTCGCGACCATCGGAGTAGTACCCGGAACGGGTGCCTGCGGTGCGGAAACCGGCTTTGGCGTAAAGCGCAAGAGCGGCAACGTTGTCGCTGGCCACCTCGAGGGTGGCGTGCACGGCACCGTGCTGTCGTGCCCGTTGCAACAGTGCTTTCAAAAGCACACCTCCATGGCCGCTGCGACGCCTGTCGGGATCCACAGCCACCGCCGTGATGTGCAGTTCATCGGCCACCATCCAGCCGCAAGCCACCCCCAATAGGGCTTCGGGCTGCACAAGACCGATGCAGAGGCGCCGGGGGTCGTCCAGCTCACGCCGCCATTGTTCTGCAGTCCAGAGGCCGTTGAGCGCCCGTTGATCCAGTGCCAGACAGGCTTGCTGCCAGGACGGGTCAAGGCGCAGGATCTGCGCAGTCGGTTCGCCCCCTGCAGGGTCGATTCCTAGATTGCCCTTCGACGCCGCCACTCCGTGACCCAAACCATCACCAGTCAACGGCCCTTCGAGGCCAACCGGGATGCGGAGAGCCCCAATCGCAACCTGACCCCGATCACCACAGAACTCGACGACACCGACCGTCTTGTTGTGGGCGGGTGTCGTCTCAGCGATCTGGCCGAGCGTTACGGCACACCCTTGTATGTGCTGGATGAAGCCACCGTTCGGGCCACGTGCCGGGCCTACCGCCAGGCCCTGGAAAAGCATTACGCCGGGCCATCCCTGCCGATCTACGCCTCCAAGGCCAACAGCTCTCTGGTGATGAGCAGCCTGGCGGCCTCCGAGGGGCTGGGTCTGGATGCGGTGTCAGCCGGTGAACTGCTGACCGCACTGCGCGGGGGGATGCCCGGAGAGCGGATGGTGCTGCACGGCAACAACAAATCCGACGAGGAGCTGCTGCTCGCGTACGCCAACAAGGTGACGATCGTTGTGGACAACCAGCACGATCTCGATCGCCTCGCCGAACTGGTGCCCGCTGGAGCCGAACCGGCTCGCCTGATGCTGCGCTTCACCCCAGGCATCGAGTGCCACACGCACGAATACATCCGCACCGGTCACCTGGACAGCAAGTTCGGCTTCGATCCCGACCAGGTGGAACCAGTGCTGCGCAGCCTGGTGGGACAGCCCTGGGCCCAACTCACCGGGCTGCACGCCCACATCGGATCACAGATTTTTGAACTCGAACCCCACCGGGATCTGGCGGCGGTGATGGCCGACAAGCTGAAGCTGGCCCGTGACCTGGGCCATCCCGTGAGCGACCTCAACGTGGGCGGCGGCCTGGGCATCCGCTACGTGGAGTCGGACGACCCACCGAGCATTGAGCAGTGGATCCAGGTGGTGGCCGAAGCCGTCACCAGCGCTTGCCAGGAACGGGGCCTCGAGCTGCCGCGGTTGATGTGCGAACCGGGCCGTTCCCTGGTGGCGACCGCCGGCGTAACCCTCTACTCGGTGGGCTCGCGCAAAACGATCCCGAACGTGCGCACCTACGTGGCCATCGACGGTGGCATGAGCGACAACCCTCGCCCGATCACCTACCAGTCGCTCTACACCTGCTGCCTGGCCGATCGCCCCCTGGCCAAGTCAGACGAAAGCGTGAACCTGGTGGGCAAGCACTGCGAATCCGGCGATGTGCTGCTGAAAGACCTGCCCCTGCCCACCACCGAGAGCGGTGACATCGTCACCGTGTTTGCCACCGGTGCCTACAACGCCTCGATGAGTTCGAACTACAACCGGATCCCGAGGCCCGCTGCCGTTCTGGTGCACGACGGGGCAGCTGAACTGGTGCAGAAGCGGGAGCAGCCGGATGACCTGCTGCGCTACGACGTTTTGCCAGAACGATTCAACGCGTTACGTTGACAACAGTGATGAGAAGGGCGGAGTGAACGTGTTGGCGGTGGTGGATCCGCGCCTTGTGCTCGACGTTCTCTTTGCCTCTTCCATCGGCTTTCTGCTTTTTTCCCGCGTCAACGAGCAGCGCACCCTGTGGCTGCTCCGGGGTTGGTTGTTTCTGGTGGCGATGGCCTGGTTCGTCCAGCGCTTCGCCAACCTGCCCCTCACCACAAAGCTGGTCGACGCGCTCGTCATGGCCTGTTCGCTCTCCCTGGCCATCCTTTGGCAAGGGGAGCTGCGGCGCCTGATGGAACTGCTGGGGACTGGCCGTCTGGCCGTGTTGCTGGGCAATCCACAGAAAGAGTTCAGCGCTTCGGCAGGCACCGTCAGCCAAATCACCGAGGCGGCGGGCCGGCTGTCGCAGTTGCGGCGTGGGGCCCTGATTGTGGTGGACCTGGGCAGCGACCTGAGGCCTGAGGACTTTCTCAATCCCGGCATCCCCATTGGTGCGGTGCTGAGTCGCGAGCTGATGCTCAACCTGTTCGCCGCCGACACCCCCCTCCATGACGGTGCAGTGCTGGTGCGGGGCAATCGCATCGAATCGGCGGGGGTGATTCTTCCCCTGTCGAGGGACAGCGTGAGCCGTTTCGGCACCCGCCATCTGGCGGCCCTCGGGATTACCGAACGCTTCGATCGCTGCATCTGCATCGTTGTATCGGAAGAAACTGGAACGCTGTCTCTGGCGAACCAGGGCAAGCTGGAACGACCAATCACCAGTTCACGCCTCCAGGAACTGCTCAGGGAGCTGTTCAGCACCGCCGAATCGATTCCGCCAGCACGGCGTACGGTGGGTAGCGCTCCGTCCGAAACGCTGTCTTGAGCCGCCCTCCGGCCACCAGCACTGACACGGCCGATCGTTCGCTTCTGCCTGCGGACCTCGACCCGGGTCGGCTCCCACAGCACGTGGCCTTGATCATGGATGGCAACGGTCGCTGGGCGAAATCCCGCGGTTTGCCCCGCGTGATGGGGCATAGGGCTGGGGTTGAAGCGCTGAAAGCCACCCTGCGACTGTGCAGCGACTGGGGGATTCAAGCCCTCACGGCCTACGCCTTCTCCACGGAGAACTGGTCGCGCCCAGGGGAGGAAGTGAATTTCCTGATGACCCTGTTCGAACGGGTGCTGCAGGCCGAACTGCAGGCGCTCGAGGCCGAACAGGTGCGGATTCGCTTTCTCGGCGATCTGAAGGCCCTGCCCCAGAAACTGCAGGAGCTGATTGCCGATGCCACGGCCCGGACGGCGGGCAACAACGGCATTCACTTCAACGTCTGCACCAACTACGGCGGTCGACGGGAGCTAGTGCAAGCCGCTCAGCGGCTGGCCCAACGGTCTGCTGCCGGGGAGCTGGACCCCGACAGCATCGACGAGAACAGCATCGCCGCCGAACTGTTCACGGCTGGCGAACAGGATCCCGATCTGTTGATCCGCACCAGCGGCGAACACCGGATCAGCAATTTCCTGCTCTGGCAACTGGCCTACGCCGAGATTCACGTCACCGATGTTCTCTGGCCTGACTTCAATGCCGATGCACTGAAAGCCGCCCTGCTCGATTTCCAACGTCGCCACCGCCGCTTCGGCGGTCTTGATCCGATCCGCCCATGACCCTCAGCATCCGCCACGACTGGACCACCGAGGAGATCCAGACCCTGCTGGAACTTCCGTTGATGGAGCTGCTCTGGCAGGCCCAAACCGTGCATCGGGAGGCCAACCCTGGCTACCGGGTGCAGCTGGCCTCATTGCTGAGCGTGAAAACGGGGGGCTGCGAAGAAGACTGTGCTTACTGCTCGCAGTCGATCCACAACAGCAGTGACGTGACGGCCTTTGAAGCCCAGATGCAGGTGGAACCAGTGCTTCAGCGGGCCCGGGCCGCCAAGGAAGCCGGAGCTGATCGCTTCTGCATGGGCTGGGCCTGGCGGGAGATCCGCGATGGCGCTCCCTTTGAGGCGATGCTCGAGATGGTGCGGGGGGTGCGCGGCATGGGGATGGAAGCCTGCGTGACCGCTGGGATGCTCACCGACCAGCAGGCGGAACGTTTGGCCGAAGCCGGCCTCACGGCCTACAACCACAACCTCGACACCAGCCCCGAGCACTACGACCGGATCATCTCCACACGCACCTATCAGGAGCGACTGGAAACCCTGCAACGGGTGCGCAAGGCCGGCGTCACCCTCTGCTGCGGCGGCATCATCGGCATGGGTGAAACCCTGCGGGACCGCGCCTCCATGCTGCAGGTGCTGGCCAGCATGAATCCCCATCCCGAAAGCGTTCCGGTGAACGGTCTGGTGGCGGTGGAAGGCACCCCCTTGGAAGAGCAGGCTCCCTTCGAACCGCTGGAGCTGGTGCGGATGGTGGCGACGGCAAGGATCCTGATGCCCCATGCCCGGGTGCGGTTGAGCGCCGGCCGTGAATCGATGACCCGGGAAGCGCAGATCCTCTGCCTCCAGGCGGGGGCCGATTCGATCTTCTACGGCGATGTTCTGCTCACCACCGGCAACCCGGATGTGGAGGCCGACCGCCAACTGCTTGCCGATGCGGGGGTGACCGCCAACTGGCAAGAGGGCGCGGCGGCTCTGGCCAGCTGCCCTCCCCGCTGATCAGCTGCACCCATGTAACGATCACCCCACTGGCACACAGGCTGAGGGAGTGCAGGGCTAGGCCGGAAACAGCCCCTCGATGAGGCGCTTTGATTGATCCCATCGTCATCCCCTCGCTGCTCGGTCTGTTTGTCCTCTCGGTGATCCTGGAAGCGATCAAGGACCACAGGCAGCGTCACCGCTATTGAGATCCGGCTGGACAGATCCTGCGCGGACCATCCCGACTGTCATCAACCGGAAACACTGCACAAAACACTCATTGTGGGTAGCATCCCGGTTGAGCTACACCTTGCTGGTCTGTGGCTCAGCCATGAAGATCGACAGCGCCAACGCTCAACCGATGGGAAGCCTGATCTTTGAAGGAGGGCATAAGCCCTTCCATGCCCTGGCCTGTCCCCTGAAGCCGGCTTCGGTGAGGATCAGCAGGAAAGCCTGACAACCAACAACGCGGTGGCACTCCCCGGCCTGATGCAGGCTGGAGGACTGTTGAGCCCGTAACAGCGTGGATCCGAGCAACCTGGAGCCTGTGCTGGCCAAGGACAGCCGACTCCTGGTGGCGGCGTTCTATGCCTTCACGCCCCTGGATGACGAGCGTCGTGAGGCGTTGCTGAACCGCTTGCCGAGCCTGGCTCGCGAAGGCAGCGTGCTCGGATCTGTGTTGGTGGCCCATGAAGGCGTGAACGGCACGATCAGCGGACCAGATCACGGCGTTAATTCGGTGCTGGATCACCTGCGCGCCTCGTTGGATCTGGGCAACGACCACTACGCGCGGCTCGAGGTGAAGCGCAGCTGGGCCGACAAACCGGTGTTCCGCCGTTTCAAGGCCCGCCGCAAAAAGGAGATCGTGACCATCGGCGTAGCCAGCGTGGATCCCAGCGCCAGCGTGGGCACCTATGTGGAACCCGAACACTGGAATGCCCTGGTGGACGATCCCGACACCCTGGTGATCGACACCCGCAACAGCTACGAAACGGCAATCGGCAGCTTCGAGGGGGCCATCGACCCCAGCACCGAGAGCTTCCGCGACTTCCCGCAATGGGCAGAGTCCACGCTGCGGCCCATGATCGAAGAGAAGGGCAGCAAGCGCATCGCCATGTTCTGCACCGGCGGAATCCGCTGCGAAAAAGCCAGCAGCTACCTGCAGCAACAGGGTTTCGGGGAGGTGCATCACCTGCGCGGCGGCATCCTCAAGTACCTCGAGCAGGTGCCGGAAGCCGAGAGCCGCTGGCAAGGGGAGTGCTTTGTTTTTGATCAACGGGTGGCGTTGAACCACCGGCTGGAGCCTGGAGAGCACAGCCTTTGCCACGCCTGCGGCCTGCCGGTGTCAGCCCAGCAACGTGAACTGCCGAGTTACATCAAGGGGGTGCAGTGCGTTCACTGCGTGGATCGCTTCACCGATGCCGACCGGGAACGCTTCGCCATGCGGCAGCGTCAGATCGATCAACGCCAGATCGACCAACACAACATCGACCAGCAGCAGGCCTAATTAGTCAGTCCGCATCGGACAATCCCTGCCAGGGACCACCCCGATGCCGTGCTGCCGATCCTTTATAGCTTTCGACGCTGCCCCTACGCCATGCGCGCCCGCTGGGCTCTGCTGGAGGCAGGACTGTTGGTTCAGTGGCGGGAAATCGCGCTGAAGGCCAAACCGGCGGAGATGTTGGCGGTCTCCCCCAAGGGCACCGTGCCCGTGTTGGTGTTGCCGGACGGCAGCGTAATCGAAGAAAGCCTGGCGGTGATGCACTGGGCCCTGGATCAGGCGGACCCACGCGAGCTGCGCAACGCCGGCGATGCCTCAGGGCTGATCGAGCAGAACGACGGCGCGTTCAAACATCATCTCGACCGCTTCAAATACACCGACCGCTACCCCGGCATCAACAAAGACGAGCAACGGGCCGCCGGGCTGGCCATCCTTCAGAACTGGAGCCTGACGATCGCTGATCAGGGCTGGCTGCTGGGCAAGCGCTGCTCGCTGGCGGATGCCGCCCTCTGGCCGTTCGTGCGGCAGTGGCGCATCGCCGATCCCGAGGGATTCGACAACGACAACAGCCTGGAAGCTCTACGCCAGTGGCTCCAGCGTTTCCTTGAGGATCCCCGCTTTGAGCGGCTGATGCAACGGGCCGACCCTTGGAGTGCCGGCGGACAACACCACCACTTCCCCGCCGATGCCGTGGCGGTGCCCTTGGATCAGCCCCTGTTTCACCTGGTCCTCAAGGCCGACTGGCAGGCCGCCCAGGCAGACGGCAGCTACCGCATCTCCACCCGGGGAATGAGCTTGGAGCAGGTGGGCTTCATCCACTGCTCCTGGCAAGAGCAAGTGCAGGCCACCTTTGAGCGGTTCTACGCCGACGCCGGCGAGGTGCTCCTGCTGGAGATTGATCCCGCCGCCTTGAACGCTCCCCTGCGGGCCGATGCCATCCCCACCGGCGAACTGTTCCCCCATCTCTACGGCCCGTTGCCCCTAAAGGCTGTGCGCTCGGTCAGCACCATGCCCGCGGCAGCATGACTGGACGACCATGACCGTGGCCAGATCCCGATCGATGCTTGAGCAACTGGAAGCCGAAGCCCGCGAACGGGGACTGCTGCTGAGGTTGCAGGTGGGCCGCCCCCTGGGTCTGTGGAGCCTGCGGCTGGTGGTGGCCCGGCAAGCCTCTAGCGGCAGCCTGCTGCTGCTGGGGGAAATGAAGGGATGGGCCTATCCATCCGCCACAGGCCTGCAGCTCGACACGATGCGGGTGATGCCAAAGGCGCCTGCCGGCGTGGGTGATCTGATTTGGGCGGCCACCATGGCCTGGGCCCAGGAGGCCACCCCCTGTTCACGGGCCCGTTTACTGGCCATCCGGGACGACGAGCAGCAGCACTGCCGGCTGGTGCGCTACTTCCGCCAACGCGGCTTCAGCAAAACTCGCGATGTGGAAGCGGCACTCTGGGATCTGCCCCTGCGCATGGTCTGGGGCGGCGCCGGGGCCCTGATGACTGGTGATGTGGCCACCGTGCTGGAGCGCAGCCTGCGGGGCTGGCGTCAGTCGGCGGCGTGATAGCTGCTGCGCACCAGCGGACCACTGCGCACCTGTGCAAAGCCCAGCTCTCGGGCCACATCCCCCAGCTCATCGAACTCCTGGGGCGTCCAATAGCGGGCCACCGGAATGTGCACCAGCGAGGGGCGCAGGTACTGCCCCAGGGTGATCCGCTGGCAATCCACGGCACGGAGGTCGTAGAGGGTGGCGATCACCTCGTCGCGGCTTTCCCCCAAGCCGAGCATCAGGCCACTCTTGGTGGGGATTTCCGGCGCCAGCTCACGGGCGGCCGCCAATAAACCCAGGGATCGTTCATAGGTGGCACCGCGGCGCACCTCCCCCTGCAGCCGCTGCACCGTTTCCAGGTTGTGGTTGAAGCACACCGGCTGGGCCGCCAGCACCGTGGCCAATCGCTCCCGTTGAGCCACCAACGCCTGATCGTGATCCGACACGCCCCCCCAGAAATCGGGGGTGAGCACTTCAAGGGCGATCAGCGGATTGCGGGCCCGGATCGCCGCCATGGTGCTGGTGAACAGGCTGGCGCCGTGATCGGCGAGATCATCGCGGGCCACCGCCGTGAGCACCACATAACGGAGGTGCATCGCCTCAACGGCATCGGCCACCCGCTCGGCTTCGGCGGCATCCACCGGCATCGGGGCCTGGCCCTTGTCCACCTGGCAGAAGGCACAGCTGCGGGTGCAGATCGAGCCACCCAAGAGAAACGTCGCCGTTCCGGCGGCGTAGCACTCGCCGCGGTTGGGGCAGCGCCCCTCCTCACAGATGGTGTGGAGCCGGTTCTGCTTCACCAGCCCCTGCACCCGCTCCAACTCCGAGGCGTTGCCGATCGGCCGCCGCAGCCAGTCCGGCAATCGCTCGGCAGGGGGGATGGCGCTGTACTTGCTCATACCGGCCGGCGCCCCTCAAGGGCGCGGCTGAGGGTGACCTCATCGGCGTATTCCAGTTCACTGCCCATCGGCAGGCCGTAGGCGATTCGGCTCACTGAGCAGAAGGGCTTGAGCAACCGCCCCAGATACAAGCTGGTGGTGTCCCCTTCCACGCTGGGGGTGAGGGCCAGAATCACCTCACTGATCTCCTCATTGGTGATGCGCTGCACCAATTCGGTGACGTGCAGCAGCTCCGGACCAATGCCATCCATGGGTGAGATCAGACCACCAAGCACGTGGTAACGCCCCTGGAATTCACGGGTGCGCTCTAGCGCCAGCAGATCGCGGGAATCCGCCACCACACAGATCACGCCGTTGCGGCGCTCGGGGTTGCGGCAGATCTCACACTCAGGATCAGCGGAGAGGTGGAAACAGGTTTGGCACTGGCCCACCTGGGTGCGGGCCGCCAGCAAAGCGTCAGCGAACTGATGAATCTCCTCCTGCGGTTGGTTCAGCAGATGCAACGCGAGCCGCTGGGCCGTGCGCGGGCCGATGCCGGGCAGACGCTCGAACTGATCAATCAGTCGAGCCAACGGTTTGGTGAAGCCGCTCAGGGGTCTGCCGCCAATGAGGGAAATGTAGGAGTTGCGGAGATCATCTGCCGCAACAGGGGCCACGACCATCAGGCCACAACGGCAGAATGGCCCGTGGATTGATCGCCCCGCTGATGCAGCTCCTCCAGTCTCTGAGTCGCGTGATCGTTTGCGGCGTTCTGGCTCTGGTGCTGGGGGCCTGCGCGACGGGACCAACGGCAGGGCTGCAGTCGTACCAGAGCCCGGATGGCCGCTTCGCCTTCCTCTATCCCACCGGCTGGACCGAGGTACAGGTGAGCAACGGACCCCGGGTGGTGTTTCACGACCTCATCCACAGCGATGAAACCGTGAGCCTGATGATCAACAAGGTGAACGAAGACAACGAGCTGAGTGAACTGGGCAGCGCCGTTGCCGTTGGCGAGCGCCTGCGCCGTGAAGTGATCGCCACCGCAGGCAGCGGCCGCACCGCCGAGCTGGTGGAAGCGCAGGAGCGTGAAGTGAATGGCCACACCTTCTACGACCTTGAATACGCCGTGCACCTGGAAGACCGCGACCGCCACGAGTTGGCGACCGTCGTGGTGGACCGCGGCCGGCTCTACACCCTGGCCACAAGCGTCAATGAAGACCGCTGGGGCAAGGTGGGTGACCTCTGCGGCCGGGTGGTGCGCTCACTGACCCTGCTGATTTGATCAGAACAGGAAGCGAAAACGCCGGCCGTTGGGGTCACCTGAATCGGCGCCAGTGCTCGAGTGCGCCGGCCACTCCGTATCCAGATAGCTGATGCCGTCGGCATCGAACGGAACCGCCCTCAGGCTGGAGGCCTTCAGTTCGGTGGTGGCCATGGCGGTGACCAACCCGCCCAGTTCCATTGGCCCCAGATCCGTCTCCAACGCCTGCCCCGCCGCAGTGATCAAGGCCGGCAGGCGGATCAGATTCTGCGGTTGTTTCATCTGCTCAAACAGCCCCTTCAGCGCCAGCTGCTGCCGTTCCAGCCGGCCGAAATCGCCGCGACCGTCGTTGCGCCAACGAAGAAAGCCCTCCAGATCCTTGCCCTTCAACAGCTGAGGTCCTGGCTGCAGGTCGATCAACAGGTTCTGACTGCGATCGACGTAGTACAGACGCTTGGGAACATCCACTTCGATGCCCCCCACCAGGTTGGCCAGGGTTTCGATCGCATCCAGGCGCACCACGATGTGATGACGGATTGGGCGGTTCATCAGGCGCGACAACTGCCGCTCCACCGCCTCCACACCGCCGTAGGCCATCAGCGCATTGAGCTTGATGCCGCCGAAGCCCTCGGCATCGATGTAGCTGTCGCGTGGGATCTGGGTAATCGATGTGGTGGTGCCATCCACCCGCACCGTGAAGATCACATCGGTGTTGCTACTGGTGCGGTCCCGGCCTAGCACCACCACCTCCCTGGTCCCGAAGCCTGTCCAACCGGCAAACGGGTTGGACAGCGGCGCGGGCTGAAGCAGCGCGAAGGGTTGATCTGCCGTGCTGGATGGCGCCGTGATCAACCTGCTCAGCGGAACCGAAAGAATCAGGCCACCGCTGAGACCCGCCACCACAGCAGCAACCACCGGCCAATTGATGGCCTCAGATGACGCCTTAGCAGGGGGGGCTTGTGGCATGGAACACGTGTTGTGCAGCATCTTGGCGCGCTCGTCCCATCTCGGGTAGAGGGGCGCAGGCCTCTGTTAAACCAACGGATCGCTGATCACCATCGAGGCGCAGGGGAGCTGACGGATCAATTTGCTGGTGCGATCACTGCCGGGAATTGGCAGACCGGCAACCCGCCTGCGCTGGGTGCGCAGGATCACCAGATCGTGTTCGCGACTGAGGCGATGAATGGCCCCGTCGATGCCGGGCCCCCGCACGATCACGATGTGGAACCGCTCCTCCGGAATCCCCGGCGGGCGCCAGCGGATCAGCTGCTGTTCCATCCAATGACGGTCCTGGCCGCTGAAACGGGGGTCGTGCACATGCAGCAGGGTGATCCGCACGCGCTGATCCTCCGGGGCTGAGTTGATCACCCGCAGCGCCAGTTCGAACTGCTCGCGGGCACTGGCGGAGAGGTCTTTGATCGGAACGAGGATCCGGCCCAGACCGCTATCGGTCTCACGGCCCAGATTCACCACCACCACCGGACAGTGGGCCGTGCGGCAGACCCCATCAACGATGTCGCCCATCAGCCAGGCCCGGAGCTGATCGCTACGGGCTGCACCGATCAGCAACAGATCCGCGGCCTGCTCCAGGGCTGTGCGGCTCATGCCGCCAGCGATGTCTTCATCCAGCCGCAGCAGGCTGCGGGTGGGCACGGCCAACTGGGCGCCGATGCTCTCCGCTGTGCTGAGGCGTCCGCGCGCTGCCGCAACGGCCCGGTTCAAGCCACCGCGCATCTCCTCGAGGCTGGGATTCACCATCGCCAGGGGCAACAGCACACCTTCAGCCCCCAATGAGCCCTGCACCAGCCGGGCAGCCATGCTCAGCAACCCTTTCTCAGTGCTGGGGTTAGCCACCGGCACCACGATGCGCAGGGGGCGCTGCACCACCTCGTTAACGCCGTCCAGCACCGCCGCCTCCTCACCGAAGCTGACCGGCACCTCATCAGGGCTGGGATCCTTGAGCCGGGTCACCGACTGCTCAGTGAGGATCGGCCCCAGGGTGGCGGTCACCACCATCACCGCCAGCACGCTGTTGAGCACGGTCTGATTGAGCAGGCCCGCCTGGTAGCCGATGAAGGCCGTGGCCAGGGTCGCCGCCACCTTGGGCATCGTCAGCGACCACATCATCAGGATCTGGGCGCGGCGATAACCGAACAGCCGTCCGCTGACCCACGACGCCAGGCCCTTGCCGCCGATGGCGCCCACCAGCATCAGCGCGGTGAACTGAAAGTTGCCCAGGCTTTCGCCAAGGCTGCCCAGATCCAGCAGCAATCCCAGATCAATGAAGAAGATCGGGATGAACAGCACCCCACCCACAAAGATCACCTGCTCCTTCACCCTGCCCTCGGGCAACACGGAATTCACCGCCAGACCAGCCAGGAAGGCGCCGACGATCTTCTCAACGCCGGCCAGCTCAGCCCCCAGGGAGGCCAGGAAAAGGGCCACCAGAACAGCGAGCACCATCCGGTTTTCATCGCTGATGCCCCGCAGCACCAGGCGCCGGCCCAGCCAGCGGATGCCGATCACCACCACCAGAGCGAAGGCACCGATCTTGAGCAGCAGCAGGCCCAGGCCCAGCCCGCTGAGGCTGCCCTGACCCAGCCCCAGCCCCGCCGCCAGCAGCAGCAGAGCCACGATGTCGGTGAAGATCGTGCTGCCCACGCTCACCACCACCGACTCATCCTTCTGGGCGCCATAACTGCGCACGATCGGATAGCCCAAGGGGGTGTGGGTGGCCATCAGGGCGCCGAGCAACAGGCACGACACCGAGGCAAAGCCCGCCATCAGGCCGATCGACACGCCCGTGCCCACACCGATCAACAGGATCAGCAGGCCATAGATCAACGAGCGACGTTTGACCCGGTTGAACTCCTCGAGGTCGATCTCCAGACCCATGGTGAACAGCAGATACACCGCCCCGAGATCGGAGAGCAGCCGCACCGTTTCGCTGCTGCTGTCGACCCAGTTCAAGGCATGGGGGCCCACCACCACACCCGCCGCCAGCAACCCCACCAGGTCGGGCAGACCCAGCCGCCGGATCAACGGCGGCACCGCCGCACTGATCGCCACCAACATCGAGAACACCCCGAGGGGGTGATGCATGACGTGGCTGATCGAGGCCTGCATGGCCATGGCTGCACCGCCGGCTTGCGGACCCAGCATGGTCGCGGGATCTGCCGGCAACAACAGCTGCTTCAGGAAGCGATAAGCCCTTCGCCGGCCTGGACCTGCCAGAGGTTGGTGTAGATCCCGCCCTGGTCCACCAGGCTGTCGTGGCTGCCCTGCTCCACAATCCGTCCCTGATCCATCACCACAATCCAATCGGCATGGCGCACCGTGCTGAGCCGGTGGGCGATCACCACGGTGGTGCGGTGCTGGGTGATCTGCGCCAAGGAGCGCTGGATGGCGGCTTCGGTGTCGTTGTCCACCGCAGCGGTGGCTTCATCGAGCACCAACACCGGCGCATCCTTGAGGATGGCGCGGGCCAAAGCGATGCGCTGACGCTGTCCGCCGGAGAGGCGCTGCCCCCGCTCCCCCACCAGGGTGTCGTAACCCTGGGGCAAGGCGTCGATGAAGCCAGCGGCTTCCGCCAGGCGAGCGGCCTGGTCAATCGCCACCGGATCGGGATCTGCAACGCCGTAGGCGATGTTCTCGGCCACGGTGCCGTGGAAGAGGTAGACGTCCTGACTCACCAGGGCGATGCAGCTGCGCAGGTCCTGCAGCTGCAGGGTGTCGATGGGGACCCCATCCAGACAAATGCGTCCGCCATCGCGCTCATAGAGCCGCAACAACAGCTTCACCACGGTGCTCTTGCCAGACCCCGTCGCTCCGACGATGCCGAGGGTCGATCCCGCTGGCACGGTGAGATCGAAACCCTTCAGCAGCGTTGATCGGCCGGCATAGGCGAAATCCACCGCTTCAAAGCGAATCTCACCCCTCAGCCGCTGCGGATCCACCGGCACCGTTCCTCCCTGGATCAACACCGGCGTATCGATCAGATCGAGCACCCTTCGCGTGGAGGCCATCGAGCGCTGGTACTCATCGAGGGTGCGGCCAATGGCGGTTAGCGGCCAGAGCAGCCGCTGGGTGATGAACACCAGAACGCTGTAGATGGCCACCGGCAGTTCCCCGGCCAAGGCCTTGAACCCACCGATTAACAGAATCGCCAGGAAGGCGAACAGAATCGCGAAGCGAATCAAGGGAATGAAGGCCGCCGAGAGACGAATCGCCCGGGCATTGCTCTGGCGATAGGCCAGGCTTTCCGCCCGCAGGCGCCCCAGCTCCAGAGCCTCAGCGGTGAAGCTCTTGATCGTGAGCATCCCCCCCAGGTTGTTGGCGAGCCTGGAGGCGAGGTCGCCCGCCCGGGCCCTCACCTCCCGATAACGAGGCTCCAGCCGGCGCTGGAAATGCAGCGACCCCCAGAGAATCACGGGGATCGGCAGGTAGGCGAAGAGGGCCACCGCCGGCGCCACCATCGCCATGCCGATGCCCACCACCAGCACCGTGGTGATCAACTGCAGGATCTGGTTGGCACCCCGATCCAGAAACCGTTCGAGCTGGTTGATGTCGTCATTGAGCACCGCCATCAGGCGACCGGTGCTGTCCTGCTCGAAAAAGGCCAGCTGCAGCTTCTGCAGATGGTCGTAGGCCTCGAGCCTGAGACTGTGCTGGGTGGTTTGCGCCAGGTTGCGCCAGAGGACGTCGTAGAGGTATTCGAACAGCGACTCCGCCGCCCAGATCACAAAGGTGAGCAGAGCCAGACCCCACAGTTGCTGGTGGGCGGTCCTCAGACCGAAACCCGCCAGCACGGATTGCTCCTTGAGCAACACCACATCCACGGCAAGGCCGATCAAGATCGGCGGGGCCAGATCGAACAGCTTGTTGAGCAGGGAGCAGATCACCGCTGCAACCACCAGGCGGCGCTGCGGCGCCAGATGGCGCAACAACCGCATCAAGGGGGAGCGATTTGCTGAAGCTTTCCTGAGGGTTTGTTCCGACACGGTTTTCACCCCTGAAGACGCACTACAACGGAACCACAACTGAAGGAGGTGCCATGAGCCGATCAAGGTCGTTCAACCGCTTTCACCGCTACCTGGCGCGGCAGAAACGCCGAGGACTGCGGGCTGTCTTGCCCCAGTTCCAGGACGCCCGTGAGCATCAAGAAAGCCCAGCCAACAGCGGTGATGGTGTGCTGCGTCGGCTGAGCCTGCGTGAAATGGAATTGGACCTGCTGGAGGCCGAGGCCTGAGCCTCAGCCGCGGTAACCACCACCACGGGGGCCGCCGGAGCGCTCCCGAGGGGTGGCTTTGCTGACGCGGATCATGCGGCCCATCCACTCCACGTCCTGAAGATCGTCGATGGCTTTCTGCTCATCGGCATCGTTGACCATTTCGACGAAGGCGAAACCGCGTTTGCGGCCGGTCTCACGATCCAGGGGCAGGCTGCAGTTCTTGACCTCGCCGTACTCACTGAAGAGATCGAAGAGGTGCTCCTGCTCCGCCTGGAACGAAAGATTGCCGATGTAGATGGTCATGGACCGTGGAACCGTTGAACGTGCTCAGTCGCTTGAGCTGGTTCCGAAAGCTCGGAAAGGGCCAGTGCTCAAGCTTGAACCCGATGACGTTACAGGGCAGTCGCAGGAATCAACACAAAAAAAAGAAGCAATTACGAAGACTCGCCAGCAACCGAGCCATCCACTCCATTGTCAGAAGACCCTGACACAGGAGAGAGATGACATTCGACAGCCTTTGTTTCCAGGCTCTGAGCTGGACCGTCGATGGAGAACTGGATCCCGTGGACAAACTTGTGCTGCTCAACAACTTGATCCGGCAGGGCACGCCGAGCGAGCAGATCGAATTGATTCAGGTGGTGGAGAAATTGGCCCTGCTTCAGCCCGAAGCCACCGTTCAGGTGAGCCATCTCTGACGGTTTTTGATCCCCGGGGATCAGAGGCCGTAGGTCACGGCAGCCTTGGCCTTGCAGGTGGCCTGGGCCGTCTGGATCCCCGCACCGTTCTGCACCTCGGCGAGGAAGCAACGGCAGGTGTCATCAACCATTCCCTCCGGATGAACGGTCCCAGCCCTGTGAAGCTCGGCTTTGACGGCCGTTTTGCAGAACTGGGTGATCAGGCTGTTGTCCGAGGCTGAAGAAGCCAGGGGAGCCGACATCAGACCAACGGCCAACAGCACACGCATCAAGAGGCCTTGCTGATTTGCAGTTCGCGGTTCATCACGCGCAGGCGTTGAAGGCTGTTGAACACATCTTCCGGCATGCCCTTGGGAAGATCCACCAGGCTGTGATTGTCAAAAATCTGGATGCGGCCGATCATCCGGCCTTGCAGACCGGTCTCGCCGGCGATAGCACCCACCAGGTTGCCCGGCTTGACCCGATCGCGGTGGCCCACCTCAACGCGGTAGCGCTGCATGTTCTCCTCAGGAGCCCGGGCCGGACGCTCGCGCCGCTCACGGCGGTCCCCTGAATGGCGATCGCGGTCGCGGTCATTGCGACGGGTGTTCTGAATCCAGTCGTCGTCGCCCTTACGCAACAGCGCATCGGGGCCGATGGCCAGGTTGAGTGCCGCCATAGCCAGCTGCTCGGGGCTGAGTTCAAGTTCCGTGGCCACCCGCTGCATCAATTCCTGGAGCAGGGCCGCTTCATCGGCGTCAGGGCGTTGCGATTGGGCCGCATCACTCAAACGCTTGCGCAAGCGGTCCAGCCGTCCCTGGTTGATGGCCGTGTTGCCGGGCACCTCCATCGCTTCGATCGGTTGGCCCGTGGCCCGCTCGAGGTTGCGGATGAAACGGCGTTCCCGTGGAGTCACGAACAGAACCGCTTCGCCGGTACGTCCAGCCCGGCCCGTCCGGCCGATGCGGTGCACGTAGGCCTCGCTGTCGAACGGCATGTCGTAGTTGATCACCAGGCCGATGCGCTCCACATCGAGACCCCGTGCTGCAACGTCGGTGGCCACAAGGATGTCGACCGATCCACTGCGCAGCCGCTCCACGGTGCGTTCCCGTTGGTTCTGGGGAACGTCGCCATTGAGCACCGCCACCTGATGGCCACCGGCCTCAAGGGTTTCGGCCACGGTCAGGGTGATCGCCTTGGTGCGGGCAAAGATGATCACACCCTCACCACCACAGGCATCGAGAACCCGCTGCAGGGCCTCGAGCTTGTGCGGCATCGGCACCGTGATCGAACGCTGACGGATCCGCTTGCCTTCCTGATCCTTGGTGCGGATCGTGACCTCAGCCGGATCCTTGAGATAACGCTTGGACAGGCGACGGATCTCAGGGGGCATCGTCGCGGAGAACAGCACCACCTGACGCTGCTCAGGGAGCTGATCGAGGATCCACTCCACATCATCGATGAAGCCCATGCGGAGCATTTCGTCCGCTTCATCGAGCACCAGGCTGCGCAGACCGCTGGTGTCGAGCGTGCCCTGACGCATGTGGTCCATCACCCGGCCGGGGGTGCCCACCACCACATCAACCCCGCGCCTGAGTGCACTGATCTGGGAGCGGAAATCCGTGCCGCCATACACCGCCAGCACCTTCAAATGGGGGTGGCCGGCGGAATAGGCCTTGAACGATTCGGCCACCTGCATCGCCAGCTCCCGTGTGGGGGCGAGCACGAGGGCCTGGGGTGTTTTCTGGCCGCTCTCGAGACGCTCGAGCAACGGCAGGGCAAAGGCTGCTGTTTTGCCGGTGCCGGTCTGGGCCTGACCCACCAGATCGCGGCCGAGCATCAGCTCGGGGAAGGCCGCCTTCTGAATGGGGGAAGGTTCGCTGTATCCCTTGTCCGCCAGGGTGCGGAGCAGGGCCTCACTGAAACCAAAACCGGCGAAACCGGATTCCGGTTCAGCCGATGTGATGGTGGTGGTGAACACCTCAGCACTGGAGTTCGATTCCGGCAGGTCGGATGCAGAAAGATCCACTGCGCAGGCGGAATCGTCGCGCTGCTGTTGCTGTTCAGTCATGAAAGGTGGCTTCGCCTGATTGATCTCTGAAATCAGGCTCACAACCTCCCTGCAACGTAAGAGTTGCGCTCTGGTTGTGTTGCCTACGCTTCAAAGGTTGGCCATCAAGTTATCACCCGGCCGTAATCATCCTGCAGCCGTTCGATGTCGTCTTCCCGCAGATCATCACCGTGCTGAACTTCCAGAATCAGCAGATCTGAACCGTCTGCACGGGCGCGATGCACAGCGCCGCAGGGGATCGAGAGCATGACGCCCGCACTGGCGGGATGCCAGATGTCTCCGCAGAGCAGAGCCCCCGAGCCGGACACCACGGTCCAACTTTCGCTGCGATGACGATGCCGCTGCAGCGACAACTGCTGCCCGGCACGAACCAACAGCCGTTTGACCAAATAGTTGTCCCCCTGGGTCAGCATTTCGTACCAGCCCCAGGGACGCTCAACCCGCATCAGTCCACCCGCGTCAGATCAGCGTCACAAGGTCAAGGCTGGCACGGGCACGGGTGATGGCTGTGTACAGCAATCGGCGTTGATGTTCTGCAGCCGGGCCATCCTCCAGGGGATCTGGCCAGAGCACGATCACCCGGTCGGCCTCACTGCCCTGGGCCCGATGGATAGTGAGCGCAACCGCCGGCTCCAGACGCCGCAAACGGGCTGGATGCAAACGGCGCACCTCGAGCCGGCCGCCCGGGTCCACCACCTGGAACAACAGACGTCGTTCAGAGCCTGCCCCGATCACCACCCCAAGGTCGCCATTGGCCAAGCCCAGTTCGGGTTGATTGCTGCCGCAGATCACCGGCAAGCCGATCGGCCAACGCTCGAGCCTGCCGGCGGCATTGGCCCCCAGCAGCGTGCGGTGCACATCATCAAGACTCCACGGCCCCCGGCGACGTGGACAGAGCAACAGGTCCTGCTCGAGCAGCGCAAACAAAGGCCGAGATGCCGCCATCAGCTCCTGCTCGGTGCAGCGGTCGAGATCAACCGTCAGTGCCTGCAACTGCTTGAGGCGCTGGATCCAGCGCTGGCGCACCAAGGCAGGGAAACGACGCAGGGGCCAGGGATGCACCTGAAGATTGGCCTGCTCAGGCAAGGCGGCCAGATCCGCTGCAAAGGCCTGCAGATCCCCCTGGCGCAGCTGTTGCGCCACCTGCGCCAGGGCACCTCGGTTGCGGTAGGTGCGCTCCAGATGCACGGCGCCGGCACCGAAACGACCGCGCACGTCCGACTGCTGCAGCCGATGCCAGACCGCTCCACTCCCCACCGGCGGCAGCTGAGCTGGATCCCCCACCAACAGCAGCCGGCAACCACTGGGCAACGCCTCCAGCAGGGCCTGGGTCAAGGCCAGATCCAGCATCGACATCTCGTCGATCACCAGCAGATCCAGTTCCAGGGGACGCTGGCGGTGCCTGCCGAAGCCACGGCTTCCGGCCTCCAACCAGCGGTGGAGGGTGCTGCAGGGCAACGGAGCCCGCTGCGCCATCACCGCCTCCCCCAGGCGCCGGGCAGCCTTGCCAGTGGGGGCCGCCAAACCGATGCGCAGGCCGGGATGGCGGGCTTCCGCACGGGCCAGAATCTCCACCACCGTGCTGGTTTTGCCCGTGCCCGGACCACCGCTGAGCAACACCACCGAGGCCTGATCCAGGGCGCGAACGGCGGCGCACTGTTCAGCGTTGAGACGATCCGACAGCTCGGGATCGGTAGCCTCGACAGGTTCGGGAAGCGGAGCATGGGCCCGCTCCACCAGCTCGGCCACCACCTGCTCCATAGCCTGCAACCAGCGGCGCCAGCCCAGCCGATCACCCTGGAGCAGCAGGGGAGAGGGATCCCCCTCCAGCCATCCACTGGCTTGGGCAGCTGCCAGCCGCTCCGGCGTCAGCGCCACCGTCAACTCCCCCTGCTCCAGGGCCAGCACCAGATCGCGACTGAGCTCCTCCAGTGCGGAGGCATCCGCCTCCGCCTGAGGCGGGATCCGTCGCCGCAAGGCGGCATGGAGTCCGGCCGTGAAGTTGGAGGGCCAGGTGCTGGTTCCCTGGGGCAGCAGCTCCGTCACGCCGGCACCTCCCCCAGGGCTCGATCCAGGGCCGCGATGCGATTAAGAGGCACGGGTTCAACGATGCGCCCCGGCCCAACAGCATCTTCTGGAGAGGCAGTCACCGCTCCGGGCATCCCCCGCAGGAAGCAGTAGACGTAGCCCCCCAGATGCTGCTCCGGGTCGTAATCCGGCAGCCGCCAACGCAGATGGCGATGCAGAGCCACCAGGTAGAGGTGGGCCTGCAGGGGGTAGTGGTGGTGCAACATCTGCTCCTCCATCGCCTCCTGGGAGTAGTGATGCGGACCGCACAGCCCCGGCTCAGCACCGGTGCGCCGTTCACCGATCCAGTTGCTCTTCCAGTCGAGAACCCACCAGCGATGGTGGTGGGGGTCCTGGAAGACCAGATCGATGGAACCGGTGAGAAACCCACGGCTGTTGATTGAGAGCGATGCCAGCGCCGGGCTATAAGTGCGGCCAAAACGGGCCTCGGCATCACAACCGAAGGCGGCCACCAGATCGGCCGTGCGCACGTGCTGCACCGGCAGATCAAAACTGAGTTCAGGCAGGCGCTGGTGCGGCCCCAGCCGATCCAGCGATAACGCACCCAGCGGTCCCCCCAGGGGCGTCTGCAACACCTGCTCCAACCCCGTCAACACATCGTTCTGAAGATCGGGATCAAGCCCGGCCCGGCGCAACTCGGCGGCGATCAGCTCGAGCCGTTGGCGGGGCTCAGAGGCCTCCGCCGCAGAGAAGGGGAACTGTTCGAGGATCCGGTGCAGGCAGTCCCCGGCCCCGGCCCCGCGCGGAAATGCCGCCAGCGGCCCCGTCTCAGACCATGCCGGTTCTGCCCTCGCCGCCATCAGTTCCAACGCCGATTCCACCGTCGATTCCTCAGCGCCGGGATCGCGATCACGACCCTGTTCATGCAGCTGAACGTCGTCTGATGAGGCAATCCAGGCCGAATAACTGGCCCGGCCCCAGCTCCGGTCAATCCGCTTGGGGATGGAACCAAGGGCCAACGGCTCGGCCCGCAGCGGAGACCTCCAACGCTTGCCGCTGGACAGGCTCTCGACCAGGCCATCGATGCTGATCGGAACCTGTCGCTTCGCCAGGGCTTCGCTCAGCCGCTCATCGGTGAGGCTGTCGATCGCATCCCCAGCGGCCTCAGCACCGAACAACCAGGCGGGCAGGGGGGAATCCTCCTGGCCGTTGGCCCTGGCCCAGATCAGAACCAACTGGGATTGGGCTCGGGTCACCGCCACATAGGCCAGCCGCTCGGCCTCTGCCGCAGCCTCCCGCTGCGCCTGTTGCGCCGCCTGCCAGCCCTCCCCCCAATGGACATCCACCCGCACCAGGCACTCTCCGGAGCGGGGGTCACGCCAGAGCGGACCGGACACAGCTGGGGGGGACTGCCACAGGTAGGGGCAGATCACCACCGGATATTCCAGACCCTTGCTGCGGTGGACGGTGACCACGGCGATGGCGCTGTCGGCCTGATCGCTGTGGGGCTGGCGAGCCTCAGGCACCGGCTGGCTGGGGTGCAACCGCTCCCTCCGCAACCAATCCGCCGCGGTGGCCACATCAAGCCCCTGGCGGTGCATCGCCTCCTGCACCAGCCTTGCCGCCTGCTGCAGATCCCCCAGCATCCGGCCCCGTTCCGACAGCCCCGCCATCTGTTCACCCTTGAGCAGATCGGCCAGCGCCCCGAGCAGGCCCAGCCGCGGTATCGCCTCAGCCAAACCGCGCAACTGCAGCGCCAGCTGATCCAACAGGGCCGGCTCCAGGACATCGGGCGCGATGGTCATCAGTCCCGAGCAGGCCAGCAGACGCAAGCGAGCGTCATCGCCCGGTTCCGCCAGGGCATCGAGGAACCACTGCAACAGCAGGGCAGCTTCACTGTCGAGCACATCGCCCTGGGTCACCAGGCGGGTGGGGAGTCCGCAAACCCCAAGGGCGCGGCGCAGGTCTTCCGCCTGTTGATGACGACTCACCAGCACGCAGAGATCTGCAGGGGTGAGGTCGTCACGTTGCTGCAGTTGCTCCAGCACCATCGCGGCGAGCCGCTGGGGCAGCTCTGCTTCCAGGGCACTGCGGCTGGAGGGCGCCTCGGTGGAGAGCAGCAGCAGTTGCAACGCCGGGGCATCCTGCGGTGGGGTGGTGGAGCTGCGGGGCTGCACCGCCGGCACAGGCAGTTCAGATCGGGGGAGCCCCGGAGCCATCAAGCGGTTCAACCCCTCCATCAGCGGTGCCGTTGCGCGGAAGTTGTCGAGCAGGTGATCGATCCGCTCCACCTGATCGCGCGCTGCCATGTAGGTGGCCAGATCACCACCCCGGAAGCGGTAGATCGCCTGCTTGGGATCCCCCACCATCAGCAGCAGGTGGCGTTCACCACCACCGAAGGCGCGCTGCAGCAGACGCCACTGCACGGGGTCGGTGTCCTGAAACTCATCCACCATCACCGCCCGGTAGCGCTGTTGCAGCGGGGCAAGCCAGGCAACGTCGCCATCGCCCGGGTCCATGGCGGCCAACAAACCGCCAAAGGTGATCACCCCGCGGCGGCGACGGCGGCGGTCCAGCTCCTGCAAGCCCCGTTCCAGCAGGTACTGCCAGGTGCGCTCAATCGGTGCATCCCAGAGCGCCGCAACAGCGGCCTGCAGAGCGGGCGTCACCAGGCTGGGGTCGGTCTCACCGCACTTGCGCGCGATCTTGCACCAGCTGCCGGGATGGAAGTACTCCTTCAACGGCTTCTCATGGGCGGCAATCTCCAGCAGTGACGGCACTGCGGTCTGCCCATGCAGCCACTGGTTGATCTGCGCGCAGCGATCGCTCTTGGGCTTGGCCGAATAAGGGGTGGTGGTTCCACAGCCCTGGGCTTTCCACTGCTCGGCCGCCTGACGGAACCCGGCATCCAGAACGGCATGGTCCCGCTGCCAGAGCGGCACGAACTCGTCCCAGAGCTGGGCCAGCCAGTGCTCCAGCTGTGAGGCGAGGGGCTGGTCGAGATCGATCGCCCCATCAACGGCCCTGAACCGCGGCTGCTGTTCGCCATCGAGTTGCGCCAACCCCCTGCGCAGGGTCTGGGGCGAGAGGCCGCGTTGACGCAACGCCTTGAACTGATCCGGCGGCAGGCTGAGCAGTTCCTGTTGCCACAGGTCCTGAACCACCTCGGCCTGGAGCGCGGTGGCGTCGGTGTCCAGCTGAGGCTCCATTGCCGCAGCGTTGCTGAGGGCCAGACGGCGCAGACTGCGGCGGCAGAAGCCGTGGATGGTGGTGATGTCGGCCCGGTCCAGCTGTTCGAGGGCCACCAGCAAGCGCCGAATCCATCGCTGACGCGCCTCCCCTGGCTCGGAACCCGACAGCCACTCCATCAGGACGGGGTCTGGAGCGGAAGCCTCCATCCCCTGCTCCAGCTGCTCAAGGCCCTGCAACGCCAGCTGCAGCCGCTGGCCGATGCGGGAGCGCAGCTCTTCGGCAGCCGCATCGGTGAAGGTCACCACCAACAACGCCTCGAGGGCGTGGTCGGCCTCCGTGATCAGCCGCAGGCAGAGATGCGCCAGAGCAAAGGTTTTACCGGTGCCAGCGCTGGCCTCAAGCAGGCGGACCCCAGGGCCGAGGGGGTAGGTGTTGGCATCGAAGCGCTGGGCCATGGATGGAGTCTGCTCAACTTCTTCGGCCTCAAAACCAGTGTTAACTTCCATGAAGCAGCTGGCGAAAGCTGCGAACTGGACTGGGTGTTGTCACACCCCAGAACAGAAGACGACTTGAGCGAGGGCCTGAAGAACCCTCGCTTTTTTATGGGCTTGTGAACGGATGCAACCCAACCCTTGAGAGAACAGGGGCTTGTGAGGGTGCGGGACCTTCAGGCCAACACGTTGGTGAAAGCCACCGGCCTGTTGTGTCCCCCGAACGTCGTCAGAAATTGGCCCAGCTGCTGGTGCGCAAAGCCGCCGCTGTTGAAAGCATCAACCAGGAACATCGGGCCTACTTCTTCCGCCGTCAGGCCGGCGAGCCCTTGGTGATTTCCAACGAACGCATGCGCGAAATGCTCGACGAGTTGTTCGACTAACGCAGCTGGGCCAGAAGCGGGCCGTACAGCAGCTGACACGCCTCCTGGAATCCGGCCTGATCCATCAATTGCTCCGCAGCGATCTCCGTGCCGAAGCAGAGCTGCATCACCGGGGTGGCCCCTTCGTCCTGCCAGGTCTTGCGGAAGTCCTGCGGCCCCTCCCCCGGTTTGCGCCGGTCTTTGGCGACCATCTGCCAGCCGCTCTTCGGGGGGACAGGCCAGCACCGATCCAGCCCCTGTTGCGCCAGCCGAGCCAGCTGCAGCAGCTGGTGCTCGGCTTCAGCCGTCGGCAACGCCGACCAGCGCAGATGCACCTCGGCGCCGGCAACCCGGGTGCTTCGGGCCACCACCGCTGAGCCGGCAGCAGGCGCCAATCCCTCAGCGCACAGCAACAGATGCTGCAACCAGCCGCGCATCACCGCCGCGGCCGTGAGCATTCCGGGCTGCACCACCACCTGGGTGTCACCGGCGTAGAGCAGGGGCATCGGCAGGCCGGCGAGCACAGGCACCTCCCGGCGGCAGGGACCAAGCGATGCCAACTGCCGTTGCAGGGCTTGCCAACGCTGCTGCAGTTCCTCCTGCTCAAGGGCCGCACCAGCCCCCGCCGGCAGCACACCCTGGCCCGCCAGCAACGTTGGCCAATCCGGAGACGATCCAAGAATGAACTGCTCGTCAAGCTCGTGGTTGAGCAGCAGATAGCGCTGCAGGCCCTCCAACTCGAGCGCCTCGAAATCCTCCACCGCCTCAATGCCTTCCCCAGGCCGCAACCCCCGTGCCTGCAACCAGACCTTCTGGGGCTGCTGCATCCAGGCCAGCAACGCTTCAGGGTCCAGGGCCAGGTCATCTCCATCACGTCCCTCGGCCTCTGCCTCGTCATCGACATCGACATCGACATCGACATCGACATCGTTCAGGTCTTGCTGCCAGAGCGATGCCCAGGCCAGCCCCTGGACCTGATCCGACGCCGGAGCACGATCCAGGCAGCGCCGGGCCTCCAACTGGCGGCGATCACAGCTGAGCGGCGCCTCGGGCCGAAAGTTCTCTCTGGAGAGGGGGTTGGCCGCCGGCGTGATCAACAATCCCTCCGTGGAGGAACCGGCCCGTTGCAACTGCTCCTGCAGCACCGCAAGCCACTGTTCCACCGGCGCAGCAGGCGGCTGGGGCTCACCGGTGCGCTCCAGCCGCCCGCACCAGCTGATCAGCAGATGACGGCGTGCCGACATCAAGGCCTCCAGCAGCACGTAGCGGTCCTGGTCGCTGCTGCGGGGATCCCCGAGACGCCGTTGCTGCTCGAGCAAGTGAAAACCAGGGCGGCGACCCGGGCGCGGAAAGTCGGCGCTGTCGAGGCCCATCAAGACCACCACTTTGTGGGGAATCGCCCGCATCGGCTCCAGGGCACTGATGGTGAGGGCACCACTGCGGTGACCGAAGCGACCGCTGTCCACTGACAAGGCCTCCTGCAGCACCTCCAAGGCCACGGCTGCATCGAGGTCCAGGGGGCAATCATGGGCCCGCAATCGCCACTCCTCAAGGGCCGCCGCCCAGCTCTGCGACTCATCGGCCCAGGCCCCACCCTCAGCGAACAGCTCCTGCAACAGGGACTGCAGCAGCTGCACCCAGTCATGGCACGGCCGGGGCTGTCGGAGGCGATCGAACATCCGCGCCAAACGATCCAACAGCGTCCACCAACGCACCAGGCGATCGGGATCCAGCTCCTGCTGGAACGGAGCCGCCCCTGCTGGAGCCAGGCCCGGCTCCACCGGCAGCACCAGGCCCAGCAGCCAACGGTCGAGACACCAACGCAGGCTGTGCACCTCATCCCCGCCCCGCTCGCGGGCATCCAAGCCCCAGCGAAAACCACTGCGTTGCAGTGTCTGGGTGATCAGCACCGCCTCCTCCGGCGTGAGTCCCTGCTGGCCCTGCAGGGCCGGATTGGCCAGCAAACGTTCCAGCCCCGTGGCAGTGAGGCGTGTGGCCGCCAGCTCCAGCAACGTGAACATCGCCATCGACAACCCCGGACTGCTCTGCTGACTGCGGTCGGTGAGACGCCAGGGCAAATCCACACCGATGGCCGCCGTGTCGTTGAACACGGAGCTGAGAAGGGGTGCATAGCGCTCAATCTGCGGCGTCATCACCAGCACATCCCGGGGCGCGAGATCGGGATCGGCCGCCAGCCACTGCAGGATGCGATCACGCACCAATTGCACCTCCCGCCAAGATCCCGGTGCCGCTTGAAACAGCAGCGACTGATCGTCGGAGGAACGCTCCAGTGCGGGGACGCTGTCGGCATCCACCAGCTGCTGCTGAAGCTGATCGAGCAGGGTGGGCTGGCGCTCTTCCGCTGCGGCCATCTGCAGGGAACCTGCAAACAGATCCCCTTCGCGTCGTTCCCCCAGCTGCGCTTCACCGGAGCCCTCCAGCAACTGCTGAAATTCGGCACCCATCCGCCCAAGAACAGCCTCCAGGCGCGGCGCCTCCGCCAACCACCCCCCATCGGGCGGAACCAGCCAGTCATCCCCGAGCGAGGCACGCCGACTGCCACAGCGTTGCCACAGATCCGGACACGGAGTGAGCAAGTAGATCTCCACCTCCAGCAGACCGGACAGGGCCTGAATCAGATCCACCTGCACCGGTGCCAGGGCACTGATGCCAAACAGCCGCAACCGCTCCGGCAGCAGGGCTGGATCAACGTCTCCTCGCCGGAGCCGATCGACGGCCTCATGCACCTGCAGGCCAAAGGGAGCCCGGGGAAGACGTTGGGCCAGCAGTCGCCAGAGCACGGGCTGCCAGTCGTCATCGGGCCGCGGCTGTTTCCACTGCTCCAGTTGGTCGGGGCGGTAAAGGGCGTAATCGTCCATGGCATCGGCGATGGTGCGTGCCAGCTGCCAACGGTCCCGCGTCAACCCCGAGACGGTTCCTTCACGCTGGGTGAGCCAGACCCGTAGCGGCTGGGCGACGGGCTGCTCCAACAGCTCCGGCAGCAGTTCGAGCACAGCCCACACCAACTGGCCCGCCCGCCAGGGATCGTCCTCCTGCGCTGGGAGATGCAGCACCTGGCGCACCAGCTGCCGCAGGCGACTGCCCGGGAAGGGGAACCGCACCAGGGAACTGATGCCATTGGCCATGGCCAGCTGTTCCCCCAACCATCGGCTGGTGGGCCACGTGTTGACCATAACCTCCACCGTTTCAAGGGGGCCCGGCTGCTGCTCGATCAACTGACGGGAGAGCAAGCGAGCCAGAAATTCAGCCCTGTTGCTTCGGTAAACCGTCAGCAAGGGCCAACTCCAGCCAGCACGGCATCGGTTGCAGCTCCTTCAACCTGAACGACCGCATCCGTTTGCGGGCAGTAGGCAGATAAACACCCGCCGTAGACCGCACCGGTGTCGATCAGAACAATCGCGCCAAGGCGTTCCACCTGGGGACGGGGCGTATGGCCCACAACAACCTGGCCAAAACGACCGTCATAGGCCTCCCAGAAGGGATCACGAATGGAGAGGTCCGGTTGACCCGCTGCATCGAACCCGGCATGGGTGGCGCACCAACCGTCACCGCAATAGACGAGCGGGAGCTGTTGCAGGCGCGGCAACCATTGGCGAGCGCTGCTGTCGCCCAACTGGGCATAGGTGGCGTGCTGACTCAAGCCGTATTGGGATTTTAGGGCATCAATGAGGTCTTGCTCATGGTTCCCGCGCAGCCACGTGGCACGGCCGGCCTGGACCAGATCCCAGACCAGATTCATCGTGGCGGGAATGGCCTCACCACGGTTGATCACATCCCCGCAGAAGACCAGATGGTCGTTCGGCGGCAGGGTGGCGAGCAGTTGGCATAGGGGCTGATAGCAGCCATGCACATCTCCAATCACCCAGTGCCGGCGGCTGTGCAGGTTCAAAGCAACAACCTGGAGATGCGTCAATTCTGATGCTCAGCCAGGCAGCGCCAAGAATCCGGCATGCAGATCAGAACAAACCGAGAAAGCGCTTGCGTTCCTTGGGTTGGCTCGGGTCTGGCTTGGGTTTTTCGGGGGTTTCCCTGCGGTAGCGGGGCTTGGCATCACCAACGGTGACCAGGGGATCGTTGTTCTTAAACCAGATCCAGTCGCGAATCGGCGGCGTCTCCGTGAGATCACGGCGGGTCAGCCCCAACCCCAGCTTGGCCGAAGCCCCCAGCAGGATGTCCACCATCGCGTCCCCGTCGGGACAGGTGGCCAAGGCCTTGTTGGTTTTCTCCGCACCATCGAGGGCCTGCACCAGGAGTGCAATGCGCTGCTGAACGGGAAGGGAACTGGGATTCATCAGACGGCACCGGCAAGGGCATCGGGAATCCCCGCGGAGGGAGCTTCAAAGGTCCCCACAGCCACATACTCCAAACGGAGTTTGAGGAAGGTGATGAAGGTGGGATCGGTGGACACCACAGCGGCAGCGGGCTGGGGAATGGTTGCCTTGAGCTCAGCCAGCTCAGGAGAAGAGAGGAAAGCCGGTTGCTTCACCAGCCAGAAATCGATGGTCTTGCCGGTTTCGGCGTAGTTGCGTTGGCGCTCCCGCAGCACTTCCTCCAACGGCTCCTCCACGGTGAGGAAGCGCTCGCTGGCTGCAACGAAGTGATAGGTGGTCATCCGGGCGCCTGTCCGAAAAGGGGATCAAGGCGGGGATTCTGAACCAAGACCTTCATATCCCGCACAGCCTGTTGCAGTCCGACGGCGACAGAGCGGGCCACGATCGTGTGGCCAATGTTGAGTTCTTCCATCCCAGGGATGGCCGCGATGGGCTCAACGTTCTGATACGTAAGGCCATGGCCGGCATTGACCCGCAGACCGAACTGCCGGGCGATGGCCGTCCCCTCCTGCAAGCGCGCCAGCTCCTGGGGCTGGGTGCTCCAGTCGGCATCGGCATAGCGCCCGGTGTGCAATTCCACCCAGCAAGCCCCAGTTGCTTTGCAGGCCTGGAGTTGGGTGGCCTCCGGATCCACAAACAGGCTCACAGGTATCCCGGCGGCCTGAAGGGTTTGCACCATGGCCCCCAGGGAGGCCTCTTGTCCGGCCACATCCAGGCCCCCCTCCGTGGTGACCTCCTCCCGCCGTTCCGGCACCAGGGTGACCATGTCGGGCTTGATCCGCAGCGCAATCGCCACCATCTCCTCGGTGGCGGCCATTTCCAGGTTGAGGCGGGAGCGCACGGTCTGGCGCAGCAACTCCACATCCCGATCCTGGATGTGACGCCGGTCTTCCCTCAGATGCACGGTGATCCCATCGGCCCCACCGAGTTCGGCCAGCAGTGCCATCGACACCGGGTCTGGCTCGACGGTCCGCCGCGCTTCACGGATGTTGGCGATGTGGTCGATATTGACGCCGAGGCTGGCCATGACGGGGCTGTCGTTGGCCGGATCCTATGCAGCTTTGCCTGGGGGATTTAGGTTCTCAGGCATCGAATCCGATCAGCCCGTTGCAAGCGGCCCTGGCGACCCGAGAAAACAGCCTGCGTGTCGGCATCGACAGCTTCTGGGCCCCCCTGGCGATGTTCACCACCCAGGATCTGGCGCTGCGCCTTCAATTCCGTGAGCGTCTAGTGCTCAACGCAGAGCATCTCCCCCATCAGGGCCCGGTGCTGCTGGCACCGACGCACCGCGCCCGCTGGGATGCCCTGATGCTGCCGATGGCCGCAGGCCGTCGGGTCAGTGGCCGCGACTGCCGCTTCATGGTGACCACCACCGAAATGCGGGGGCTGCAGGGCTGGTTCCTACAACGGCTCGGCTGCTTCCCGGTGGACCAGGGACGGCCTTCGATGACCACCCTGCGTCTGGCCATCGACCTGTTGGCCGACGGACAGCAAGTGGTGATGTTCCCCGAAGGCAGGATTCACCGGCAGGACGCGGCGATTGAGCTGCGGCCCGGCCTGGTGCGTCTGGCCCAACTGGCCCAGAGCCGCGGCGTTTCCGTTCCTGTGGTTCCCGTTGGCTTGGGCTACAGCCAGGCACCACCGAGGCCCTTCAGCCGGGCAGCGCTCTGTTTCGGAGCACCGCTCAGCGTGCCAGCCAAGGGAGATCGAGAAGCGACGCGGCAGTTCAACAGCGAACTCGCTGCGGCGATGCATACGGCTGAACAAGCGGCCCGTGCTGCCGTTGGCCGACCGCTTCAGAGCTTCTAAAGTCCGCCCAAGTTTTCTTGCTGGTTTCATGGGTTGTCGCGCATTGCTGACGACTGCTGCACTGGTGGCAACCCTGGGCGTCACCGCAGCTCCCGGCATCGCCCAAACTTCAGCCGAGAACCGTGTTCTGGCTCAGAGCCAGGGTGGATTCAACCCGACGGCCGTTCGTTCGATGCTGGCTAAGGGCGATGCAGCAGCCAGCCGGGGGGACCTGGCCGAGGCGCGGGCTGATTACGACAAAGCCCGCAAAGCCTCCATGCAGCTCCAGGCCTTCTATCGCGACCTAAGTGGTGCCTTCCGTGGGCTTGATGCTCGGATCCCCCGCGAGATGGACACCAAGGGCCGTGAAGCCCTGGAACTGCTGGCGGAAACCAACCTCCGCCTGGCAGCCCTGTTCCGCCGTCAGAACCAGCCCGAGGTGGCTGTTCCGGTGCTGGTCGAAGTGGTCAAGCTGATGACGCCGGCCAAACCCCAGGGTCAGAAGGCTTATCAGAGCCTGCTGGAACTGGGCTTCGTTGAAACCGAATTCCGGGGTGCATCGGCTGCCGGCCAATGAGCCGGTCTGTCAGCATCTGAGCCAGTCCTCTTTTGCACAACCGCCGCCATGGTGCAGCCGGATGCCGTTGAAGCCGCGATCCAACAGGTCATTCCTGACGCCAACGTCACTGTTGAAGACCTCACCGGTGGCGGTGATCACCTCCAGGTGACGGTGGTGTCGTCTGCTTTTGCTGGCCTTTCACGCATCCGTCAGCATCAAATGGTGTACGGCGCGCTGCAGCAGGAATTGGCCAGCGAAGCGATTCACGCCCTCGCCCTCAACACCTCAACCCCTTCGGACGCTGCGTCCGCTTAACGCCAACTAACGCTCAACGATGGACCCCTCCACCAAAGCTCGCATCGAAACTCTGGTCGCTTCCAGTCCGATCTTCGTATTCATGAAGGGCTCCAAGCTGATGCCCCAGTGCGGATTCTCAAACAATGTGGTGCAGATCCTGCACTCCCTCGGTGTGGCATTCGAGACATTTGACGTTCTCTCTGATCCAGAGATTCGTCAGGGAATCAAAGAATTTTCCAGCTGGCCTACCATCCCCCAGGTCTACGTGAAGGGGGAATTCATCGGTGGTTCCGACATCCTGATCGAGATGTACAACTCCGGAGAACTTCGCGAAAAGCTGGAAATCGCTCTCGCTAGCTAACTCAATAGCCCTCGGGATGGCGCATATATAAGGTGCTCACATCCCCGTCAGGGCCAATAAAGCTGGAGGGATCCAGGATCCAGCGATCAATCAATTGCTCAAGACGATGCTGAGAGCGGGGATCAAGCGATCCTGACTTCCGCAATGCATGCAGGTAGCCATCGGAGTACAGCCGCAGCTCCGACGGTGTGTGATATCTCGTCGTCAGCTCCTGACAGGCATCGCAGAGCGATTGGAAATGGCGGATGGCTTCAGGGTCGTCGAGTGATGTCATGTGATACAACAGCAGCCCCTGCTACCAGCCTGCCAGGAATTTCGGCTTAGCGTAGGCGCGCCCGGGCCGATCCAGTGACCTCCACTCCCCACGACCTCACGGCGGAAGCATCTGCAGCCAGCTCTGATCCGGTGGTGATGCCAAGTGCAAGCACCGGTCAGGAACCTTCGAGAGTGTTGGTGGTCGAGCCGCACCCCACCCTGCGTACTGTGCTGGTGCAGCGGCTGCGTCAGGACGGTCATCTCACCGCAGCAGTGGCCAACGCCGCTGAAGCCTTGGAAGTTTGTCAGGAACAGTCTCCCGATCTCCTGGTGAGTGCAGAACTGCTGGAGCGCAGCTCCGCCCTGCGCTTGGCGGAGCAGCTGCGTTGCCCTGTGATTGTGCTGACCGCACGGGCCGGAGCCGAGCCGGTGGTGGGCCTGCTGGATGACGGTGCAGACGATGTGCTGCGCAAACCCTTTGGCCTCGAGGAACTGGCCGCCCGCTGCCGCACCCTGCTCAAGCGGGGGCACAGCGGCCTGCAGGAGCGGGTCACCGTTGGGCCTCTGGAGGTTCATCTGCTCCTCCGCCAGGTGACGCTGCGGGAGCAGCCGGTGGAGCTCAGCCCCCGCGAATTTGCCCTGCTTTGTGCACTCTTGATGCCGCCTGGTCTGGTGCGCAGCCGGCAGGAACTGCTGCGAATGGCTTGGCCTCCCTTCAGCGGTGGCCCCCGTTCGGTGGACACTCAGGTGTTGACACTGCGCCGCAAGCTGGAGCAGGCCGGTCTTGGCGAGGGCGGTGGAATCACCACCGTGCGTCAGCGGGGCTACCGCTTCAGCCTCGACAATCTGCCGGCCAGCTGAATGAAGTGAATTCATTCCAGTCAGCGACTGGAATTCTGGGGTCAGGGTCCATCAACGCCACCCCGAAGCAACCTTGATGCTCAAGTCCTCAGAAGAGCCCTAATTCGTCTTGTGGTGACGCAGGGCCTGCTTCAGCTGAGCCTCTTTGGTCGGGACCAGATGGTGCGAGGTCACCCAACCCAATTCACAGAGGTGATTCGAGCAGACCTTGAGCTGAACCGTGCCGCAGGGGAGGTTGGTGAGTTCGGTTGTCATCCGATCGGAAAAACTGCATCGATTTCAACGTCTGAGCGACCCATGGCAACGCCAGACATCTGGACAAAATCAAGAGTTGTTTGCGGGAGCGTCTTCATTGCTTGATCAGCGCAGCCGGGTCAACATGGCGCTGTCGACACCCGGGAGCCCCCGCCGTGATCGGATTAACCAGGCTGTATTGCAACCAGGGAGAGAGATTTCTCCTCATCGATGTTGCCTCAGAAGAGGCTCCAACACGAGCCGAAGAGCTGCTCAACGAGGGCTGGGAGATCGAAGCGGCAATACCGGTCTGAAGCGAGACAGCGTTTTACGTCCGGATTGGGAGTGGCTGGTGGGATGACGTCCCTGGAATGGGGGAGCTGCGCTGGTGAACAAATCCCTCAAACGGGGGAGTTGCTCTCAGACAGGAACGGAGATGGTGTGCTCAGACAGGAGAACAGGATGCTTCCATTGCTCAGCATCGCCTACATGCAAGTGGATTGCTGATGCCTGAACGATGGCGTCGGGGAGCCTGATGCCTGCCGAGGGCGTCTCTGAAACAGGCTGAGAGCCATACAAGACCCGTCAACGGAAAGCAGGAGGCGCGGATTGTCGCCATCCATCTCCCGACCAAACCTCACACACTTCACCCCGTCAGCAATGGCGGGGTTTTTATTGCATACCCAGATGAGGGATGCGATCCGTTGAAAAAATCCCTCAACTCAGGGAGTTAATTCCCTATTGGAACGGAGATGGTGTGAATACAGGGCTGAAGCCCACAGATCAAGCATGGAGGAATGATCATGAAAACCACAACTCTCGGAATCGCAATCGGAACTGCAATCGCTGCCCTTGGTCTTGCGATCACTGCTGTTCCCGAAGCCAAGGCAGGTGGTGTTTATTGGATCAACAATGGTGGAGGCGGTGTCGTCATCAATCGCGGCACCACCTACTGTCCCCACGGTTATTACAACTACGGACCGAACTATTACAGAGGTCGCGGTGTTGTTGCAGGTCCCAATGGTGCCTGTGCTCGCGGTTACTACTGTCGTGGTGGATGCGTCCGTTACTGATCCATCGATCGATAGCAAATCAAGCCATTTCACCCCGTCAGCACTGGCGGGGTTTTCTATTGAAAGAAACAGCTCTGATCAGCCTGGATAACCGGCCGGCAAACTGATCCAGCCCTGGGCCAGCGCCAGAGACGTGACCAGTTCGCCGGCGATCATGAGCACGGCCAATCCAGCCAAGAGCTGATACGTCCAGGGCGGCGTGAGTCGGCCGATGCCCTTGGTCGACACAGGGGTGTTGGCGGCCAGCAGCTCCAGGAATCGATCGAAGCGCTCGATGCGTTGCGGCAGGAGCTGGTGGCGCAGATCGACTGCCTTCACGTAATACACCGTTCCCCCCTGACTGGTGCCAACGGGAACCAGGGCCCGAATGTCCTGCCAACGCATGGACCAGCCGCGCCGCAGCAACCAGCGGATCCAGGGGGGGTAACGCACCTGAATGCCTTCGGCATCGGTCTCCACCCGTTCACTCAACAGACCGATCACCAACACCAAGCCCAGCAGCAGCCCTGCCACCATCAGCCAGCGCGACTCCGCAGGGGCCAGCAATGGCAAAGGCAGCACCAAGGCCCCATACAGGCTGAGCAAGGTGAAGCGGATCAGGGGCGATAACCCGAAACGTTCGATGCCGTTCATCGGTCGTCTGGAGAACCGGGCAGCGGTTCAATCAGTTCAGACGGTTGGTAGGTGCCACCAAACACCTCCTGTTCACGCCCCTTCCAGAACTGACCGAGCCGCATCAGATCGGCATGGGCCTCCTGCACCTTCTCGAGGTAGAGCTGAGGATCCATCGAGTCCTTGGATTCCTTGAGCTTCTTGAGCCGCAGCATCTGCAGATTCCAGGGCTTGGTCAGCTCGCCCCTCTGCTCGAGGTAGCGGGCCAGATCGTCCGACGACGGCTGAAACTCAGGCGGCATCCCAACTCCTATAGACGATCACGCTAGGAAGAAGATCAGGCCGGCAGCGCCCAGGGATTGAGGCCCAGGTCGGCCCCAACCCGATGGGCACAGGCAAACCCACTGAAGGCCACAGCGTTGAGGCCCTGGCCGGGGAAACAGGAATCACCCACGCAATAGAGGTTTTTCAGGCCCGTGCGGTTGAACGGCATTGGCAGCAGTCCCGGCAATTGCATCGCCGGAATCGGGCCGTAGCTGCCCTGAAAGCGACCCAGAAAACGCCGGTGGCTGCGGGGCGTACCGATTTCCTTGTGGGTGATGGCATCGGCGAGGCCGGGAAGGATCGCCTCCAGGCGCTGGATCAACCGTGCAGCATCCGCCTCCTTTTTCTTGCGGTACTGGCTGGGGGTCAGGCCCTGCCAGGCCTCCATCGATGAGGGCGTGAAGGTGTGAACGATGTGATGCCCGGCCGGGGCCAGATCCGGATCCAGCAGCGAGGGCATCGACACGAAGATCACCCCCTGCTCGTCCTCCATCCGGTTCCAGTCTTCGAGCAGGAGGTGATGGCAGTGGGTGCCGGCCGGAATCAGGTCAGCCCGAACCCCCAGATGCAGCGAAAGGAACGAAGGGGAAGGCACATAACGCTTGCGCCAGAACTGCTCCTTGCCCGGCGTGTGGGCGGCATCCACCAGGGCCTGGCCGGAGCGGCGCTGCTCATCACCCGCTCCTGAGAATCCTGAGAAGGTGTCCCAGCGGGTTGCATTGGAGATGACACGCTTGGCGCGGATGACCTCGCCATCGGCCAGCTTCACACCAACCGCCAAATCGTTCTCGATCAACACCTCGGTGACTCGAGCCTTGTAGCGAATGGCGCCGCCGTGACGTTCCAATCCCTTCACCAGCTTTTCGGCGATCACGCCGACGCCTCCCTTGGGGTAGTTGATCCCGCCCGCATGCCGATCGGAAAACACCATGCCGGCATTGATCATTGGCGTGCGATCCGCCGGCATCACCGACCAGCAGAAGCACTCGATATCGATGAACTTGAGCAGCTGCTCATCCTTGATGTGTTCGCGGGCCACCGCACCGACGTTGAACGGCAGCCAGCGGGCCAGCCCCAGACAGGCCAGTGGTGCCTTAAAGAACACCTTGGTGAGGTAGGCCGGATCCTCCAGCGAGAGAAGCGGCATGGCATCAAGGCAATTGAACACCTGCCAGCAGGTGTCGTAGAAGCGGCGGATCCCCTTCGCCTCATGGGGAAACCGCGCCGTGAGATCGGCGATAAACTGCTCGTAGTCGCGATCCACGGCGATGCGCAGCCCACCCGGCATGTGGTACTCGAGCTGGGCGGGGTCGGGGATGGTCTCGCAGTGCTCCCCCACATCGGCGAGGGCCCGGGTGAGCAGGTTGGTGAAACCCTTCTTGCCAAAGCCGAAGATCATCGAGGCCCCCACATCGAAGGTGTAGCCCTCGCGTTTGAAGGCACCACCACTGCCGCCGGGGATCAGATACTGCTCCAAAACGAGGGTCTTGGCTCCCTTGGCCGCCAACTGACTGGCGGTGACCAAACCACCGATGCCGGAACCGATCACAACGGCATCCCACTGCTGGTTCTCGCTCATGGCATCGCTTCTTTGGGGGTGACGCTAAGTGGCCGTCTGCGGCCTTGGATCCTGGCGGTGAATCGGCGGCATCACCGTGAGGATCACCTCAGAGCGCACCGGACGTCCGAGTTCGGCACTGCAGCGGGCATCGATGTGATGGCGCAACCCATCAATCACCCGACTTTCCTGGGGCTGCAGCGGATTGATGTAAACCACGACAAAGGCCGTGCGGCCGAGCTGCTGCACCGTGAAATCCATCATCTGCAGCTGAAGCCCCACCAGCTCCTGCATCAACACCATGCGGGTGCGCTGGAGCACATCCGGGTCAGCAGCACAGCCCGCGGCCTGGACCATGGCATCCCGCAGCGCCGCCAGCGGTTCGCGCAGCAAGGCCAGGCTCACCGCCAGCACCAGCAGGGCATCGGTGATCGGCGCAAGGACAGACAACGGCGTTGCCAAGAGCAGCGGCGACGCCAGCAAGGCCAGACCCGTGGCCAGGGTGATCACGGCATCGATCCGGGCATTGCGGGCCTCTGTGAGCAGCAGCAGCGACACACGACCCGTGCGGCGCCAATCCCGGCGGTGCCGCCAGGCCAGCAGTCCACACAGCGCCGTCATCAAAGAGGTGTAGAGCGCCACCGGCTCCAGATGCAGCGGCGCAATGCTGTTCCCCCGCCACCAATCGATCAAGGTGGAGCAGGAGCTGCCGACGCCAAAGCCGATCACCCCGAGCAGCACCAGGGAGCGAAACAGCACATACAGGGCTTCCTGGCCTTCGTAGCCGTAGGGCCAGGCTCGATCCGGTGGCCGCACCACGTTGCGGCTGATGCGACTGGCAATCAAGGACGACCCCACCAATACGGCGGAATAAAGGCCGTCCAACAGCAGGGCCGAGGATCCGGTGAGCACATGGGCGGAAAACCCAGCCAGGGCCATCACTGCGTTGGCTCCAACACCGAAGCGCAGCGAGCGCTGTTCGATCCGGCGAGCCTCCACAGGGGATGTCATGCCGTCACGGTCTGGGGTTGGAGGGCCCGCATCGGCTCCAAGTCCTGCAGGGCACGATCGCGGTAGGCGCCATAGCGCGCTCGCTTGTCACGAATGCGTTCCGGCAGCTCCGGCAACAAACCGAAGTTGGGGGGCATCGGCTGGAACTTGGCCGTTGGTGCCTCGCTGACGAAATGGGTGAGGGCTCCACTCATGCAGGTGGCCGGCAAATCAATGGGCTCCAGGCCCAGGGCCAGCCGGGCCGCATTGGTGCCGGCCAACCAGCCACCGGCCACGGCGGCGGCATAGCCCTCGGTGCCGGTGATCTGGCCTGCCGCCAGGAGGTTGGGGCGCTGGCGGAACTGCAGGGTGGGCTGCAGCAGCTGCGGCGACTCCAGGAAGGTGTTGCGGTGCATCACCCCGAAGCGCACGAATTCCGCCTGGCCCAGCCCGGGGATCATCTGCAGAACTCGCTTCTGCTCACCCCATTTGAGATTCGTCTGGAAACCCACGAGATTCCAGAGGCGCCCGTCCTTGTCTTCCTGCCGTAGCTGCACCACCGCGTAGGCGCGCTTGGCGCGGCGCACATCGCGATCGTTCACATCGCCCCAACGGGGATCCCAGAGCCCGATCGGCTTCAGGGGGCCATAACGCATGGTGTCTTCACCACGACGCGCCAACTCCTCAATCGGCAGGCAGCCCTCAAAGAAGGTGGCGTCGTTCTTGTCGAAGTCTTTGAGTTCCGCCTGTTCCGCCTCCAGCAGGGCCTGGCGGAACGCCAGGTACTGCTCCTTGTCCATCGGACAGTTGATGTAGTCGGCATCCCCCTTGTCGTAGCGGCTGGCGCGGAATGCCACCGACAGATCGATGCTGTCCCCATGCACGATCGGACTGGCCGCATCAAAGAAGTGGCAGTCGGCACGGCCGGTGAACTGGCGCAGATCCTCCGCCAACGGTTCACTCGTGAGCGGCCCCGTCGCCAAAACGGTGATCGCATCCTCCGGCGGTAGAGCCTGCTGCTCACGCCGTTCAATCGTGACCAGAGGATGGTGGTCGAGAGCTTCAGTGAGGGCAGCGCTGTAGCGACCGCGATCCACGGCCAAGGCTCCGCCGGCCGGCACGGCATGGGTGTCGGCCGTGCCGATCACCAAAGAGCCAAGTCTACGTAGTTCCTCCTGCAGCAAACCTGCGGCACGGTCGCTGCTCAGAGCGCCAAAGCTGTTGCTGCACACCAATTCAGCGAAATCACTGCTGTGGTGCGCAGGGGAGCGTCGAATTGGGCGCATCTCCACCAGAGTCACCGCAACCCCTGCTCGGGCGATCTGCCAGGCCGCCTCAGTACCTGCCAGACCGGCACCAAGAACGATGACATGGGGAGATTGAGACAACCGGCTGCATCAAGCAGCCTTCAGCCTACGAAGCTCGCTTGCCTGGATCAGGCGCGGCTTCGCTTGAGCATCAGCTGCAGCTGACCCACAGCCGCACGGCCGATGTTGAAAGCAGCCCAGCTGACGGCGGCCAGGATCGGGGCAACCACCAGGAATAGGCGTGCATCAATACCCAGAACCTGGCCCGTGGTGATCACGCTGAAGGCCGAGTAACCGACGATCACCAGGATGAGGACCAGACCGATGGCAACTCGGACCATTCTTGAAAACGGAAATCTGTGTTGCCGATCTTACGGACTTCTCCGTTGATCCCACGACCTTCCTGGAAAGCTGATCGAATTCGCAGCAATCAAAGGAGTGTGTTCAAGGCCTGATCTGGGCGTGGGAGGCCGCCAATTGCGCGTAGCGCCGGGCATGGCAGCGCTGTTGATCAATCGCCTCAGGCGATAACTCCCGCTTCACCGCCGCTGGCGCGCCCATCACCAGGGTTCCGGGAGGCACATCCTTGGTGACAACAGAACCAGCCGCCACCAGGGCGCCCGCACCGACGGTGACGCCATTGAGAACGATGGCCCCAATGCCCACCAGGCATCCATCCTCGAGCGTGGCGCCGTGAATGACAGCCCTGTGCCCCACGGTGACATCAGCACCGAGGCGAACCGGCTGCCCCGGATCGCCATGGAGCACGGCACCGTCTTGAACATTGCTGCCTGCTCCGATGCTGATCTGCTCGAGATCGCCGCGCGCAACGGCCGTGGGCCAGAGGCTGCTGCCCGCTGCCATCTGCACATTGCCAATCACGACGGCGGATTCAGCAACCCAGGCGTTGGCATCAATCTGGGGATCGAGCCAGGGCTTGGAGCCAGTCATGGCCATGGTTCAGCAGCCACCAGTCTCCCCGGCGACCTGAGTGATAACCTCATTTGGTGCCGAATTGGCATGCCCAAGCGGGCACGGGTCGCTAGCTCAGCGGTAGAGCATCCGGCTTTTAACCGGCTGGTCCTGAGTTCGAATCTCAGGCGACCCATATCCACGATTTGATGTCGTCTCGTGACTCAACCGATCCGACGACCGAGCGGCTGTTAGAAAGCCGTGAATTTCTGATCAGGCCAACATTTCGGATGGCGTATTTCGCATTCTTTGGCGTCACGATTCTTCTGGCATTGCTGGGTGGTTTGTTTTCTCGAGTGGCCGCAGAGCGCTACTGGATGTGATCGGCGGAAGAGGCACCAGCAGACGTGGCTGAGGTTGATCTCGCCGTTATCGGTGCAGGGCTTGCTGGCTGCAGCCTGATTGGCCGGCTCCAGCAGCTGGGATCCGATCTCAACATCGCTTTGATCGAGGCCGGCCGGGGGCCAGGTGGACGCACGGCCACCCGCAGAAGACGCGGCCAACGTGGCTGGCTGCTCAACCATGGAGCACCTGGGTTCAACCTCAGTGAATCCATGCCTAAGGGGATGGATTCACTGCTGAAGCCGTTGCGGGAAGAGGGTGTGCTTCAGCGGGACGATCGAGCTGTGCTTTCGCTCGATATCGAAGCCGGTTTGTCGCCTGCCACTAGCCCAGACGCCTTGCCAAATGGTGGCTGGTGGCATGGTGTTCCCAGCATGGCCAGCATCTGCGAGGCGCTTCTCGATACGGCTGGCACCGCGCAACTGAGCCGTCAGTTCGAAACCCGTGTGCGCTGGCTGGAGCGCCGCAAGGACCATTGGCTGCTGGAGAACGAGGATCGAACCTGGAGCCTCAGGGCCAAACGCCTTGTGCTCAGTGGAACCCTGCTGGCCCATCCCCGCTCACTGAAGATGCTCGCCTGGGATGACGTCCCCCTGCGCACAGCCGTTACAGAAGGCGTGGATGACGACCTCGACAAGACACTGAGCCTGCTGCAACACAGCCAAGCTGATGTGCGCTGGAACCTGATGGTGGATCTGGGCATGCTCGCGCTCAACGTTGAGGAGCTACCCGCTCAGATCTGGTTGGACGACGACGCCAAGGCGCGCTGGAAGGTGGAACGCATCGTGCTGCAGCCCCAAAGCGATGGTCGCTGGGGGCTTGTGGTGCATGGATTGGATTCCGGGGAAGCAATCACGCCCGAAAGCCAGGGGCACCTGCTGGCTCAGGAGCAACAGCGCCTGGAGGAGCTGTTGCCCGAACTTCTGCAAGCCCTGCCGGTTGTTTCAGCTGCGTTGAACCAGGCGACGCCGTTGGGTGTGATGCGCTGGGGCGCCTCACGGCCCCTCAACAACCCCTTGCCACAAGAACTGCAGTGGTGCCCCACCAGCGCCGTGGGGTTCTGTGGCGACTGGATCGCAGGGACTGGCTTCGGCCGAGCGGAGGGAGCGATCAGCAGCGGCGTCAACCTGGCTGAACGGCTGCACGCTGACCGCTAATCTCTGTATGCGCCGGGGAGTGGCGCAGTTTGGTAGCGCGCTTGCTTTGGGAGCTCCAAAAGTCCCAAGCCCGAACGCAGTTACCGCAAGGTTTCTGAGCACCTCGACAACTCAAGCGAGTGACAGCGAGTGACAAGTGCTTTTCAGCGCGCTTGCTTGTCTGAAGCAAACAGCCCTGGTGGGGTTTGACAGTGCTGCTAACTTTTCAGCACTGGACGCAATCCCGCTTCGGCGTGGTCTGGTACTTGCAAAGCAATTAACCGATCCAGCCAAAGCCGCTTCGGCGTGTGGATGGTTTTTGCGTAATACCAACTGAACAATGACCAACTCTCAGAAGCAGCAGACCACTGCTGTCGAATGGCCTACTCGCCCACAAAACGAGTGGGATCTTGGCTCTGTCACAACGGAGTACTGCCTCAACGGCAAGCTCTCTCGCCGCAAACTCATGTTCATGAAACTTGCGTATGAACGGGAGATTGAGGCGATCCGGCGCATTGCCGCAGCCTTCATGACTCACCAACACACACTGAGTTTCTCTTTCATCGCGAAAGAGGAAATCCTCAAAGGTCGTGGTCAGTGGGGTCACACTGATGATCCGCAGATGACACGTGAGGCATGGGAAGCCCTAATGGGGCGCGATTTTGAGCCTGACGACTATTTGCTGCCGACCGATCAAACGATTACGGCAATGGCTGCGTTGATCCTGGATAAGGAGATGCCAGTTCAAGAGCCTGAGTGGCCTCACATTGATGTCTACGACGACGCCGTCTGCGACTTTGGGGACTCCTGATGGTTAGTTGAGGGACGAACCAGCCGCAATGGTTGCGGTGTTGAGCCTCTTCGAGGGTCATGGCTTTTGGCTCAAACGTCATAAACCGGACCACCCTCAAGAGCAGTCAGCTGGTCTTTGAGGCTCTTCAACGCATCAGCAACCTCTCGTTCGGTCTTGCCCTTCTCGACAATCGCGAAAAGGGTTTTGACCGCTTCGATCTTTGAGTACGGCTTACAGCGCCCGTCGCGAATGATGTCGATAAGACATTGAGCTGCTTCGGGTGCTGCCTCAATCAGGATCGAGTGGCTCTGATCCAGTTGGTCTTGCAGACAGCCATCCAGACACGCTTTCGCGTCTGGGTGCCGCTGCATAAACCCTCTGACGCGAGTTGCAGTTGTACCGGCACGATCTGCTGCTGCTTTCCAAGTGAGGCCCTGGCTGCGCGCTTGTATTGCAATTCGAATGTCGGGAGGAAGCTCTCGCGTTTCGATTGCAGGTCTACCCCGACCTTCTTTAGTTGGGGTCTCTGTCATTCAGAGATGCCCCAAGCGGCTCTTGCTTGAGCTGCTGCGCGCTCACTAACGGGTGAAGCAGCCATACGACCAAGCAGACCCATTGATCGGAATTCATTCGATCGCTGAACCTGCTGTTCGTAGATCGCTTTCTCACGAGCCCTGGTGGCCTCACGAGCACGATCAATGATCGTTTGACGGTGCTGATCTGCTTCTGCTGCATACGCATCCATGTGTGCAGCACGAAGAGCAGCTGCGTCTTCGGGAAAGACCTGACCATTCAGCAACCGTTGCTGGATGTCAGCTGGAAGTGGTGCACCTTGGCCGCCAAACAATCGCTGCCAAAGCTGCGGGTTGCTTTGCCTGATAGCCATTTCTGCACTCAGACCCAATTCACCCGGTTTCTTTGGCATCGGGGGTACCTGCACACCAGGAAACAAGTTCTGGAAGGTGCTTACAAAGTCTTGGAGGTTGTCGGTCATCAGAAGTTACGCAGATTTGGTGGGCGGAGAGTATGCAGCTCTTTTATTTGTGGGCAGCGTTGATCTCTCAAAACTTCGGGTGGGACACCCTGGGTCTGCCACTTTCGAAAGGCCATTAATGACCAAGCATCTTGGCTAGATGTGCTGTACGGGAAGATCATTCGAGCTGCTGAGTTGCAGCGGCTCATAATCCTCCAGGTGTCAGCATCTAGATTCCAGTCATCATCACCCATAGAGTTATCAACTCTTCTCAAAGTATAGAACTAAATAAACCTTGGGGTGTCCCAAGGGTTGCGATTACTCTCTCGCCTATGTATGCTGTTTAAGTAAGTTCCCCGCGCGACGATTACATAAGCAAAAGTTGCAACCCTACCCCCATCTATTGCAACTACTGATAACAAGTATACTGATTAACCTAATCGCAAACAATACACATCAGTGATAACAGTATTCATGATTGCTATCTCGCATGATTGCGAAAAACGCTGATACTAATTAGTACGCCATAAGCAACAATCTGGGTTCAACTGCTGCTCTAATACACAAATGAGCACAGTCTCCTCGGAGACAGGCTCTGAACCTCGACAATCTGTTTGCTTATGAAGGTCAATCGATCTGGACAAGCCCAGATACTCGATGACGTACAGCTCGACCAGTTAGCAGCAGCGATGCCAGCAGGTCCACATCGGATCGCTTGCTTACTCACTCGGTACACCGCTTGTCGGATTTCCGAGTGCTTAGCTCTGCGCTGGGGCTACATCGCCAATGGTGTGGTCGTCTTCCCAGGATCAATCACAAAGTCCGGCAAGACCAGAGAAGTAGACATTCATCCTCGCTTGAGTTGCGCCTTAGATCAGTGGCGAACCGAATGGTCGGACTACCGACTAAACGGCAAACCAATTCATGAACGTGTGGATATTGCACAAGGAGCCCTGCCCGGGGCAGATCATTTCCTGTTTCCCGGTCTTGGCTTTGCAACCCACATGAAACGGCAAAGTTACGACCGGGTATTACGGCGAACATTGGAAGAACTCGCCATTAAAGGCGCGAGTTCACATTCAATGCGCCGAAGCTCGCTTACCAAGCTGGCTGATGCCGGAACACCACTGCGCCACATCATGGAAGTCTCTGGTCACCAAAGCTTGGATGTCCTTTCGCGCTATCTCGGCTGTACGCCAAAGCAGAGACGGGCTGCCATCAATACCCTATGAATGGGCCGTTACCTAACTACATGAATGGGTGTAGTTGGGTAACACTTTCACGCATCAATTTCTCGCGGTTTTTAGGTTCTGCGCATGTAATTGCCTATTTCCAATGTCTTTTGTATCTTCTCAACACCAAAAACGCGCAAATGCTCAACTTGAACAATTAGCGCGTGAAGCTGAGATCGAAACCAACAGAAGACGGCTAGAAATTGTGGAATTACGGCGGCTAGAGCGTTGGCGGCACAAGCCTGCTCAGTCTTGAGCTGTTTTTTTGTGCCAGTCCAACGGCGGTTCAATCTTGTAGGTCAGGGTGTATTCACCAATCGGCTCTTCAGGACGTGACTCGTCAAAGATGCGCACCATCCTCAGAGTGGGTGGCTTCTTAACCCGTTGAAGACGGTCTACCTGGCGCTGTAACGCCATCAGGTCGCGGTACTGACTCATGGTTTTTTCTGTGAGAAAAGCGCCGCCGTCTAAATGGCGAAAAACTGCGTCAAAGGTGTCCCGGACATCATGCGGGTCAATTCCATTATCGCTGAAATCCCTTGCAATAACTACGCCCGGACGTTCCGGACAACCCGGACATCATCATTTCGGTGTTCGTTCAACCCTGGGTGGCGTTGGTGATTAAACAGCTCCTCAACTCTTTTACTTTTCCTCTCTCATAAAAAGGAGTGTGAACAGTGTCCGAGATGTCCAGAGGTAGCCACCGCAGGGCTTTTCAGCGAAACGGTCAATAGTGTCCGGGTGTTGTCGGACATGTCCGGGCTGTGTTAGCACGAAGTTAGGTAAACCAACGTTGCCGTGTATTGCATCCATCGAGAAGCAAGCCCGGGTCAATGGGTTCAGGACTTCTGCTTCAAGACAGAGCTCAGAGCTTTTGTCCGAGCAAGAACGATGTCGAAGGTGAAAGGCTGCAACTACAGAGTTGTCGATCAGGCAACCAGCAACGTGGTTGTTGTCATTGACCACGGCAAGGTCTCAGCTGTTTAAGCGCTTCCGGAGATGTCTGGTAGCCAACTGAAGACATGATCCCGAAGCTGACTTGTAGTTAGAGAGCTTTTACTCGCAGCGTCATCAAGCTGCGGGTCCTCTGTACATGAGCGATGTACTGCGTTGAACGGGACAGTGGCCACAACCTGTGGGCCAGAGAAATGTGCTTTCGCACTGAATTCAAGGCGTTCGTCCATGCCCGCACCAAATCGCTGGCAACCGGCAACACCTATCGAATTCTGTTCAGCACCCCAACCAAAACTGGAGAGGTGCTGAGAGTTGCCAAAGGCCATGCCCTCTTAGATGACGACGAACTAGTTGGATAGCCGTTGGTGCTCAAACACCTGTTCAGGCGTAGGCGCTTCAGCCTTATGCGTGGACAAAGCAGCCCAGTTGCCTTCGCGGTAATTGCGTTTGTCCCACCGGCCAGCTGTATCAACCTCCGCACGTATCCGGAAGCCAAACAACTGAGGGTTCACCTTCTTGGTTGAGTTGGTGCCAGGTACCGAAAGACGTTGAGTGTGCAGGTTGGGTAACGCCTGTTTGATCCGAGTCAGCAGCGTCCTTCTGTTGATGACCTTGGAGTAACCAAAGTCCTCGCAGAACTGCTTGAACGTTTCGTACAGCACCCCCAACTTCGGCATGTAATCGCCCCCGCAGGGCTCACAGCAGTTGTCGAGGAATTGGCGAACCACATCCATGTCGGCCTCAACGTTGTGTTGAGCGTCGATAAAGGTCTGGTTGCCGCTAACCAGCACACGCTTCACATCAGCGTGTTTGGCTTGAAGCGCCCAACTAACGATTGAGCCAAGTTCAGCAGCAAGCTTCTGATCCAAGTCAGCATCAGGCTTTTCCGCAGGCCGCTGAGTTTCAAGGATCAAAGCCCTGCGTGCCATGCCGCTACCAGCGTTCTCAAACTGAGGCGCTTGGCTGCTGCAAATGACGACGCGACCAGTGAAGACGACACCTTCGGTGTCATCAGTAAACAGGTTGCGTTGAGCCATCAAGCCGCCATCAACCATTGAATAGATGGTGGTTACCCCGGTTTGCAAACCCTGCACATCAGGGAAAGCGACCAGCTGCTTACCCGAGACGTATTGCCGGATCTTTTCCGGTGAGTTGATCTCTTTGATGCTGCTGGTGATGGAGCTGACGCAGCTAGGCGGGAACAACTTCTCAATCAGTCGTTCTAAGACGCCTTTACCGCTGCCAGATGGCCCGATAATCATCACGATCTTTCGGTTAGGCAGCGTCGGATCAACCATGTAGCGCAGCAACTGCTGCACCGGTTCGACGTAGTGATCGCCAAAGCTACTGACGATGAAGTCATGCAGGTGCGGCGGACACTGAACGCAGTCCGGAATGAAGTCACCTTGGATCGAATAAGTGAGCCGGTACTCAGGCTTATGAGGCACCAGCTCACCCTTATCGATCAGGTAGGTGCCATTTGCGAACGCAATGGCGGGGGTTTGATCCATCTCTGCATCAGCAGTCATGGTTTGAAGCCACTCGATTGAGGACCTCACCCGTGCAGCGGTTGAGAAGCTGAACTTCTTGTCCCCTGCTTTGGTGACCACAAAGCACTTGAGCAGTAGGTCTGCGACCTCACGCTTCATCGCGTCACGCGAAACGTGCAACCAACAGCCCTGGTCAGGGGTGTAACGGACAAAGCGCCCACCACTGTGAGCAAGGTGCTTATCCGTGAGCTCGCCTTTCACACCAATGGCGTTCTCAATGACCACCTCGCAGGTCTTGTTTCGGCATACCGTCCAAAACGAGTCATCGATGTTTGCGGTCCAATCGTCTTGGTTGGATGCAGGCACTAAACGCTTCTTGTGCCAGCCATAGGAAGGACGCCACAAACCTTGGCGTTCAAAGTGCGCCCGCAACTTTCGTTTGAGGTAGGTGTCGCAGTAATCGGATGTGCCGCAAGGTTCAGGCCGGTAATGCTCTTCAAGAGCCGCTTCGACGTCGCCACCTTTCATGCCGCTATTGGCGATGAAATCCGACATCAACGTCATTTCGATGCTGTCGGCATCAACAACAGTGCAACCGAGCGACTCAAGGTGCAGGCGCGCAGCGCGCAGATGCTTGCTTAGTTGCCAGCACTTACGCCAACGGTCATCAGAGTCAGGATCTAAACCCCGCAACAGCTTTCGCGTTCTGGGGCCAAGTGCCTGAGTCAGTTGAACCGGGGGCAGGGTTGAGAAGTCAGGAAACTGCTCATAGTCATCAGGTTCAGGACCATCTGCTGGCCTGAAGTCACCACCGCTGTCAGTGACGTCATCAACTGGTTCATCCAGTTCAGGCAAGAACGACAGCACGTCATCCAGCTCATACGTCTGAGATGACAAGTGGATGATTTCAGCCCTGCGTCCGGTTTTCGGATGCACTGAGCCAGCAAGACGCTGTACCTGCACAGCACTGTGCAAGTTGTGATCTGTTTGAACACCGGGGTTGGCATCCTCAATCGCTTTGCTCAGTCGCTTGCGACAGAACTCAGCAGCAGCAACTCCAACCGGTGTTCTGAAGACCCAGCTCCAATGGATGCTCCGGTTGCCTGTGAACACACCAAGCGTCGGAGTCGGCAAATTTGCCTTCTTCCAAGCAACCTTCTGACCCTCAAGGTCGAGACCCTCATCGATCTCATACGACATGCACACCACACCGGTGATCTTGTCGCGACGCTTACTCGTGCCACCAATGGCAGAGAGGAAGCCAACGTTGGGTGTCTTCGGATCTTGAAGGTGGTGGCGTACTAAGTCAAAGCGGCGGTCACCGTTGAAGTTGGCAACAACTTTGTCCCAGTCGTAAGGCAGATCCTTTTTCAGATTGCGGGCAGGCACATAGCGAGAGGTCTCGCCATAGCAAGCAAGGATGCAGGGGTCATCCTCACCAAAACCAAGCGCCTCAAGATGACAAAGAGCTTCTTCCTCGTCGATGTCTTCGAGTTCAAAGGTTTGTTCTTCTAATACAATAGAAGCAGGAACCTCGACAATTTCAGAGATAGCAGAAGTGTCACCGGCTGCACTGCCGGTGTCTACGGAATACGGCATGATGGATACGGAATCTTTGTTTCAAAGGCTCTGCGTGCGGGCAGGGCTTTTTTCTTGTCAGCAGACAGGAGTAGGCCCATCCCAACGCGCCTGAGTTTCACGGCAGCGTTCGATGTTCCAGATACGGGTCGCAGTTTTATGCGGACCAATCTGAACAAAGTGATCGCCCAAAACGAAGTACCCGTCTTTGATTCGACGAGTCATCGTCTTGCGGCTTGTCTGCAATGCAACGGTCGCTTCGTTAGTTCGAAGCCATTCGGCAGCCATGACGCATAGATAAGAAGTGGAAAATGCCCAATCCGCTTTGCGGACTCGCCTGTGGGCCGAATTCCAGCTCTTACGCTGAAAAGCCGTCTACACAACTATCACCAAGTTGTGAGAGTCGCTAATCAGAGGAAGGGTCTCTGATCTGCGAAGCACCAGCCAAAACTGGTGATTCAACCGGGTCGGAGGTCGAATAAGACAACACCTACAAATGAGGTGATCGGTGTTGTGATTACATCCTTGCCGAGGTTGCGACAATCGTCAACCTTTTAATCGCTGTCTATAGCGTTTTGCGGCTTCAAAAGCATTATCGATCTCATCATTATCTGCCCAGGTGCCGTAATTAGTTTGGTGCGTTTGTACGGAGTGTCCCATCACACGGGCAGCAATTCGTGCACTTAAACCGTATTGCTGGTGGGCTCTAAGGGCATAGCCATGCCTGAACGCGTACATCGTCACGCCTTTGGCTTCCAATGGTTTCCAGCCCTGCTGCCGCGTCAAATAACGACGCCCGGCATTGGCAACGCCACCGCCAAAAGGTGGCAAGTCCAAACCATTGGCTACTTGCTCAAGCAGGCCCCACTCTTGTTCCCACTCCTCATGCAGTGGTTTCAATACCCGTGGATCTGTATCGCCCCCGCCAGAGCGCTTGATGTAGTCGCACCACAAGCGACCGTCATCCGCATGGATTGATAGGTGCTGGATTTCAACTGGCCTTAGTCCGTAAGTGGCAAGAAAGCGGAGAACCGTCTTCCAGCGTTCACCAGCTTTATCCGTTGGCAGCGACTCAATGAGGTCAAGGATCTCTTGGTCTTGCAGCGGCAGACCAACCTTTGGCTTCTTCTCCTTGTCGCCAACAACGTCTTTCACCGTCACTGGTGGCGTCCAACGCTTGGCATCGAGATGCTTCTTCTCGACTGCCCAACGCAAAAAACGAGCCAGGTGCTGAAGCCTGATTTCTTTGCTGCGTCCTGGTTTCGGAAACATGTCTCCCACTGTTTCCAGCAACTGGTCAGCAGAAGCAGCAGCAGTCGCCTGCACCAGCCGATTGCGTGTGTACTTGAACTGGGTGTCTGAACGAACTTTCCCAAGCTTGGAAAGCGACGCCAGCCACTGATCAAAGAGCGACACCAGTTGGTTGGGGTCAACCTTCTTAGTTGGCAGCGGCGCTTGCTTCTGTTGGCCCTGGTGCGCCTCTAACGCCTCTTCAACAGTCAGACCAACAGCAACACCCTGAGCAATCGCTTCAACGGCCTTCTGGATGCCACCAGCACTCGCTTGAAGCCAAGGAATACCGAGTGACTTGGTTTTGCGAGTGCCATCACTGAACCGGACATCCAGCTTTGCTTTGCCGCGCTGCTCTCCAATCCGATAGGCAGAGCCAACGGTGTTGCGCAGCTGGTTCCGTAAACCAACTTCCCAATCAGCAGCGTGAGCGCGCTGCGGCATCTAGGCGAGTGACAAAAGCGAGTGACAAACGAGTGACAACGTGACCCTATTTGGCCCTATTTGCCCTCGTATGTCCAGAGCCCAAAACCGTTGCTAGCGCTGGAAGCCCGCTGAGCACTATGATTTCTGTGTTCGGGGAGTGGCGCAGTTTGGTAGCGCGCTTGCTTTGGGAGCAAGATGCCGCAGGTTCGAATCCTGTCTCCCCGATGCGATCAAAAACCAGTCCCCAGCTGGTGTTTTAAACCGTCCTGCAAGGGGCGGTTTTTTTATTCCTCTCCCTTCTCAAGCTCGCTGCTTGAACGGGCTTCTCACTGCGCGGTAGCGCCAGAAATCCCAATGCCCCACCCTCGTCCAGGTCGCAGACGTGGACAACGGCCATATCAACTGACTGAACGCTGACCTTGTCACCCATATCGCGCCAAGGGCCTGAATTGAAATTGCGCCTGTTAAGCCATCCAAGGATTTGTAACAAGCTGAACTCTTTGTCTCAATCCGCCTAGCCGGGACTCATCTTGTTGCCTATTTGTTGGATCAGCGGAGATCAAGAACATGAAAGGAACCAAGACCAGACTCACCACCGCTCCAGAGGGCTTCGAGTACTACAGGGTTTGTGACCAAGAAGGGGTCTGCCAAGTCGTCAGAGGAATGTGGGCAGCACAGCACCTCACAGAAGACATACGTGAACTGAGTGCCACCAAGACAAAATATTCAGATGATTGGGTTTAGGACTCTGAACGACAACCCGCTTCCCCCCATACAAGGGCGATGACATACGCCAAAAAGAGGAGATTGAACAAATCGAAAGAGCACTGGCAGCTCTGACAACCACCGAGGAAAGGCCCTGAACGAATCGACAGGACTTTGATCTTCGTGATGAAGAGATTCCGGGTGCCGTAACGCGCCGGTTTTTTCTTGCCCCTACCAGCAATGAAACGCGCTTCGTTGATGGCTCAGATGATCTCTTTACGGCCAGCCTTGATCTTGGCTTTGGCAGATACAAGACCAAAAATCAGCAGGATCAGAAGGCCCGCATTCACGCCAACGAAAAACATTGTGTCCATGACTTCAAGGTGGCTTTGCTCGTCATAAGGAAAGCAAGCAAAACAGCCCATCGGTCAAAAGACTCATTCAGCTCCGAAGAAAGAAGAAATCTTCGGCTGATCTTGGGAGATCTGGCGAGACCAACTACAACTGCCAATCGCCATCGACATCGCCATCAGTGCAGTCCTTCCCTGGCAACTCTTGCAAACGCGCCAAGAGCTCTGGATCACCAACAATCTGCCGGCGGCATCCGTCTTCACCCATGTACGTCAGATGCCCATCGGCATCGATGACCAGCGCGGTCATGGGGGTAACTGGAGACGTCTCGTCGATGGCGATGCGCTCCTTCTTCAGATCCACCCAGTCTGCGTCCTCTAAGCGCATAAGCCCAAAGCCATGAACAAACCAGACAGTGGTGGCAGCCGCCTGGGCAGCGTTCCTCTATGAAGGGTGCGATGGACTGGCTCCTTTCCAAACGCGTGACTGATCAACAAGGCAAAGACAGGGCCTACTGGATTGATGAGATCGCCTTCCTGAAGGCACGCTTGAACGGCAGTCAGGGTGACATCGACAGCGAAGACCGAGCGGCCTGCGAGGAAGCCCTAAAAACAGCGGAAGCGAACTTGGCTGCCTCTCGGTGAACCCGGGGCTGACGGAGGCCCTAGCCACAACTAGGGTTGGGAGGTGAGAGGGAGACCTCTTCGGGCGTGGTTGCTTGATTTGGTGGGTGGTGTCACGACCTACTGCCTCTCTCACACCTCTTGATCAAGGCTGATTGGTCACGGCTGAACCAGGCCCCTCTCCTTGGCATAACTCTTGTAGTGATTGGGAAATTCATCGGCAAGCCGAGCAAGTACATCACTTGAAGAGCCCATTTGCTCGTTCACTTCATCAAAAACCGATGCAAAACAGCTCTCACACCTGATTTCAAGACAAAGCTCATCCCAGCTCGTGCCTTGTTTGTTGAAACTGGCCACAAGCTCTTTAAAGGTCACGAGAAACAGAGTGTTCTGCTGCGGACAAGCTTAGAGGCAATGACAACAACCAATTTGATGCCGAATGAAATCAGGATTGGCATAGCCTGATGGCACATGGCTTTGATGAATCAATATTCAAGGGATGAAACGATTGCTGCAGCTGCTTCGGCGATGGAATGGCCAACGGGAGAAACCCCCATTGCATACACCCGAAGAGTTGGAGTGCTTTAAAACAGATGCGATCGACAATCGCGGCAAGCATTACTGATGCAGGGGGCAACTGAACTGGCACTACTCGCCCTGGCGTTTGTCGGGCTTCAGCTTTGGTGGCTCAGCAAGGTCTTTTTGAATCGACCCCGACAGCCAAGGCCACTGGGCAACCCCATGAAGGCGAATTCGCTTCAAAACGAGCGAACTGCCCTGCAAAAGATCTTTGATCAATCCTGAGAACCGCCAAACCTTGGGATCGAACTAGGGACAAACACCGATGCCTGATGCGATCTGAACAATCAGCGTGGTGCATCAGCAACAACAGCCATGGCACTGATTTGTTGTGCGCACTGTGGTCACATGCACTCGAGTCTGAGAGGGGACTGCCCCCAGTGCCATCAACAGAGGCGCCTATGGTCTCCCCAGGCGTTGTCAGAACGGATCAAACCAACGCCGATCAACACCAAGGAGTGACCACCATGGCCTTTGAAGGCCCCCCCTGGCAGAGGGACGTCAGTGCATCAGCTGCGGTGACATCAAACCTCTGAATTTCTTTGGCTTGGATCAACAGGAGTGCCGGAACTATGAATCAAGTCGACGCCAACAGGGCATCAAACAAAACGCCGATGATTCCGTCGAGGAGGCTTGAATCAAACCGAGCCTCAATGAGCATATGCACCAATGTTCAATTGGTATCCATGGGCTATCACATGGGTAGCGTTGCAAAGGGGTGTCATGGGCAAGGTTCTTTCAGCAGCAAAGTGGTCATTCGAACTACTTGGCCAACGCATCACTGCACTTCGTCTTAAAAAGAGCTTTTCCGAATCAAGGATTTACAGCGACTGGGCTTATGACGAATCACAGATGAAAGAGGCCGATTTTGGCAAGCGTGAGCAGAAATCTCATCTCGAATACGATTGCTGAAGCCACAAGCTGATTCATCAGAACCAAAAACAGCGGCTTAACAGGCATCCAACCAAAGCCTTAAATGGCGAATTGACCAGCCTGAGAGAAAGGTTGGCAATTTGCGTCCAAGTCTCCTAGAACGCTGTTCAGCATCGTTGTTGTAATGGCCTTGATTCCCCGCTGGCAGTTCATGACTGACAGCAGCAAAGCCATGGTGAAGCGATCTGCGATCACACTTGTGGTCGTCCTGATTGGATTAACACTGCTGCGCGCAATCTTTCCCTGGATCCTGCTTGGCCTTGCCCTTTATGGTGCCTGGTGCCTGTTGAACCGGAAATAACCGATGAGCGATGACTCAACCCAAGCCAGACGCACGCTTTATCTCTGGGCCCTTGGCCTCAACGTTGTCGCTTGGGGCGGATACCTCGTTCTAACCAAAGTGATGGGTATCGATTTTGAATCGATTCGGCAAGCCAGATTGGCTGGTTGAGGTCCCATCCCCCAAGATCGATCTCACTGGTTCGACCACTGCGTTATTCCGAGATGCCCGCGTGACCGGACAAGAATCCTGATTGCCCTGGCACAAATCCACGCGATCGCGTCATAACCTCCTCTTAATGAGAAGGCTGCTTCGTGAATCGCCCCCCTAACACACGACTTCGAGGCTGATTCGTCCCCAAGGAAGAGGCGATCCGAGAGCTTGACCAGACAGAAAACAGTGCAGCGGATCTGCGGCCAGGCCCTTGTGTGGTTTGGAATAGCTGTTCTCGGGGTCTCTCTTTATAAATTCATCAGCGCTTTTTGGCTTGATGCTTCGCCTTGACCTGAGTTGCAACTTGGTACAGCTGGCTTGATCTTGGTCGCGGCAGGACGAATTTTTCTCAACTCAGCATTCATAACAACACTGCTGTCGGAAAAAAATCCTTCAGCACACGCAAGACGAGCCTTTTTCATGCTCGCCCTTGCATCATTCATCATCGGCTGCGTTGTTTTACTGAAACTTTATGTTCAGGACATTTATCGCTACAAACGCCTGGTTGGCGAAGGAGGAATCCTCGAGTATTCACAAGCTCTGATTCTTTTTACATCCGCTTGGATCGGGTGGCTCATCTCCAAAGATTTCCGCCAGCGCTTGTCCATGCGCCTGCATTCAGTGGTTTACGCGATCATTGCTTTCGTGATGCTGTTGGTTGGCCTGGAAGAGATTGCCTGGGAGCAAATCCTGTTCGGCTGGAAAACACCTGAGAACATCGCTGCAGTCAACGCCCAAAACCAGACAACGCTCCACAACCTTGAATTCTTCCAGAATTACCTCGACCTCAATCTTTTCCTGGTTTCGGTCGTGCTTTTGGTGTTGGTGCTGTGGCGGCCTTCAATTCGAAGGATGCGCACAACGATCCTTGATGAAGGTCGGATTCCCAACAGCAACTTTTTCATTCCGCGATACTTCTGGCCCCTCTTCTTCTGCGCGGCATTTCTGTCTTACTTCGTGGCGACTGAGTCGGGAACGGAGGTTGTAATCAATATCGATCAGGAGTGGGCCGAATTTCTCCTCTATCTCGCTGCTGGTCTGAACTTATTGAGAACCTACATCCATCTTGGCAACGCTCAACCGCAACCAAGCCACTGAACAACTGCTCAATGCGCCCGGCCTCCGCCTTGCCACTCTCCAAGCAAGGGGTTCAGGTGCAGATGCACAGCTGACCTGATCCAGCCTCAGCGGACTTGATCCACAGGGCACCAAGGGTATAAATCGTCTGGTGCAGACAAAAAACCGCTCCATCCCTGGAGCGGCTCGATAGCCAAGGCAATCCCCATCACCCGGCGATCTGCACCAATCTTTGATGCAATGAAAAAATAATACCCACCAAACACCAGATGTAGTGGACGTCAACCTCACTTAAGACTCTGGTGAACATGCGTGAAGCGGCCAGATAACGCAACAGCATCAATGCATCCAGTGCAAGGGAGCCCGCCTTGAGGAGACACTAAATATGGAGCAGGAGGTTCAAACCCCTCGGAATTGTGATGCTTCATGCTGAAGACATCCTTAAAGGAGAAGCCATGATTTCTGGCCCATCCTGCCCATTGCGGTTGGGAGTTCTCGATAGCCCCGACTATTGGACTGATGACGCACTCATGTCTGCAGTGCGTCCATTGAATCCAGAGGAACTTCACCACCTGGCCGTTGGATCCCAACAACGAAGGAATCAACAACGCGGTGTTCGCACCACCCGTTCATTCAATTCCGTCGGCTGAACGCAGCCAGGAGTTGATGAATCGGCTCGACAAGCTTGTCGAGCCAGGTACCTGAGCGCCGACCAGCAGGCCGCTGCAATGCCGAGGCATGCAGCATTGGCCCATTGGAGCCATACCCCTCAAAAGCAATCAAAGCGTCTTGAGCTCCCTGCAGCTCCTGGTCGATTCGACGCGAGGAGAAGCGGCTGTGGGCTCGGTTTCGCGACGTTGACATGACTAGAGCGGTAGCACCTACATACGGTCTGGCTACGGACCGAGCTACTTGGCAGGAATTAGTGATGCTTCTTAGGGAGCCGAAGCGCCACCCATTCACAAACCGTTACAAGGGCGTTAACATTTCGAAACCTTCCTACGAGCAATGACTTCTTCAACTCCCAACGACGACTGGTTCCAAAGCGCCGCAGCAGCTCAAATTCGCAGCGAGCGTTTCGAACGAGCAGAACTCCTCAATGGCCGCGCAGCCATGATCGGCTTTGTGGTGGGCGTGCTGACGGAAGCTCTGACGGGGCACGGGATCGTGAGCCAGATCACCTTTGGCGTGTTCGGCTGCAACTGAATCGATCAGGCCAGTGGGGCAGAACGAGCCATTGAAATCACACGTTCCTCACCCCATTGGCCGTCGCCAAGCGCTGACAGATCCCATTTTTTGGGTTGGAACGCTTGATATTGCAGGCGTTTTGCGATAAAAGGTTATGAATAGGTTATGAAGAGATGAAGACAAGCACCGCCCATTCACACCTCGAGTCCCTCCAGCTCGCCGCTGAGGAGTGCCTGACCCGCGATGAAGCTCAGAAGATCTTGAGAAAGGCAGACAAGGCCCACGCCAAGCTCGAGTCGTCCGCAGCCCCCTTCCACCGCCCCAAGAACTGACAGGCACCTCAAGCCTGTAGCAGACGAAGAAATAAACCCTCTTACTCATGAACTGGAGTGTGGCCATCCACTCCAACTCCCATCAAGCCAACGCGGGATGGCTATGCCGCTCTTGATAGGTAGTTGATTCATGGGCTGGATTGGCGTCACTCATTTCAATCAACAGAACGGTGGTCGTCCTGTTGATCTGTGGAGCTGCCGAGAAAAACTGAAGGGTGCAGATCGATCGTGGGCGAACTGCTGTCATGCCATCCAGATCTCTATAGAACCGGAACCCAAATCAATTAGGGAAGACGGAGATGGCTTGAAGCCTCTACAACGAATCTCTTCGCCTATCCCATGTCGAGCAGATAGTGCATGACAGCAACCCGATGGGACACAGCAATGCCCTCGGGGGAGTCGGGACCGATCAACGCCTCGGGAACACGATAAATGCGCGTGAGAGGTTTGACCTCATAGGCCGTCCCTGCGGGAGCACCGGAACCGCGACTGCGGTCCCAGATGCCACTGGCGTCACCCTTGTAAAGCCCCGCCACCTGCGAGAGGTGCGCATAGAAATTGGGCCCGATGCGACAGACCACGATGGCCAGACAGGCATCGAAATCGTCGGACGTAAGAACATTGATCCCATCACGAACAGCACGTTCATCAACCCCGAGAACCATGTCCTCGAGTGCTGTTTCACCCGTCAATCGCCAGCAACGGATGGTGACCGCGTCATGTTGGCTCACTTTCTGCGGGTGAGATCACCGAAATCATCATCGTTAGGCTGCAGAAATTGCCAAACGACAGGAACGGTGAGGGCGACCGTCAGGCCAATGGTGACCCATATCGCTGTCGTGTAGTCACCCATGTCATGTCCCCATTTCTGCGGACCTTAACCAGTCCGGGCCGAAGCAGCAGCGCAAACGCCAGTCACACCTGGGGATGCCTCACCACAACCTGGTCATCCTTCACAAGACCACTGCCATCACACTTCATTCGGGGAACGAGGCACCCCTCACACACTGACCAAGACCCCTTCATGAGTCCAGCGCGCCTCATCATGGGATAATTAAGCAATCCTTAAGGGCTGCCCAATGGGTCATTTCGCTAGGCAGCTCAGCGCGCAGAAGATCAAGCAGGGCTACGCCCTGCTCAACCTGATGGAACATCTCGACCGCGAGATGGATCTGCTCAATCAGCAGCGCATCCGCGTCGGGCCCACAACCCCGGAAGGGCAGCGACTCACCCAGATCAAGCAAAGCCATCTGAGCAAACTGCAGAGCTGCATCAGCGAACTGAACACCAGCGGCTTCAACGACTGGTTGCTGCACCAACAGCCTGCCTGACCCTTGAATGGGGCTGAGCCATCCCGGGTGAGACAACCCCTTGCCGCTTCCGGTCGTTTACCACCCGCACTACTCCGCGCCGCTGCCGAGCACCCATCGCTTTCCAATGGCGAAGTTCCGGCTGCTGCATCAACTCCTGCTGGAGCAGGGGGTCGTGCAGGCCGACGAGGTGCATCGGCCCTTGAGCATCTCCCGCAGAGATCTTGAGAGCGTTCATCCACGCAGCTATCACGAAGCCTTCAGCCGTGATCACCTGACCCGACCGGAGCAACGTCGCATCGGGCTGCCGGCCACGCGGCCTTTGGTGCAGCGCACCTGGCTTGCCGTGGGCGGGACCCTGTTGACGGCACGACTGGCTCTCAAGCGGGGCTTGGCCTCTCATCTGGCGGGCGGCACCCACCACGCCCACCCCGGCTTCGGGAGTGGCTTCTGCATCTTCAACGACTGTGCGGTCGCCGCTCGGGTGTTGCTGGGAACAGGGGAGGTGCGGCGAATTCTGATCGTGGATCTCGATGTGCACCAAGGGGATGGTTCGGCAGCCTGCTTTCAACACGACCCCAGGGTGACCACCCTCTCGGTGCACGCCGCCAGCAATTTTCCCTTGCGCAAAGTGGACGGGGATATCGACATCCCCCTCGCCGACGGCACCAGCGATGACGACTATCTCGCTGCCATTGCCGACCGGTTGCCCGATGCCTTGGACAGCATCGCCCCGAACTTGGTGCTCTACAACGCGGGCGTCGACCCCCATCGCGATGATCGGCTCGGCCGACTCGCCCTCAGCGATAAGGGATTAAAGATGCGCGATCGACTCGTGCTCGATGCCTGTCTGCGCCGCAGGATTCCAACCGCAACGGTGATCGGCGGAGGCTACGACGCTCTCGCTCCCCTGGTGCAGCGCCACGCCATCGTGGTGCGTGCTGCTGCCGAGCAGGCTCGCTTGTTCGACCTTCCATGACTGAGGAAATCTCTGGGGCCATCACTGAGCCCATCACTCGGGCCATGCCCCCCTGGAGACCTCTGCTGCGCGCGGCCATGCAGCGGGAGGGACGCTCCGTTGCAGCCCGCTGGGTGCAACTGGCCACAACAGGACGCGATGGCGCACCTCGGGTGCGAACCCTGGTGTTCCGCGGCTGGGCCGGTGCAGACCAGCTCGAACTGTTCAGCGATCAGCGCAGCGAGAAGGTGACGGAACTTGCCAACGACGGAGCAGCTGAACTGTGCTGGTTGTTCCCCAAAGCTCGCCAGCAGTACCGCCTGCGGGGAAAGGTGACGTTGATCAAAGCCACCGAACAACCTGAGCTCTGCCAGCAGCGCTGGCAAAAGCTCTCCGACACAGGACGAGCTGTCTGGGGCTGGCCCACCCCGGCGGATCCACTGGAACCCACGGCGGCCTTCCCCGATCAACTGGCTGAAACTGCACCGCTGCCAGAGCATTTCGTGGTGCTGAAGCTGCAGGTGATCAGCGTTGAGCGGCTCAACCTCGGCCCCCATCCCCATCAACGCACGCGTTGGAGCGCGGACACGCTCTGGCAAGAGCAACCGCTGAACCCCTGATCACCACCAACGCTCAACACGACCAACCGACGGCCGGCCCGGTTCACTGGGCACCGTCACCACCGACAGCCGCTGTAGATCTCGGCGGTAATCAAAGCGGCAGAAGCCAACGCCCGTGCCGGAACAGGCCGAAAGGCTCTCGAGAGCTACAGAGGCCCAGCGCCGCTCCTCAGGCGTTGGCTTTTTTTCCGGCGCGGGACGCCAGCCATCGGCAATCAGGTGGCGATTCGCCTCGAGGATGGTTTGCCTGGCGCTGAGCTGCGGCTCAGGTCTGGCCAAGCCAGACCCGCCCACCAACCAGGGCAGCAACAGCGACAAGACAACACAACGGGCCATGGAGAGGCTCATCCCTCTCTGACCTAGCCATGGATCAGAGCGCTGACCACTGGGGTCAGCCTGCGGTGAGCTGAGCGAGGGGCTGAATGCTGAGGGCGATCACCACACTCACCACAACGCCAACGGCGGCTTTCCAGAGATCCGTGCCGATGACCTTGGCCAGACTGCCCCCCTCACTGTTGGTGAACGGGAGATCTGATGTTTGTTGCTTGATCCGCAGGGCCAACTCACGGCCGCCGATCAGCCCCAGAAACACCCAAGTGGTGCTGAGGGGGAAGCTGGAGATGAAGGCCTTGTAGAGCAGGCAAAGACCGAACAACAGATCAATCAGCGTGGCTGAACGCAAATCGGAGCTGTTGGTCTTTGTGCGGAGCACGGCCTGGATCGGCCCTCCCCCGGTGGCCACCAGAACACAGAGGCCCACGCAGATCACCAGCGTGCAGATGAGCATCGGGACGAGGTCCAACTGGCGCGGCAGGAACACGAAAATGTTGGCCAGGTCTTGCACCAGCCACATGCACCAGAGGAAGCCGGTGGAGAACCACTGCAGGCCGTACCAGACCTTGCTGGGGTCTTTGCCGTCCTGGGAACGACAGAACACCCAGCGCTCCAGCGACCACAACCCCAGGCCATAGGCCGCCAGACCCACGCCGAAGGCGAGGCCATACCCCGTCAGCGAGCTGCTGAGCAGCGTGCCGATGTTGGCTGACATGAACGATGACAACACCAGAAATGAGGTGCTCACCGGTACTCCCCACTGGGTCAAGGCCACAACAGCGAGCGGTGGAATCACGTAGACCCAGGTGAACGGCTCGGGCCAAGGAAACTCCTTGCCAGGCACACTGAGGCGCCCCCAGGTGGGATCACCGTTGTTGAGGAACCAGCCCAACAGCAGCACTCCACAGGTGACCGTGCAAATGAACAGCATCTGAACGGGCTTCGGCGTGCGTTTCCGGTTGGAGGAGAGATAAGTGCCGAGGGTCTGGAGCGAATCGTTCGCCACCACGGAATAGGCCGCCAGCAGGAATCCGACGAGCATCCAGATGCTGACGTCCATGAATCCGATCAAGCCGATGGTTTGCCTTCCTTTTAAGGAGCTCTAGGAGGAACGTCGGTGCTCCAGGCCACTCAAACGTGTCGTGATCAAAGAATGTTGTGTGGTCGACGGTGATGCACCACCGGAGCGATTCGACCACGAACGTACGTTGACGGACGGATCGGTATTTAGGGATACACACCCAAATGTCTTAATAACGAACGGATTTGACCTCAGCCAATGCCGAAGCCAAATCGCAGTTCCCGTCGGGCATCGCTCGGCCCGGCTTCCAAGCCCCTTAGCGGCTTGGCCCACGCATCATGAGCCGAAAAGAACGAGATTGCAGGACTGTCGGCGACGATTTTTCGACATTCACAAATTCCGTTCGAGACCGAATTTGGGACAGCTGCACGTCAAGGCTGTCGCATCAGTTCACCACCTTCAGGCTGCGAATCCCAGTGGCCTTGACCCAACTGGCGAGCGCATCGATATCATCTCGCTCGGGAATGCAGATGCAACCCGTGCCGGGGTAACAGCGGTGGATGCCCAGTGCACTTCGGGTCGTGTCGAAGCGAGGGGTCAGGTCAAACCAGAGATCATGCCCCCACGGTTCCGGACGCCCCAGGCTGTACTCACCAGCGGGCAAAGGGGCTGCATTGCCGGGGCTCCAGCGACGATCAGCACTCTGACGCCGGGCCACACCACTGGCCGCTGGCCAGCTGGCCAACAAGCGCGGGCCTCGATGCAGTTCAACCTTCCAGATGCGGTTGCCGTCCGGGAACAGCTCGGCCGTACGACGGGTGCTGAGCTGCAGTGGGCCGCCCTGCAGCAGCGCTGTTGTGGGCCCCTGTTGCCCAGGGAGATCAGCGGCCATTGCAGCGACACAACTCCCCAGCAGCACAGGCACCAGAAGGACGTGGTGCAGCATCAGGATCGTCATGAACGGTGCACCCACTTTGGGGCTGCCACGATGGCCTGCAGCAGACCAAGCCTTGGTGGACGTTCTCGATCTGTTTCCCCGCTCCATCCTTCGGGGCACCCTTCCGGATCCTCTGCTCCAACAGCTGACTGCGCTGAGCGAAAGCGTGCTCGCCCATCCCGAGTCCAGCCCCGATGCATCAGCGAAGCTGGCGGGTCAACTGCGTCAGCAGCGCGAACTGAGACCTGATCAACCCGGCGTGCAGGAGCTCAGCAACAACCACCTGCTGCCGGCATGTGATCGCTGGATCCGCCATGTGATGGACCGTCAGCCTCCCCAGGGTCGCGGCCCCTGGGTTCCCGGTCGTTACCGCCTGCAGATGATTAATCTCTGGCTCAATTGCCAGACCGCCGGTGATTACAACCCCACCCACACCCATGGCGGCAGCTTCTCCGGAGTGATCTTTCTGAAGGTCCCACCGCAGATCAACGCCAACAGTTTTGATGGCCAACTCTGCTTCCACGGTCCGGAAGACTGGCACATTCAATCGTTCCGCACCGGCATGGCGCACTATGTGCTGCCTGTGCCCGGTGAGTTCTATGTGTTTCCGGCCTGGCAACCCCATTCGGTGATGCCCTTCCGCGGGGACGGGGAACGCTGGTCGCTGGCATTCAATGTGGTGGCGGCCCCCGGTGTTCCACCCACAGCGATGCAGCAGCCCGCCGCCCAGCAACAACCCCTGGGCAACGTTTCGCTCTCGAGTCAGCGACCCACGGCCAAAGGATTCTGAGGGGAACTGTCAGAGTCGTCAGATTGCATCTGTTCAGGATTCATGGGTGACTCCGCGCCGCTCCAGCAGGCCAAAGCGATCGCAGCGGCGCTAGAGCAGTTGGCCGACCAGCTGCGCCCTGAGGTGATTCGTGCAGCACGACTGGATGACGACGGACGCCGCGACCTCGACCGGATCGAATACGCCCTCGGGACCATCGGCAAGGCCTTGATCCTGACGGACTACTCCATCGACGAAGAGAAGGACATCGACAAACTCAAGGCCTTCCGCGAGTCGCAGAAGGGAATGGGCTGAATTCAGATGCTGCTGTAGCGCAGCACCCGGTGCTGAACGGCTCCATCTGGCGTCAGATCGAGCAGCAGCCGGGCATTGCCACCCCAGCTTTCGTCCTGGCAAAGGTCCCCCGTCACCAGCATCAGATCGGGGTTCAAGGCCCCACCAAGCTGGAGAGCTCGCTCGAAGTGAGCCAGGGCAGGCCGGCCGCGCACCTGCCCCTGATCAGCCGCCACCAGGTGTGGATCACTGAGGTGAAGGATCCTCATCGCTCTCCGGAATGGACTGCCAGCCGCTGCTCCAGCGGGTTGGATCCTTGAGCTCACTCCAGAGCACCCGCTCGCGATGCGACGGAGCCAGCACAGCCGCCAACTCAACCCATCGCTGCGGACCACGCCCGCCTTGCGTGATCAGCTCGAAATGGCGGTAACCGGCCACCGGGTGTTGGCTGGTCCAGGCCCGGGCAGGACGCCAGGCCATCAGCTGGCGACGAACACCTGACTCACGGTGCTCTCAATCACGTGCCCCGAAGCCGCGATCATGTCGGTGTTGTCGGCGATGAATTGCTCCATCACCCCGGGAGCGGCTTGCATCACCGCGCAGACCTTGCTGGGGTCGTCCTTGCTGACACCCCGGTAGAGCGAGGTGATGCCAGCGATTTTCTGAAGCGGCAGGGATGCGTCATAGGTGGCGACCCATTCGGCAAATGACTTGGTGATGGTGAAGGTGAGGACGTGGGTTTCCATCGACCAGAACAACAGTGTCGGCGGACGCTATCACCAACGTTCATCGTCCTCATCGGCGACCGTTGGGATCCGACGAGGGGCATGATCCTGAGGGCGAGACATCACTCTCATTAAGGCCTACTCTTGAGAATGAGCGAGGAGAAGCTGTGACATCGTCCTCCGCGCCTGCCGCAACGGACATCAACCTGCAGCAGGGGCTGCATCAGGACGGTCGCCGTCTGACCCCGCAGCGCAAACGGGTTCTTGAGCTGTTCGAGCGCTGTGGGTCCGGCTGCCACCTCAGTGCCGAAGAGGTGCACCAGCAGCTGGCGGCCCTTGAGATGAAGGTGTCTCTGGCAACGGTGTATCGCACCCTGCGCCTGCTGGCCGATATGGGTCTGCTCCAGGAACTGGAGCTCAGCGAAGGGGGTCGACGCTTCGAGCTTGCCGTTGACGATCACCGCCAACATCACCATGTGGTGTGCATCCGCTGCGGCCGCACCGAGGAATTCGAAAGTGAACCCGTGCTGGCAGCAGGAGCTGCCGCCGCTGCCCATGTTGGTTTTCAGTTGATTGAGTCGAGCCTGAACGTGCGTGCGATTTGCCCCAAATGTCAGGGATAGATCGCATCACCGGAATCATTCGGCACGAAATTCCTTGTCGTAGAGATCAGCCATCAGAAGCTCGATCAGCTGAACGGACACCAGTTCCTTTTCGCGTCTCAACGTGTTCAGCAAGATCTGAACCTGGCGGTGATGGATCAATGACACTTCACCCATCTCCAACCATCGGGCACTCAGCAGGGTTTGAAGACGTTGGCGTGGCGACGATGGTGACATCAGATGCGCCCTGTTTCACACACTGAAGCCAGCAGCACAGCCTCTGAAAAGGCGTAAGCAACAGAAGTCTTCCGAAGCTTTTGTGAAGCGGAAGCGCGGGCTGCTTACTGAGGATGCTCGTTGCAGGGCATCCAGTAGCGATCGCCCATGCGATGCACACCCTCACAACCCAATTGGCGCGCCTGTTCCTCCGCCTCTTCGCGACTGGGATAAGCCAGATAGCGGGGATTGGTGGTGGAGCGGATCTGAATCAAGCCCATGCTCATCGGGCCTGCGGTGATCACCCCCATGGTGTTGACACCAACCGCCACCAATCCCATCCCCACGATGGCGGCATTGATCACGCCCATCGCCACCACACCAATCGAAACCACACCCATCGGCACCACACCGATGCAGATCACCCCCATCGGCACGATGCCGATGGAGATGGTGCCGAGGGGAGCAACGCCGATCGCGATCCGCTTCGGCTTGCTGCCGCAGTGCCCGCCTTCAGTCATGGATCAGTGAGCTCCTTGGTGATCCGCTTCACCGTGCTTGTCGCAGACCATCCACATTTCACCCATCTGGTGAGCACCGGTGCAGCCAAAGCCTGGGGCCGCCGCCTCAGCTTCAGCCTGCGTTTTGAACATCGCCTGCTTGGGCTTGCCGTGGGATCCGGCCATAGCCGATGTCGCAGACAAGATCAACGCGATAACCGCAAAACAGATGCGTTGCAACGGGGTGGCCTCTTCAAGGATCCACCCACTATGCCCATAACGCGCTGATCAGCCCTGAAGCGCCCCGCCACAACTTGACCCGGCGCCAGCCGTGCAGCCAAAACAATGCGGGGCCGTATGGATGGACTGATCCGCCGGAACAGCTTCAAGGTGGATCAAATCCCGAAGGTGACGCACCTCACCGGGGCAGGGCAGGCCGAGCTGCTGATTGAAATCACAGTCGTAGAGATGGCCCTGCCAATCCACACTGATCAGCTGACGGCACATCACAGCCCCCAGATTGTCCGGGTTGTGCGCATCCTCAAGAAGGGTCTGATAACGCTGCAAATCTCCACTGCGTTCCAGTTGCTTGGCGAAACGTTGGATGGGCATGTTCGCCAACGTGAGCAGACGATCGAAACGGATTCCCAACCCGCCCAACACCTTCTTGTAATCCGCCTCCAAGGCTTGCTGGGGAGGAGGCAGCACCGGACCCAGCGGGTTGTAGACGAGATCCAACTGCCGGTTTGGATCACCCGTTCCATAGCCCAGGGCATTGAGCTGGCGCAGTCCGCTAATGCTGCGCTCAAACACGCCATCGCCCCTCTGTTGGTCAACGTTCTCAGCGCTGTAACAGGGCAGGGAGGCGGTGATGCAAACGCCCTGCTCCGCCAGGAATTCAGCCAAATCGTCCTGGCCGGGTTCGCTGAGGATCGTGAGATTGCAGCGGTCAATCACGGTGGTGCCGCGTGAACGTGCCTGGCGCACCAACGCGCGAAAACCCGGGTGCAACTCCGGTGCTCCCCCCGTGAGATCGAGGCAGGAAATGGAATGCCGTTCAAGGATCTGCGGAATCAACGCCAGCAGATCCGCACTCATCATCTCGGTGCGGGTGGGCCCTGCATTGACATGGCAGTGGGCACAACTCTGGTTGCAGCGGTAGCCGAGATTTACCTGCAACGTTGTGAGCTGTCCGCGCTTCAGGGGCGGGAAAACGGTCTCAACAACAGCCACCGGCTCCACGCGGATGAGGCTGATTCTTCCAGACAGAACATGTCCTGGCGAAAGAAACGGATGCTCCCGCTGCTGCGCAGCTGCTCAACCCACCCGACGACGCTCAGAAAGCTGACGGAACCAGGCGATGTACTGCTCCGGGCCATCGGGCATGAGCGTGTCAATCCGCAGGGGATCCTCCGGATCGGTGATGCCTCGCAAAGTCCGATCGGCATGGCTGGGGCGATCCACCTCTCCATGGCTGCTGTCAACAAGGACAACGCGATTGGATCGACCGCACCAGGCACCGAGGTCCTGCAGCAGGTTGAGGAAACCGCGATCACTGCCACCCCTCAACCAGCCCGTGCCATCAGCCGATGCCGTGGATGTGACCGTGTCTCCCACACCCACCAGCAACGGCATCCGTTCCGCGGGGATGCGCTGCTGCACCAACGCCAACAGCGCTTCGGGATCGTGGGGAGCCGTTCGCACATTGAACGTCTCACCCAAGGGAGATTCACCCCAACGGCGCTGGATGTGCTGATTGAGCAGCACCAGAAGGCCGGCCTCCTTGATGGACCCGGTGAGCATGAATTGAATGTCGGTGGTTCCCACATCACCTGCAACAGCGGGCTTGATCCGTTCCTGACCTTGCGCATCACGGCCCAGGTTGGGAGCCACATGCAGGAAGAACGATTCCTCCAGACCCTGGCCTGCCGCCTCAGCAAGCAACTGATGCATCAGCTCCGAGAGCATCATCTGCAGGGCCTGCTGAGTGCTGACATCAGCGGGGACAAGTTCAAAAATCCCGTTGAGATTGATGGTGGGTGACACCTGGGTGTCCAACACCGCGGCTTTGGCCACCTCGGCCAGATCATCCACACCCAGCTGCGGCAGCAGGCCGGGCAATCGCTCCATCAATAGAGCTTCCATTCGGGTGGGGGCTGCAGCGAGGAACGCCATTTCCGCCGTCGAGACCCCGGGGTGGCTCAAGTCGCCAAAGCGATCCTGCAGCTGCACCCCTCCAGCCGCCAGGCCTGGCAGATAACGGCCCTCATGTCTGGGGAGATCGGAATTCCCCAGGGCCTGCTCCACGAGGCGGTTCACCCCGCGCCGCCCTTCATGCTCACCGTTGGTCAACACAGCGAATTGACCATCCAGAGCGGCGACCGCATCCACATAGGACGGGTCCATGCGCCGCGTCAGTGGATCCTTCACCAGTTGCATGCAGACGCCGTCAAGGTCTTGCACGATCAGCAGATCCTCAGCACCGGTGAGCTCCTGCAGCAACTGGTCGGGCGTCAAACGGGGCATGGAGGTTCAGGGGAGGTCGCTGCAGCCGACGGAACAGCGGTGCACTTTCATCGCGCAACTGATTAGTGCCAAACCCGTAAGAAGTCCAGTGGGGGGGGGAGGCAGTCAGAAGCACGGATGACAAGCGAAACACCGCAGCCAAGCCATCCGGCTAGCGAACATGACGGCCTTGATGCTCCTGCCATGCACCCCACATGGACCGAACAGTGGTGGCCGATCAGCTATGAGCAGGACCTCGACCCCAATCAGCCGAGCCGGTTCACACTGCTGGAACGGGATCTGGTGATCTGGTGGGATCGCGCCGCATCGAGCTGGCGGGTCTTCCCGGATGTCTGCCCCCATCGTTTGGTGCCACTCAGCGAAGGGCGGATCAACGAGGAAGGGCTACTGGAATGCCCCTATCACGGCTGGAGTTTCGACGGCGGCGGCCAGTGCCAGCGCGTGCCGCAGGCTCTTGAGAACACCCAGCCCAACAACCGTCGATCCCGCTGCGCCAGCCTTCCCACAGCCACGGGGCAGGGGCTGCTGTTCGTGTGGATGGGGGCCCCCGACGCCGCGGACCCCAGTCAGCTCCCCCTGGTGCCAGCCCTGGAGGAGAACCCCGACAGCTGGACGGTGCAGGACACCTTCCGGGATCTGCCGATGGATGCCGTGACCCTGCTGGAGAACGTGCTGGATGTGAGCCACGTTCCCTTCACCCACCACAAGACCGTCGGCAAACGGGAGAACGCCGCGCCGGTGGAAGCTTCCATCACGGGGGAAGACGCCGGCGGCTTCACGGCCCACTGGGAGGAGGGGCCGCGTCGGGGCAAACTCGGCGCCCAATCCACCACCTTTCATGCCCCGCAGCTGATGTGGCATGACCTCACCGCCAAGGGCTTCGGGCGAATTCTCACGGTGGTCTACGCCGTTCCGATTCGCCGCGGCGAGTGCCGCCTCTTCGCCCGCTTCCCCTTCCAGTTCCAATCCGCCGTCCCCCGGCTGTTGATCGGATTAAGACCCCGCTGGTTGCAACACATCGGTAATCACAAGGTGCTGGAAGACGATCAGGTGTTCCTGCACTGGCAGGAGCGGGTGCTGGAGCGAGCCGGCGGCAGCCCCGCCGTGGAACGCAGTTTTTTCATGCCCACAACGGCAGACGTCTACGTGGCGGCGCTGCATCGCTGGTTGAACGCCAACGGCGGCGAGCCCTTTGCAGGACAACCCCTACCTCCACGGCAAAGCACCACGGCGCTGATGGATCGATACAACAGCCACACCATCCATTGCCGCAGCTGCTCGTCGGCGCTGAAGCGGATTCGTGCGGCACGCCCCTGGGCCTGGGCCCTGCTCTGGGGATCCGCCGTGCTTGTGGGCATCCAGCAGGGCAGCGGCTGGAGCAGCACCGGCTTGGTCACTGCCGCACTGTCGGCCCTGGCACTGCGGCAACTCCACCGCTGGGAGCAGGGGCTGACCATTGGCAGCGGCGCGGCCCCCCGCAACCGCTGATCAGAGCCCCGGAACAGGAAGCAAGGTCGGCTTCACCTTGCCCTGGATATCGACCTTGCCGCCGATGGTGACTTTGTTGTCGACAGACACGTCTGCCCGTACCACAAGCGGGTCTTCAGCTGTGACGGACACATCTCCTTCAACCGCCAGAGGGGCATTTCCGCTGATGGTCACCGGGCCTTCGATCGCCAGGGGCGCAGCGCCACCAATGGTGACCTGCTCCTGAACCACAACAGGTAAAGCCGTATCGGAGCGGATGGTGACACTGGGCGGAAGCACCAACTTGTGGACCTGCAATCCGCCCTTGATCGCGATGGGAATGGGCCGACTCAACAGCTTGGCGGCCGTGACCGCCAGTACCAGGCTGGACAACACAACCGCTGCAGGCCAGCGCTACGCCATCAGCAGATCACGGCTGGTCACAGGCCTACAGGCAATGGTTTGAGCGCATTACAGCGTGTTTGAACCGGTCCTGCCCGTGATAACGCCCGCCCAGCCCCATCAGGCCGCTGTCGACCAGATGTTTTTTGCTTGTACGCCGACGCAAAGGATTGACATGTCACATGTCCAGCACAACGGGATCCCCATCAATGCGTCCAACAAGGAAGGCAACATTGATATCAAACCCGACCAGAGCTTGCACCACGCAACAACGACACCGGTCAATCCCAGGAGATAAAATGGATAAAATTAAAGACCAGGGATGACGCTTTATCTCTACGGAGGCCCCAAGACCCGTGTTTCGATGCCGAAATGGTACTTGGCAGAAAAAGGAATTTCTTACGAATACGTCAACATTGACCTAGCAGCTCGTCAAAACCTTGCAGCGAGCTATCTGGAAGTGAATCCTTTCGGCAAATTGCCGGCCCTCAAAGACGACACCAATGGCTTGGTGCTGTTTGAGTCAGGCGCCATTCTTCAGTATTTATCTGAGAATTACGCCAACGAAGTCCATGACGCCGCAACACGTGCTTCGATCAGCCAGTGGATTCTTTTTGCAAACTCGACTTTAGCGATCGCCTTGTTCGTTCCCTCAAACAAGGAACGGGAGTTTCCCCGACTGATGGCAACCCTGAATGATATCTACACCAAGAAACAGTTTTTAGTGGGGAATGCCTGGACCGCAGCAGACTGCGCCGTCAATGCATACCTCGGCTATCTCCCCATTTTCTATCCCAACGAAGATCTCTCGGCTTATCCCGAAATCCAAGCTCTCAATGAGCGAACACGATCCAACCCGAATTACAGAGTAATCATGGGCCTTTGAATCATTCAATTGCCGTTGAATTTTCACGTTCTGCTTGCATTTAACTTTCTGCCCTGCTCGATGGTTCTTAGACCGCCAAAACAAGTTGCAGTAATCGCAGTAATCAAGGCCGATTGGATTGGGTCAGGACAGAACGCGTCCTGACAAAACTCGGCATCACCCAAGGGACTGGCGTCTGTCTGCTGTGAGCAGCCCCATCAGGAACGCTGCTTAGTCTTGCCGGCATGCGCAATTCCTTCTTCGATCAGAGCCTCGACGCCGGCGCAATCCGTCGGCGCGTGCAGGAGCTCTCGACCGGCAAGGTGGGGTTCTACAGCGTCGGGCTTTATCCAGCTTCGCTGGCCTACAACTGCGCCATGCAGAACGCCAAAGGGCGTCTGCTGCTGGCCCCTCGCCCCGGCCGGGACCTCCTGGGAGCCTTCCCCCAGGAGACGATTGCAACGATGGACGATGAGCACGTGGAGACCGTGCTCAACATGGGCGGCCAGCGCATCGGAGGTGAGCTGGTTACCAACACCCTGAGCGATCTGATCCAGCGCTGCGAGCTTGTGGTGCTCAGCGCCAACAGCAATCACATCGAAGAAGACCTCCAGGAAGCCTGCCGCCTGCGCAAGGAGCTCCATCGGGAGCAGGTGGTGCTGGCCTGCCTGGCGGGATCCTTCAGCCATGACCCGATCAGCAACAGCGCCTATGTGCTGTGCGAACAACAACCCGAGCTCGCCTTCTTCTCCGGCTTCCATCGCCATGGGGCTCTGCGCAACCCCTTCGACAGCTTCACCGCCAATTTCTGCCATCCCAATGCCCTGACGGCCATGTTGGGGGCTCAACTGATGGATCAACTGTCCCCGAACATCCAGGTCTCCGCCGGTGTTCACAACGTGGAGGGGCAGTTCATCAAGGCCGCCAAAAACATGGCCTCGGTGTTCGCCGGTTTCGGCTACGGCTTCCATCAGGACAATCCCGGGGTGTTGCCAACGCTGCTGACCCTGCTGCTGAACCAGTGCCTGGACCAGGCGGCCACCGTGTCGATGGCACGCCCCGACCGTCAACGGCTGTACCACCGGCAGCCCTTTCCGCTCACGGAACTGGGCTACGCCGTCCCCAGGATTGAATCCACCCTGGTGCGCGATGGCGACTTTGAGCGGGTGCGTGACCACACCTTCAGCCAACTCACGGCGATGGTGGCCGATGTGCGCGGCAGCATGATGCTGCCGGTCTCCGGAAGCCCCACCCGCAACTTCCAGGCCGGGCAAGTGATGGCCAAGGCGATGCGCGATCAAGGCCGCTGCCCCCATTCCATGGAGGAATTGGAGCAGTGGTGTGAAGCCGCAGGCCTGCGCAAGGGTGGACTGGAGGGGCTCAAATCCCTGCGGTACTGGCCTCAGATCGCCCGCAAGTACGCCATCCCAGCCAACGACGCCTCGATGGTGAACCTGCTGTACATGGCGATTTACGGGCGGGCAGGCGTGAAGGAGACCGCCTACCGGGTGATGACGGAAAGCCGTGAACTCTCCAGTTACTGCCAGGAATCCGTGCGGCCCAGCCACAGCCGTCGCTACGCCGAGGCACTTCAGAACCTCGATGTTCCCAAAGCCCTCGAGCTGGTGGTGAATGCCGTGATTGCCAACAACGCCAATCAGGCCATGGGCAGCAAGATGGCTCTGGACGAGAACGGTGAGACCGGGGGACCGGCCTACCTGGAGCTCATGGATGTGATCGAAAGCCAGCTCGATGCCTGAGTCGGCTGTGGTTCTGCACACCTGAATGGGGCAAGGCACCGGAAGAACGGCAAGGTGCCATGTGAGACCCATGCGACCGTTCATGACCGAGGACCTGGAAGCCATCGCCGATCGCTTCCATCCTCGCGAGGGGATCAAAGCCATTCGTTCCCTTGGTTCGGGCAACGTCAACGAAACGTTCCTCGTGACCCACGAGGGCGAGGACGGCGCCTTCGTCATGCAACGCCTGAACACAAACGTGTTCGATCGGCCTGACCTGGTGATGCAGAACCTGCAGGCCCTGGGCGACCACATGGAACGTCGTCTCGCCTCTCCACCCCCACAACTGAAGGGGCGGCGCTGGGAAGTGCCCAGGGTGGTTCCCTGTCGGCGAGAGGCCTCCCCCTGGATCGAACAGAACGGAGAGTTCTGGCGCTCGATCACGTACATCGGCGCAGCGACCACCAGCGATGTCATCCGGGACAGTGCCCATGCCCAGGAAGTGGGCTACGGGCTGGGAATGTTCCATCACCTGATCAGCGATCTGCCCATCAATCAACTGGCGGACACCCTCGAGAATTTCCACGTCACGCCGGCCTACCTCCAACACTTCGATGCGGTCGCCAAAGCCACAGACCGCCTGGGGCCTGCAGAACGTGACGCCTGTGCGTTCATCGAGGCACGTCGTCAGGGCGTCGATGTGCTGGAAGCAGCGCTCAGCCGCGGTGAACTCCATCACCGCCCCATCCATGGGGACCCCAAGATCAACAACGTGATGATCGATGAGGCCAGCGGCCAGGCGATCGGTCTGATCGATCTGGACACCGTCAAACCGGGGCTCGTTCACTACGACATCGGCGACTGTGTGCGCTCCTGCTGCAATCCAGCCGGTGAGGAAACCCTCTGCCTCGACGATGTGAGCTTCGACATGGAGCTCTGTGAGGCGATCCTCACGGGCTACCTCTCCGTTGCTGGTGGGTTCCTGAGTGACTGGGACCTGCACTATCTGCCCCACTGCATCCGCCTGATCCCCCTCGAGCTTGGCCTGCGCTTTCTCACGGATCATTTGGAGGGCGATGTGTATTTCCGCTGCGATCGACCTGGGCACAACCTGCAAAGGGCCCTGGTGCAGTTCCGTCTCACCGAAGCGGTGGAGCAACAGTTCAACGCCCTGGAGCAACTGGTTGTGCGGCTGAAGCATCAGCCAAGTCCAAGCCTCTGAGATGGCGCGTTCTGCCGTGATGCTGCGTCAGGCCTGCCGCCTGATTCCCTTTGAACAGTCCATTCCAGCGGGGGTCCAGATCAGCGCGGAACTGGTGTGGAGGCGCGAGGGCTGGCTGGAACTCAGCTACGGGGTTCTGGCCCGCGCGGCCAAGGGCATTGGCGTCCTAAAGCTGCCGGAGGAACTAAACGACGGGCCCCAACAGGGGCAGCGCAAAGATGAGCTCTGGACCACCACCTGCTTCGAAGCATTCATCGCTGCCCCCGGAGAGCAGCGTTATTGGGAAGTGAATCTGGCTGCCAATGGCGATTGGGCGCTCTATCGCTTCGATGGCTACCGCAGTGAACAAACGCAACAGGAGCTGAGCAGACCCCCAACGGTGCGGCTGCAACGCGGGTTGCACCAACTGCGGCTCGATGCCCGGATTGCATTGGAGCCCTGGTGGAGACTAGACGTCTGCCCAGACCTGGCATTGACGGCCGTGATCGACCGTGGACAGGAGGGGCTGAGCCATTGGGCCCTCCGCCACGGCTCCAAGGCCGACTTTCACGACCGCAGCACCTTTCTTGCCGCCTGAACCGCACCGGTAGGGTCGACAAAGCGCCCCTGCCCCACCATGCGCAGCCGCAATGTGCTTATTGTCTCGGCCATCACGGCAAGCCTGCTGAGCGGGCTGTGGCTGAGACCAAAACAGCCGCAGGCCGCAGCCGAATCGGTTCTTTCGAAGCAAGCTGTCTCCAAGCAGGCTGTCAGCAAGCCCGGGGTGACTGAGCCAGGGGTGAAATCACCTGTGCTGCTTCCTGCCCAGGCCAGCCAACCGAAAACCAAAGATGGCCGGGAGTACCCCCTTGTGCCCGCTGAGCCAGCCGAGCTGGCAACACTGCTGGCGGCCGTTGAACAGGCGCTGAGGGATCCCGCCACAGCGGCCGAGGCCCTGCCCGATCTCGGCCACCAACAACAGGTGATCTACCGGGTCTTGTCGACGGACCAACCCAGATCTCAGCAGGTCGTTGACGCGTTACCCCCGGGCTGGCGCAGCGTGGCGGAACGCCACCTGGCGGCACGGCGTGAATTCGTTCGCATGAGCCGCGGCCGTGGACCGACGATGCTCCCCGCCTGGCGGATCATCCAGCCCGAACCAGCGGCGAATCTGCTGAACTATTACCGCAAGGCCGAGGCGGCGACGGGGATCGAATGGGAGGTTCTGGCGGCCGTGAACCTCGTGGAAACCGGCATGGGACGCATCGATGGCATCTCCGTGGCCAATGCCCAGGGCCCGATGCAGTTCCTGCCCACCACCTGGGCCGAACCCGGCATTGGCGCCGGGAACATCCGCGATCCCCACGACGCCATCCAGGCAGCAGCGCGTTACCTGGTGAGGCGGGGCGGACTGCAGGACATTCGCCGCGGCCTCTGGGGCTACAACAACAGCGATTACTACGGCCGCGCCGTGCTGCTCTATGCCTCACTGATGAAGGAGGACCCTGCGGCCTACACCGGCCTGTATCACTGGGAGATCCACTTCAATGCAGCGGCGGGTGATCTTTGGCTGCCGGTGGGTTACAACCAACCGCAGCGCATCACGGTTGAGCAGCATCTTCAGGCCAACCCAGCCAGCAGATCACCAAACGGGTGAGCATCGACACCTACGCTGAGACCTGGCGTGATCCAGGAAGCGGGTGTCCAAGGAAACCTCCCATCGCGGTGATGAACTGAAGGGTCTCGGCTGGTCCGAGGCTGATGTGGCTCGCTACGTCGAGCTGTGGGAATACCGGCAGCGCTGGGGGGCCATGAATTTGGAACGGGAGGATCGCCTGTTCCTGCGCAAAGCCGAAAAAGCTCTGCCGGCGATTGTGACCGGACGGGCCGCCGCCAAGAAATCAATCAAAGACAAGACTTACTACCGCTGGCTGCGCTTCCATCTCGATGCGATGACCGAAGCCGAGGCGGGGATGGGCCTTGGCGACGGTGAGCGCGGAGCATGGCCGGTGCTGCTGGAGGCTGAACTCCGTTTGCTCGACCATTACGAGCCCGTGCTCGGCTTGCCCGACACGTTGAAAGCCAAAGCCCTCAGCCCTGTGCGTGAAAAGCTCACGGCCCAAGTGGCTGCTCTCGGCAACACCAAGGCTTACGACTTCCAGGCGCCCCTGATTGCGCTGAAAGCAGAAGACAGCAGCAACCGCTGGAAGCATCTGCGCGAGGTGGATGCAAGTGATCGCACCTATCCCCTGCTCAGCGCCGATGGCGTGGCTGGATTCCGCAGCGAAGCGCACCGCGATATTCAAGAGGTGATCCGCAACACATTCCCTTCTTTGGCGGAAACCGACAAACCCGAGCTCTCTGACGACTAGAACTGGGGCAGTGGCCCCGCCGATGACCATGTCTCACCGCTTCGAGACCCTGCAGCTGCACGCCGGGCAGTCCCCGGATAGTGCAACCAATGCGCGGGCGGTTCCCATCTATCAGACCAGCTCCTACGTCTTCAATGACGCCGAACACGGAGCCAACCTCTTCGGTCTGAAGGAGTTCGGGAACATCTACACCCGCCTGATGAACCCCACCACCGACGTGTTTGAAAAACGCGTCGCCGCCCTTGAAGGCGGGGTGGCCGCATTGGCGACAGCCTCAGGCCAGTCGGCTCAGTTCCTGGCGATCACCAACTGCATGCAGGCGGGAGACAACTTCGTTTCAACGTCTTACCTGTACGGCGGCACCTACAACCAGTTCAAAGTGCAGTTCCCGCGCTTGGGAATCGACGTGCGCTTTGCCGAAGGCGACGACGTCGCGAGCTTTGCAGCGCAAATCGACGACAACACCAAGGCGCTCTACGTGGAAGCGATGGGAAATCCCCGCTTCAACATCCCCGACTTTGAGGGTCTTTCAGCGCTTGCCAAAGAGAAAGGCATCCCCTTGATCGTCGACAACACCCTGGGAGCCTGTGGAGCTCTGCTGCGACCAATTGACCACGGCGCTGATGTGGTTGTTGAAAGTGCGACCAAGTGGATCGGGGGCCACGGCACCAGCCTGGGGGGCGTGATCGTGGACGCCGGCACCTTCAACTGGGGCAACGGCAAGTTCCCGTTGATGAGCCAGCCCAGCGCGGCTTATCACGGCTTGGTGCACTGGGATGCCTTTGGCTTCGGCAGTGACGTCTGCAAAATGCTGGGCTTGCCCGATGACCGCAACATCGCCTTCGCCCTGCGGGCCCGGGTGGAGGGCCTGCGGGATTGGGGGCCGGCCGTCAGTCCGTTCAACAGCTTCCTGCTGCTGCAGGGCCTAGAAACTCTAAGCCTGCGCGTTGAGCGCCACACCGAAAACGCCATGGCCCTGGCCACCTGGCTGCAGGACCATCCCGCCATCGCCCATGTGAGCTATCCCGGTCTGGCCAGTGATCCTTACAACGCTGCCGCAAAGAAATACCTGACAGGCCGCGGCATGGGATGCATGCTGATGTTCTCCCTCAACGGTGGCTACGACGATGCGGTTCGCTTCATCGACAGCCTCAAGCTGGCCAGCCACCTCGCCAACGTGGGCGATGCCAAAACGCTGGTGATTCACCCCGCGTCCACGACCCACCAACAACTCAGTGAGGCGGAACAAGCTTCAGCTGGCGTGACCCCCACGATGGTGCGGGTCTCCGTCGGACTCGAGCACATCGACGACATCAAGGCCGACTTCGAACAGGCCCTCGCCGTTCTCAGCTGAATGACGTCCCAGCTTCCATGGCGCTGATCCTTCCTGGCAGTTACCACAAAATCGCGGAGGTTGAACGCAACCGGATTTCCTGGATTGAGCCCGAACAGGCTGAACGCCAGGACATCCGGCCCCTGCGGATCGGCATCTTGAACATCATGCCGCTGGGCAAGCAGTACGAGTTCAACCTGCTGCATCCGCTGGGCCTATCGGTTCTGCAGATCGAGCCGATATGGATTCGCCTCAACTCCCACGCCTACAAGAGCTGGGATCAGAACCATCTCGACCAGCTCTATGTGAGCTGGGATGAAGCCTTGTCCCAGGGTCCTCTGGATGGCTTGATCATCACCGGTGCCCCAGTGGAACACCTGCCCTTTGAACAGGTCAGTTACTGGAACGAACTGGTCCAGTTGATTGAGGAAGCGCGCAGCACCTGTGCCAGCACCCTCGGACTGTGCTGGGCCGGTTTCGCCCTCGCCTACCTTGCGGGCGTCGACAAGGTGGCCTTCCAGCAGAAGCTGTTCGGGATCTACCCGATGCGCAGCCTTGTCCCGGGGCATCCATTGATGGGAACCCAGGACGACCATTTCGTCTGCCCCCAAAGCCGACATGCCGGGCTGCCGGATGCCGCGATGGAAGCCGCCGAACGGGACGGACGTCTTCGCTTGCTCGCCCATGGCGAACAGGTGGGCTACACCATTTTCGAGACACCGGATCAGCGGCAGCTGATGCACCTCGGCCACCCCGAATACAACGTGGGGCGGATCCTCGGAGAAATGGAACGCGACCGAGCCCGGGGAGATGTTCCGCCGCCCGAAAATTTCGATGCGGCCCAACCCCAGACTCTCTGGCGCTCCCACCGGAACCTTCTTTTCCAGCAGTGGCTCTGGTTCTGCTATCAGCGGGTCAGCCTCAAGGCCTGATCAGGCTTGGTTGCAGCAGCACCCCTTAACCGTGTCGTTTCGGAGTGGGTTCCAGATTGGCCGAAGGCTCCTGAGCGATGCCATCTGGACGCTCAGCGGATTTGCGATTGAGTTCCCGCTCCAGCGAGGCGATGCGTCTCTCGCGAAGGCAATGACGGCATCCACCCAGGGTTTGCAGATGCTTTTCCGGTGTAATCGTGATCGGTTGAACCGGATGGGCGTTGCAACGGATTTGAACAGGACTCTTGTAACTGCGCCAGCGGATCAAGCTGTAATCGAATTGATCACCGAAGCGCTGCACGGCGCGCTTGAGGAATTCGTCTTGGGTTATTCGGGCTCCCATGCCACCGAATGTATGGGACAGTCTCGGGAACGAACCGACCTCGTCATCCGACGTCACGAATGACCATCCATCCAGCTGCAGCTGAAACGGACTGGTCCCTTCATGGGGGTTGGCTGAAGCCAGAGCTTGCCAGGCACTGGCAAACACAGCTTGAACACCAGCTTCAGTGGGAGCAGCCCGTGGTTCAGGTCTATGGCAAGCGCCACCCAGTCCCGCGAATGACGGTGTTTCTTGCCAATGAAGGAATTCACTACCGCTACAGCGGTGCCATGCACACCGGTGATGGCTGGCCTGCATGGTTCAAGCCATTGCTGCACCAGGTGAATGAAGCCTGTGAAACCAACTTCAACGGATGCCTGCTGAATTGGTATCGCCATGGCGATGACCGCATGGGTTGGCACGCCGATGACGAACCGGAAATTGATCAGCGGGCTCCGATTGCCTCCCTTTCACTCGGGGCAACGCGGGATTTTCAGCTCCGCCACCGCAAAACTGCACACTTAAAAATGTCTCTGCCGTTGGCCGATGGTGACCTTCTGGTGATGCACCCGGGCTGTCAGAGCCGATGGATGCACAGTGTTCCTCAGCGGCGCAAAGTGCAGAGCACCCGCATCAACCTCACCTTTCGCCGTTTTCAGAACTGAGATCGCAGCAGCACACCCCATGCAGGCGCTGTGATTAAGGCCAGCAAGGTGCTCCAAAACACCAGCCCTGCGGCCCGCTCCTGATCAGCACCCACTGATTCTGCGATGAGCAAAAGAGAGATTGCCGTCGGCGCGGCTCCTTGCAGAGCAACCGCCTGAACCATCAAAGACTTGAACTGCAGCAGAGACGCCAGAAGCCAAAGCAGCAACGGGTAGAGCAGCAGCTTGGCCACAAGTGGCTTCAGCAGCTGCAGAGGACGTGCCTCCGGCGCAATGCCCTGGCGATGAATGCTGCCCAGGCGCATGCCCACCACCATCAGAGCCAGCACAATCACGCAGCGCGAAGGCCACCACAGCGCATCGGCCACCGATGCAGACCATGGGGTCGCCTGAACCAGCAAAGCTCCGATGAGCCCGCGGGTTGCCGGACTCCCAGCAACGCTGCTCAGCAACCCTCGCAATCGTTGGGGACCATCCACCTGCCCCTCGATCAGCAGCGGTCCCAGGCTCCAGACCAGCAGAGTCGCCCCGAGGTCGTAGCCAATGCTGATGGGCAGAGCCTCATCGGGAAGGAAAGCCAGGGCGAGAGGAACCCCGAAATAGGCCGTGTTTCCAGTGCAGCTGCAAAGCCGCAGCGTGGGAGACGCCAGCTCAGCCAATCCCGGCAGGCGCGCGGCCCCCAGCAGAACAAGACCCATGGCAAAGACCGCAAGGCCTGCGGCCTGCAACATGTCGCCGCTGAGGCCACCCTTCAACAGCAGGCCCATCACACTGATCGGCACACCGAACCTCACCAGCGGTGCGGCCAAGCAAGTGGACAGGGTTTCATGGCGACGACCAGCCCAGAACCCAATCAGAAGGGAGGGCACAAGCTCCAGCAAGAACCGAAGAATGGACACCTCCATCAGATCAATCGACCCTAGAAAGCTGTGGTGACTGATGCCTCAGCCCCAGGCTTAATCTGACTTTTGATTGGCCGCGTGGATTCAGCTGATGCAACCAGCTTCACGCCATCGCATCGTGCGCGGTGATCAATCAGAGGATCAGCTGACAAGGCTGCGCTTTGACAGCTACAAAGCTGCCTACGATGAACTCGAGCGTTACTACGGGGATTTTTGCTGCTCTGATGATGATCGTGTCGAGTACACGATCGTTTCTGAACCGTCAGACAGTGCTGAGGTTTAAACCACTGAGGACGCCTCAACATCAGCCCGCAAGCTTCATCGCAGGAGAGCAGTCTCAAAAGCCAGACCACAGAGACGCATCCCTAGATACAAACCTTTCAAAGCACTGAGCCTTGGCAATATCGGCTCGATTGATTGACATCCAGCCAGCCAACCAGTTATGAACTATGTATGTATTGAGACGCATTTAAAATGCTGACCGGTTCCGAGCTGCTTGCCAAGGTCAAAGAACTTGGAGATGTTTCCAAATCCGATCTGGTGAGAGCTTGCGGATATGTCTCTGACAAGAAAGATGGTGGCGATCGCCTTAATTTCACAGCGTTCTACGAGGCCCTGCTCGAGGCCAAGGGCGTGAATCTGAGCAGCGGTGGTGCTGCGATTGGCAAAGGTGGTCGCAAACTGAGCTACATCGCCAAAGTTCAGGGCAATGGCAATCTGCTGATCGGCAAGGCTTACACCGCCATGCTGAACCTCGAACCCGGCGACGAGTTCGAAATCAAGCTTGGCAAGAAAGCCATCCGTCTGATCCCTACGGGTGCAGCTGCGGAGCACAGCGAAGCTGCCGACCAGATTGACGAGTGATCAACTGATCCATCACCCAAGCTGAATTCCTTACAGCCCCTCCCCTACCCGGAGGGGCTTTTTTTGCGCAACGAAGCAACGGGGGGCTCTGAGGCAACCACATTGGGGCTGGCATCACAATTGTTGCTCGGTAATGTGAGCCGGATTGGCGCGACAGAGTTGAAATCCTTCAAGGCAACCGTCGCTTCGTTCCTGAGCAATACGTTTCTGTTGGGAGGCTCAGTCGCCCTGTCCATCCATGTCGTGCTGACGTTCTTTCGGATGCACGGACTGGCACTGACCCTTGCTTTTGTGGCGTTTTGGCTGATCTGCGTGACGGCCTACTTCCGTTGGCAGGGCAAGCAGTCGATACCTAGGACGGTCAGCAAAAATTCAACGGTGGACAAGCACAGCCGAAAGCCCACTGAGGCTTGGAGAGAACGACAATCGGCCTGAAGCACGTCACACGGTTGGGCAAACCGTTCAGTGCTGCATCTGATTGAGGAACCTGCGGCTGCGTTCCTCCCTGGCATTGCTGAAAAAGGTCTCTGGATCAGAGGTCTCCACCACCTGGCCCCGATCCATGAACATCACCCGATCCGCCACCTCACGGGCAAAGCCCAGTTCGTGGGTGACCACCACCATCGTCATGCCGCCTTTCGCCAGCCGGCGCATCGCATCCAACACCTCCTTCACCCGCTCCGGATCCAAGGCACTGGTGGGCTCATCGAACAGCATCACCTCAGGATCCAGGGCCAGAGCCCGGGCGATCGCCACCCGCTGCTGCTGACCACCGCTGAGCTGCGCCGGGTACTTGTGGGCCTGCTCGCGAATGCCCATCTGGTCAAGGAGATCCATTGCCCACTGCTCGGCAGCCGCCTTGGCACGCTGTTGCACCTTGATCGGGGCAAGGGTGATGTTTTCGAGGATGGAAAGGTGAGGGAAAAGGTTGAACTGCTGAAACACCATCCCCACGCGCTTGCGGATCTCCCGCACCTGACGTTCTGCATGGGTGGCGTCCAAGCGAACCCCAAGCACATCCAAGGCGCCGCCATCCAACGACTCCAGACCGTTGAACGTACGAATCAGCGTGCTCTTGCCGGAGCCGGAAGGCCCCATCACCACCAGCACTTCGCCGCTGTTCACCTCAAGGGTGACGCCATCGAGAGCTCGAACCCCTTGGGAATAGCTCTTAACCAGATCAGTGGCACGAATGGCGACAGTCATGAAGCGGAGCGGGCAGGGTCAAGCTGAACTTCCAGGTGGCGGGCCAGCAGCGCCATGGCGGTACACGCCAGCCAGTAAACCGCAGCAAGCCAGAGGTAGACCTCCAGATAGCGGCCGACGAAAGCAGGATTCGCCAACAGGCTGCGGCTGATGCCCAGCAATTCCACCAAACCGAGAATGGCCATCAGGCTTGTGTTTTGCAGCAGACCCACCGCCTGATTGGTGAGCGATGGAAGTGCAACCCGCAGCGCCTGAGGCAGCACCACCAATTGCAGCACTTGGCGCGGCGACAGCCCCAGCACGGCTGCAGCTTCCCGCTGGGTGGGCGGAATCGCCTGCAGGCCTCCGCGAACATCCTCTGCGATGTAGGCCGCTGCAAACAAGGCGAAGGCCACAACCGCCCGCAGAACTCTATTGATCTCAAGCCCTGGAGGCAGAAACAACGGGATCAGCAGTTGTCCAAAGAACAGAACCGCAATCAAGGGCACAGCCCGCATCAACTCGATGTAAGCGGCGCTGCTCCAACGCAGCACCGGCAGCTCACTGCGCCGGCCGAGGGCCAGGAGGATCCCCAACGGAAGCGCCAAAGCTCCACTGCCTCCAGTGAGCAGCAGCGTGAGCGTCAGACCACCCCAACTGCGCGTCCCCACCGGCAGCAGACCCAATCCTCCGGCCAACAGCCAGAGCCCCAGCGGTGCCATCGCGATCCAAACCAACGGCAACCAACGGCGAACCCAGCCACGCTTCGGACCAGTGAGGGTCAGCAGCGTCAGCGTGATCAGTGCTGCCATCCACAGCAACGGACGCCAGCGTTGATCCGCAGGGAAACTGCCCACTGCATACAGCGGGAGATTGGTGGTCACCACAGACCAGTCGGCTTCCACCAGCAGCCAATGCAGCATGGACCAGCCAGCCCATCCGAGCAGAGCCAGCAGCAGCAGGGTGATCCCGCGATCCAACCAACGGTTCATCAGCGGCTCCTGTTCAGACGATCCAGCACGGCACGGTTGAAGGCAGCCATGCCGCCGCTAATCAACAGATTCAGTAGCAGAAAGCTGAGCAACAACAGCAGGAAGCCCTCAATGGCGCGGCCGGTTTGGGTGATGGTGGTGTCACTGACGGCGTAAAGATCGGCGTAGCCCACGGCAATGGCCAGGGTGCTGTTCTTGGCGAGATTGAGGTACTGGCTCGTGAGCGCAGGAAGAATCGCCGGCAGGGCCTGAGGCAACACAATCCGACACAGCCCAAGCCCTTCTCCAAGCCCAAGGCTGCGGAAGGCCTCCCACTGGCCCCGCGGCACCGCATTGATGCCACCGCGCACGATCTCGGCAATAGATGCACCCGTGAACACCGTGAGCCCCACAAGAACCGCACAAAATTCAACGCTGAGGTTCAGGCCCAACAACTGAATGCCCTGATTCGAAAGCCGGATCAACCCACCGATCGGCACCGAGGGAAGGCCAAGGAAGGCAACGAAATACCAGAACAGCAACTGCAGCAGCAGAGGAATCTGACGAATCAAGGCCACGTAGCTTCCGGCCAGGCTGCGCAGCAGACGGTTGTTGCTACCGCGGGCTGCACCGGCAGCAACACCCAGGCCGGTGGCCAAGACCAGGCCAGCCGCGATCACCTTGAGGCTGTTCAGCCAACCAATGGTCAGGGCCCAGAGGTAGCTATCAGATGGGGCATAGGGGAGAGCTGTTTCCGCCAGAGCAAAACCAGCGGGTCGGCCCAGCCAGCCAAAACCCAGTCCCAAGCCCGTTCGAATCAGGTTGACCGCCAGATTGTTGACCAGCAGAGCCACAAGGCCCAGCAATACGGCGGCGACAGCAACCTGAACCAGGAGACGACGCTGCCGCATCAGGTGAACGGTGGGGAAATCATCAAACCACCTTCACCGGACAGCCGGTTCGCCCCCCGGGGAATCGCCACGGCACTGTCGGGTCCGAGATGGCGGTTGTAGATCTCGCCGTAATTGCCGGTGGCACGGATCACCTGAACAACAAAGTCATCGGCGAGTCCGAGTTTGCGACCCAGACCTGGGTCCACCCCCAGGAAACGCCGCAGAGCGGTCTGGGAGAGGTCAGCTGCGGCTTGCTTCACCACCGCATCAACATTGGCTTGGGTGATACCCCGTTCCTCGGCTTCGATCAGAGCGTTGATCACCCAGGTCATGGCATCACCCATTGGCTGATCCCCACCCACCACAGCTGGAGCCAGAGGCTCCTTGCTGATCCGGTCGTCGAGGATCTGATGCGCCTGGGGATCACTGAACCCTGAGCGTGCCGCCGCCAGTTGCGAGCGATCAGACGTCATGGCTGCGCAGCGCCCCTGGAGGTAGCCGCCCACCACCTGATTGAGATCTTGATATTTGATCGGTGTGTAGGGAAGCCCCTCGGAGGCGAAGGCGTCGTTGAGGTTTTGCTCGGTTGTGGTGCCCGATCCCACGCAAATGGACTTGCCGCTCAAGTCAGCCAGCGAACGCACTCCGCTGGCGGCATTCACCATCACCCCCTGTCCGTCATGGAACACCACAGGTCCAAAGCGCAGCCCATTGCCCCCCACAGCATCGCGGCTGAGGGTGTGGGTGGTGTTGCGAGACAACAGATCGATCTCGCCCGATCGCAAGGCCGTGAACCGCTCGGGCGCGGTTAAAGGCCGGTATTGAACCTTCTCGGCATCACCAACGAAAGCGGCAGCCATGGCACGGCAGATGTCGACATCCAGGCCGGTGTAACGACCATCAGGACTGAGAAAACTGAAGCCTGGAATCTTGCCGCTCACCCCACAAAGCAACTCACCACGCGCTTTGACCAGATCCAGACGCGAGCCAGCTGCACTGTCCAGTGACGCGCAGGACGCCAGGAACGAGGACAACCCGGCCAGCGCAACGATCAGAACACGTGAACTTGATCGGAACATCAGCGTTGGTACGGATCGGGAGGGATTGTCCCAGATCCCCAGCACATCCCCCACATCCGACCTAGGTTCATGGCAATCAGCCTGGCTGCAATGAAGGTCTGGGCCTGCCTTTTGGCAGGACTGATCGCTGGAAGCACGACTCCCTTTGCTGTCGCGGGGGACGAGCACGACCTTGGGACCTACAACAACAAGATGGCGCTGTTGGGCTTCCTTCTAGAGAGTGCTCAGCAACGGTCTGGCGGTGATGTTCAAACCCTATGCCTGTTGATGAGCATCAGCAACGACGTCACCGAGCAGTACGTGGAGACCAACCCTGCGGACGTACAGATCCAGCAGCGGATCATGGCGATGCGCCAAGACCTCAGGGCCTGTCTTGCCAACCAAGCCGAGGCTCATGCATGGGCTGATTCCTGACCACCGATCCGCTCGAACAGATCAAGGCTTTCCTCGTTCAGGCCAATCACGCTGACAACGGATCCACCGCTGCGATATTTGCGGATGAGCTGATCCAGCGCAGCCACGCCGCTCTGGTCCCAGATGTGGGCTTGGGAGAGGTCAACCGTGATGCGCTCGGGATGGTCGTGAAGATCAAATCCCTGGAGGAAGTACACCTTGCTCACAAAAAACAGCTGCCCCTGCACCCGGTACAACCGCTCCTGATCGCTGATCTCGACGGCCTCCACCTGAATCACCTTGGCCACCTTGCGACTGAACAGAATTCCTGCCAGCGCCACGCCTGCCAACACGCCAAGGGCGAGGTTGTGCGGGGTGGTGAGCATGGTGACTGCAAAAGTCATCAGCATCACCGAGGTGTCGCTCTTGGGGATGCGACGCAGGTTGCGCAGACCGTTGATGTCAGCAGTGCTGACAGCGATGCTGATCATCACGGCCACAAGAGCCGCCATCGGAATTTGCTTGAGCCAGGGCCCAGCCAGCAGGATCATCGCCAGCAGGCTCACCCCCGAGAACAGGGTGGACAGTCGCGTGCGGCCGCCGTTGTCCACATTCATCACGGACTGACCCACCAGGGCACAACCGGCCATGCCACCGAACAGGGAGGAAACGATATTGGCGATGCCCTGGCCCCGGGCCTCAACGTTTTTGTTGGTGGTGGTGTCGGTCTTGTCGTCGAGGATGTCCTGGGTCAGGAAGGTTTCCATCAGACCCACCAAAGAGATGGCCAAGGCGGTGGGAAGCACCAAGCCAAGGGTGTCCAGACTGAAGGGAACACCACCTTCACCAAAAGGAAGGCTGAAGGAGGGCAGACCTGAAGGAAGGGTGCCGAGGCTGCTGACCGTGGGGATATCGAAGCTGAATCCCACGCTGATCGCGGTCAACACGATGATGGCCACCAACTGTGAAGGCACCACCCGGGTGATCCGGGGAAGGCCATAGATGATCACCAGGCCCAGCAGGACCAAGCCGCAGACGACGGGGATCTGGCCGCCGTGGGGGAGCAACGACGAGGCCCCATGGTCACCATCTCCAGCGTGAAGGTTGAGACCGAGCTGGGGCAGCTGGGCCTGAAAAATCAGCAAAGCCAGCGCATTAACGAAGCCGCTCAGCACCCCTTGGGGAACAAAGCGCATCTGATATGCAAGACGCAGATACCCCCAGAGGATCTGCAGCAGACCCGTCACCAGCCCCGCCACCATCAGGTATTGGACCCCCAGACCTGGCCCCCGGGCTTCACCGGTGGCCACAAGGCCTGTCATCAACAGGGCGGTGGAGCCCGTGGCTGAGGTGATCATGGCCATGCGACCACCCACGACGGCGATGGTCAGCGACAGGCAGAAGGCTCCGAACAGGCCCACTTTGGGGTCCACCCCAGCGATCCCAGAGAAGGCAATGGCCTCGGGGATCATCGCGAAAGCCACCACCAGACCCGAGAGCAGATCTTTGCTGGAGTTGGCCAACCACTGATTCATCAGGGTTGGGCTGGATCGTTTGGCCATCAAAGGATGCCGATTAGGGGCGACCGTAAATCAGAGCGTCGGCAGGGTGCCTGCTGGATCCAAGCGCTGTTTCAGCTTTCGCAACTCGGGCAACCAGGGGCCGAACGCCGCCTCCAACTCCTTGTGATGGAAGGGCAGATGGTCATGAAACTGCGCCAGATGCACACCAGGGCAGACCGACTGAAGGACCTGCCAGACCTCCTCCAACCAAGCAAGACTGCGTCTCTGGCCCGGGGCATCTCCAGGAGTCCAGGCGGCGGTGATCCAGGGCTTCCACTCGGCAGTGCGATGCACGAACGAGCTGGCCTCCGCGGCAACCTGTTGCGTTGCCGCCCCCAGCTGCTGACAGGCCAGGCTGCAGAAGGGATGAGGACGATGCTGCAGCAAACGGCATAAATCCGGCATCACGACCCTCCAGAGCTCAGCAGCTGCCGGCCCCAGCAAGCCAACCACCTCCGTGTGAGATCGCGAAGGCATCGGAGCCGATCCCCGCAAGGGTGGGAGCTGGTGCAACCCTTCGATCTTCTGCGCACCGGTCCAGGGGGCATCGGCAATCCGGAGCAACTGCACCTCGTCAGCCCTCTCCCAATGCCACTGCAGACTGGTGCTGGCGTTTGATGCTTCGGCCCTGAGCATGAGCTCTGGCAGTTGATCCGGAGACACCACGCATTGCTCCACCCACAGCGGCAGGAGCGGCTGGGTGGCCATGCGCAGCGCACTCACCACCCCCAGAAACGGGGCTGCACCGCAGAGGCCTCTCCACTCCAGCGAACCGGCATCGTCAACCCGAGACAGGGCAAAGGGGCTGCCATCACCCCAGACCCCATGGATCTCGAGCACTTGATCCACAGCAAGCCCCACCTGCCGGCTTAGCGGTCCCATGCCACCCGTGAGCACATAGCCAAGCCCAGGCAGACCCGACAAACCAGCCGCGACGGTTCGGCTGTGGGGAAGCAAGACCTCCAGCACGTCTCGCATGCGGCAGCCCGCGCCAATCCAGACCGACTGATCCGCGGGTTGCCACTCCACACGTTGGAAATGGGTTTGCAGATCCAGGGTCCAGTGGTCGGCCACGGCGGCCCGAGATGTGGTGCCCCCGCCACAGAGACGCAGCGGCCGGGGACCGGACCAGTTCTGAACTAACTCAGCCAACTCCGCTGGTCGAGGGGAGACCAGACCGGATCGCCTCGCATCAGCCGCCTGCGCGTTGAAGAAAACGGGACGGTCTGAATCCATTGCGATGCGACCGATATCGTCAAACCATTGGAACAGCAGAGCGACCTTTTGGCCGAACAGCACGCGGAAACCGACAACGAGCGTCTTGGCGTTCTGATCTGCGGCCACGGGAGTCGCAACCGACTGGCCGTTGAAGAGTTCGCCCAGATGGTGGACGCCCTGCGGCCTCGGCTGGCCCCGATGCCGGTGGAACACGGCTACCTGGAATTTGCCCGCCCCATCCTTCGGGATGGTCTTGAAGCGCTCCGCGAGAAAGGCGTCACCAAGGTGCTGGCCATTCCCGCCATGCTTTTCGCAGCGGGGCATGCCAAGAACGACATCCCCTCCGTTCTGAACACGTACACGGCCAAAACGGGGTTACCGATCGATTACGGCCGGGAGCTGGGGGTGGACCGGTTGATGGTGTCGGCCGCCGGGGCTCGCGTTCAGGAGTGCCTGAATGCCGCTGAGCACGACGTTCCCCTGGCCGAAACTCTCTTGGTGGTGGTGGGTCGAGGCTCCTCGGATCCAGACGCCAACTCCAACGTGGCCAAGGTGACGCGGCTGCTGGTGGAAGGATTTGGTTTCGGCTGGGGAGAAACGGTGTATTCCGGTGTGACCTTCCCCCTGGTGGAACCGGGGCTGCGTCACGCCGTGAAACTGGGCTTCCGCCGGGTGGTGGTGGTGCCCTATTTCCTCTTTTCAGGGGTTCTGGTGAGCCGAATCCGCCAACACACCGAGCTTGTGGCTGCCGATCACCCCGAGGTGGAGTTTCTCTCTGCGGGCTATCTGGGAAACCACACACTCGTGGTGGACACCTTCAAGGAACGGGTCGAGGAGGTGCTGCGGGGGGACACCGCCATGAACTGCTCGCTCTGCAAGTACCGCGCCCAGGTGCTGGGCTTCGAACAGGACGTGGGACGCGCCCAGGAAAGCCACCACCACCATGTGGAAGGCCTTTCGGAAAGCTGCACGCTTTGCGAACTGGAGTGCACGGGTGCCTGCCAACCCGACGGCATCCCGATTGCCCATGACCACAGCCACTCTTCAGATCACAGCCATGGCTCAGACCACAGCCATGACCACCATCACCCCCCTTATCCCCACGCCGACCATCCCCTGGGCCCTACCACGTTGAAGCGCAAAAACGGCGCGCCTAAAGATTGATTCCATGGATCCAAAGAGAACCTACTGATGGCTTGTCGCCAATGACACGGTTCTCGAAAGCGACAGCAGCGACGAAGTAAAGATCAGGTTTTCTTATCGAAATTGCTTCGCCAGGGTTCACCCCCTTTTTCCACATAAAAAAACGTCGTTTTCCACAGGCTGAGGTTGGCTCGCCGGCTGTGACGGTCAACCTGTGAATTTCCGAGGGAATTGCGCCACCGGGTTGACAGACCGTCTATTCGACCTAGAGCAACCGCACCTTGTCACTTCCCGCACTCCCAAACCCAGTCACAGACTGCTGTCTCATCTCATCTCACCCGCAATTCAACAAATGGCGACGGCTTTGACGCAAGCGCCGGTGATGTGGCTTTCTTGGTGGGCGTTGGACAGAGACAAGCTGGACGGAATGGATCGAAATCACCTCGAGCGATGCCATGAAATGGGGACCACGGAGCACGGGACTGCTTCAAAAGCCAGCTTCGTGAGCCTTGAGACGGAAATCCCCGAGGTGCTCTATAGAGGCATGAAGGATTTCATCGGGGAGCACCCCACCTGGGACCAATACCGCGTGATGAGTTCTGCTCTCGCCCACTTTCTGTTTCAGAACGGCTGTGACGACCGCGCCGTGACCGAGCGCTACCTCCACGATCTGTTCATCCGCCCCGACCACTGAGGGCCAGCAGGCAGGCCCGACGGCTCAAGGCCATCATCGTCAGCGTTGGGCTCTGCCAGGCCGACGTCGGCCAACAGGCGCCATCCACCACAAGAACGTTGGGAGCACGCCAAAGACGGTTGGAGGAATCAACGACGCTGCTGGTCTCGCTTCTCCCCATCGCAGCTCCTCCCACCTCATGGATGTAATACCCGGGGGGGGCTGCACCTTCAGACAGCGCAACAGCACCCTCCAGGAAAGGTTCTACCAAGGGGAGGTGAAAGAGGTCTTTGATCGATTTGGCTTCGCCTCCGGCGGCGGCGATGCAGGCCTGGATCGAGGCGCGCATGTGCCTCACCATGGCAAGTTCATTGCTGCTCCAACGGCAGGCAATCGAGGGGACACGCACGCCCCAGCGATCCGTGCGCTCACTCAGGGTCACCCTGTTGTCAGCCCTGGGAAGAACTTCGCCGTGACCAATCAGGAACCCGGTGATGCTTGAAGGGCGACGCCGTAACCAACGCGGCGGATCAAACCGTCCAATGCCACCCCAGAGGCCGTAGCCGCCCTGAAAATCAGCCGATGGCAGGTGTCGGCCAAACGGAACGAAAAAACTTCCAGCGCCCGTGAGCATGGGCTGTTCCCGCTGAACAGGCTCGGGGAAGGCAAAAAACTGCGATGTGGAGACATGGTCCATCAAGCGTGTGCCCAGTCGTCCTGAGGGGTCGTCCAAACCGTTGCTCTGTTCGCCACGACGGGAGCGCAACAGGATGGAGACGGACTGAATCGTGGAAGCGGCCAGGACCACGAGATCCGCCTTCAACGCCCTGCGGTTGCCATTGGATTGGTCAACGGCAACCACACCAATGGCTTTATCTCCGCCGGCATCCATCAAGAGATGCTCCACCAGATGCGCAGAGAGAAGCTGGGTGCGTCCTGTGGCCATGGCGCGAGGAAGGCTGCTGCCGCGACTGCTGGAGCGGGGCCAGGCGGGATCTTCTCCCTGCGGCGCCGGACCAAACCCCCTCGAGGGGATCACGGGATAGCCCAACCGTTGCTGCACAGCTTCGGCAAAACGCTGTTCCGCCGGCGTCGCCGCCAGAGCCGGTTGCGTTTCACCGTCCGGCAGATGCTGCAAACCATCGCGCCCACCACAAACGCCCAGCCAGCGCTCCAGTTCGGCGTAGTGCGGTGTCAGCTCACCACTGCGCAACGGCCAACGGACCTGTTCACCCTCCACATTCACACCAGCCAGATCTTCATCCGAGAGACGCAGGGTGATGCCACCCCAGGTGAGGCTGCGACCGCCAACCTGCAGACCTCGCGTCCACAGAAACGGCTGATCCGCCGGGTGCTCATAGGGATGCAGACGCTCGTCGGCATACAGACGAGGGTTGGCTTTCCAGTAGCCGGGATGCTGGGACTGCTGGCGATGGCTGCCGCTGGTCAGGCCCACGATCCGACGCAGCAGATTTCCCGGTTCAGCCCCGAAGGCTTGCGTGCTGTTGAGGTCAGGTCCTGCCTCCACCACAAGCACCTGCGCTCCTGCTTCAGCCAGGGTCATGGCGGCCACGCCGCCACTCGCTCCCGAGCCGACAACAATGGCGTCCCAGGGGCCATCGCAGTTCATGGAGCGACTGCTCATGGAGGCACGACAGACAAAAAAAATCTCCCAGGAGGGAGATTGTTGATTCAATCAGATTTGGTGGCGGGGGGGAGATTTGAACTCCCGACCTTCGGGTTATGAGCCCGACGAGCTACCAGACTGCTCTACCCCGCGGCGACCCGAAAATCATACATGTCGGTGTCGCAGATGACCGCAAAGTCACGACTGCAAGGCACCGGACACGCTGAGCTTGACGCTCGGGTTCACGACCAGCACCTGCTCATCGAGCTCGTCTAGCCCCATGGGTGTGAGCCACTCGAGTTGACGCAAGAGATGCAGTGCAACCGCTTGCTTGGCACGACGGGAGCCGTCTTCCACCTTGATGGCTACTCCAAGACCTTCACCCACGCGGCTGAGGCATTGAATGCCCTCTGCACCGCCCTTGCTCAGGACCTGGCCGTGGCTACGCCGCATCAGCTCGGTGTCGAAACGACCCTCACCAGCCACAAGGTCGGGGTGACTCAGCATCGCCCGACTGATCTGCTCGAGTTCGGCATGTTGTGAGGCACCGAGATGGGCGTAGAGCAAGGCCATCTGAGCCAACTGCAACACCAGGGTGGGAGCGCCACAGTCATCCCGCTCGGCAACCAATTCCTCAGCAGGCAAGCCGATCAGTTCAGCGACCCTGCGGTTCACTTCGACCTGGAGAGGGTGGTCCTGCTGGAGATAGGTCTCGATCGGCCAGCCCATCTTTCGGCTGGTGGCCAGGAAGGCAGCGTGCTTGCCGGAACAGTTGTGCTGAAGAGGACTATCAGCCCCATTCGGCACAGGGCATTGAAGTGAGGCGCTGTCCAACTCCGCTTTCCAGAGCAACCGGAAGGCTTCCCGGGCATGGGCATTGGTGCCCGCATGGGACGCGCAGCTGATGGCGATGCCCCGTTCATCAACATCCAGTTGGTCGGCGGTTCCACTGCTGAGAAACGGCAGGGCCTGAAAAGGCTTAAGAGCCGAACGAATGAAACTTTCCAAGCCGGGGTTTCCTGCCGACATCAACACCCGTCCTCGGCCATCACAAACCACGGCATGAACGCGATGCACCGATTCCGTGATCGATCCGCGCTGCAAGCAGACCTCAAGGGGGGCTGACCCGGTCCGGGCTGCAGGGCTGAAGCCCGAAGGCAAAGTCATCGGAACCCCGATTGGTTCAGAGAGCCTGACAGAGACTGGCACCGGCCAGCATCAAACCCGCTGAGGTGGCCATGGCCCGTCCCAGACGACCCAGGATCGGACGAACCTCATGCCGGGCCACCAGCAGGTCGCGTTCCCGCCAAGACAGAGGCTTTTCCCAGGTCTGCCCGTCGTACCAGCCGGATTCCTCGTAGTCGACGGACTCACGCAGAAGCCGCTGCATGACGTAGGTCCAGCCCAGCCATTGCCGCACCAGCAACAGCAGGGGAAGCACAAGAGCGGCCACAGCGGCTGCGGCCAGGAGCCGGGGCGGATCCTGCTTCAGGGTCCAACTACCACTGGCGATCAGGCTGCACACCGGCAACATCAGCAGCCAGAAGCCTGCTAGGCGTTGGCTCAGGCGAGGTTCCTGACCCGCTGGCCAGGAGAAGAACCACGACTCGCAGAGCTGTTGAAACTCCTCAAGAGGCCGCTGCTCCGGTGGAACGGGGCAGGACACCGCTTCTGCCATGGATCAAGCGGCTACTTCACCGACGGTAAGAAGGTTCGGCTTTCGCCGTGACTCCAGAACGCCTCAAGGTCGTAGTAGCCGCGCTCATCGGGCATCAGCACGTGAACGATCACATCGCCGTAATCAAGAAGCGCCCAGCGCCCCTCATTCAGCCCTTCCTTGCGCAAGGGGAGCAGGTCTGCCTCAGTTTCCAGGCGGTCTTCAACCGACCGGGCAATGGCACGCACCTGAACGTCGGACTGACCGCCTGCGATCACCATCCAATCCGCCAGGCTGGACACCTCATCAACACGAATCAGACGGATGTCGGTGGCCTTGCGGTCATCGCAGGCATCGGCCACCAGTTCAGCAAGCTTTTCGCTATCCATAAACGTTCTCGCTGGTAACGGAGCTGCGTGAGCCCTCCTGTTGGGCCATTTCAGCTCTGGCCTTACTGGCACTCTTGCGCAGCGCCTCAAGCCGGTCTTCGTAGTAGCTGCGGCGGCGCTTCTTGCGGGTCTTTTCGACCAGCTCCTTCAATGCGCCTCCAAGACTGCGATAGGCGTTCGGCACGCTGTAACCAAATCGGCAGGCCAGATCGATCGCACGCTCGTCTGCACTGATGGCGTCCTGCAGGCGTTTTTCGGAATTGTTCTTCAGATAAAGCCGATACCCCGCAAAGCCGGACAGGCCAAGGGCCATCAACAACAGCAGGCCGTCCTGAACCCACAATTCACCGATGGCACCGCCGAGACCGATGGCCAGAGCAGCCATCTCCCAACCGTCCCGGGGAATTGTGTCGTTCTGGATCCGACCAACTTCATGCCAGAACAGCAAATTGCGGTGATCCAACGCCAGGGCGTCCCATTCGTCGAGATCCACCTGGATCTCCACTTCATCCCGGCCGATTTCCTCAAGGGTGATCAATGGAGGATCGACTGCAGCAGCTGATTCCACAAACACCCAGCTCTGCATTTCCGGTGGCAGCAGCCCCTTCAGGCGCTGGAGCTCACTCATTGCAACTCTGGTGCTGATCTCCCTTCACCGTAGCGAGGCCAAGTCCCCCGGTTGGGGCAAGGCCGCGTGAGAGGCTTGATCTGTTTGGCCAAGGACGATTTCCCATGCCGAGGCGGTCTGATCTGCGTCGCATTCTCTTGCTGGGATCTGGTCCGATCGTGATCGGCCAGGCCTGTGAGTTCGATTACTCCGGAACCCAGGCCTGCAAGGCCCTCAGAGCCGAGGGATATGAAGTCATCCTTATCAACTCCAATCCGGCGTCGATCATGACCGACCCGGAGATGGCCGATCGCACCTACATCGAGCCACTCACGCCGGACGTGGTGACACGGGTGATCGATCAGGAGCGCCCGGATGCTCTGCTGCCGACCATGGGCGGGCAGACCGCCCTCAACCTGGCGGTCACCCTGGCGGAAAACGGCACCCTCGAACGCTTTGGCGTTGAGTTGATTGGTGCCGATCTCAAAGCAATCCAGAAGGCGGAAGACCGTCTGCTGTTCAAGCAGGCCATGGAGCGCATCGGGGTGAAGGTCTGCCCTTCGGGCATCGCCTCATCTCAAGAAGAAGCCGAAGCCGTCGGGGCCGCGATTGGAAGCTTCCCCCGGATCATCCGGCCCGCCTTCACACTGGGGGGAAGTGGCGGGGGCATTGCCTACAACCCCGAGGAATACGCAGCAATCTGCAAAAGCGGGCTTGAAGCGAGTCCGGTGTCTCAGATTCTGATCGAGCAATCGCTCCTGGGCTGGAAGGAATTCGAGCTTGAGGTGATGCGTGATCTGGCTGACAACGTCGTGATCGTCTGCAGCATCGAAAACCTCGACCCCATGGGGGTGCACACCGGGGATTCGATCACGGTGGCTCCAGCCCAGACCCTCACGGACCGGGAATACCAGCGGTTGCGCGACCAATCGATCGCCATCATTCGGGAGATCGGTGTCGCGACGGGCGGCAGCAACATCCAGTTCGCGATCAATCCCGACAACGGTGACGTTGTGGTGATTGAGATGAATCCCAGGGTGAGCCGATCGTCGGCCTTGGCCAGCAAGGCCACCGGCTTCCCGATCGCCAAGATCGCCGCTCGCCTCGCCGTCGGTTACACCCTCGACGAAATCCTCAACGACATCACCGGAAAGACGCCTGCCTGCTTCGAACCGACGATCGATTACGTCGTCACCAAAATTCCACGCTTCGCCTTCGAAAAATTCCGAGGCAGTCCGGCGGTGCTCACCACCTCAATGAAATCGGTGGGCGAAGCGATGGCCATCGGCCGTTGTTTCGAAGAGTCGTTCCAGAAAGCCATGCGTTCCCTGGAAACCGGATTCTCGGGCTGGGGAGGCGACCGGGAGGAACCGGAGCTTACGGATGCTGAGCTGGATCGTCAGCTCAGGACCCCCTCTCCGGAGCGCATCCTCAGCGTGCGAACGGCGATGGTGCGCGGACGCAGCGATGAGGAGATTCATCGGATCAGCAGGATTGACCCCTGGTTCCTGGCCAAACTGCGGCGGATCATTGAGGCGGAGGCCAGGCTGATTAATGGCAAAAGCCTGGATCAGCTGGATGCCGACAGCTTGTTTGAGGCCAAGCAGCTGGGTTTTTCAGACCGACAGATCGCCTGGCACACCAAAAGCGACGAATTGTCGGTGCGTCAGCGGCGCCATCAGCTCGATGTTCGCGCCGTCTTCAAAACCGTCGACACCTGCGCAGCGGAGTTCGCTTCCTCCACTCCTTATCACTACTCGACCTACGAGCGTCCCTTGCAGACCCTGCAGGCCGACGGATCCCTCAAGCCCCTTCCCGCCTCGTCCGAGGTGAGTCGTCGTGAGGACGGCCGCAAGATGATGATCCTCGGCGGTGGACCCAACCGGATCGGACAAGGCATCGAATTCGACTACTGCTGCTGCCATGCCTCCTTTGCAGGGCAGGATCAAGGGATCACCACGGTGATGGTGAACAGCAATCCAGAAACGGTGTCCACTGATTACGACACCAGCGACAGCCTCTACTTCGAACCGCTCACCCTGGAGGACGTTCTCAATGTGATCGAAGCGGAGCGTCCCGATGGCGTGGTGGTCCAATTCGGTGGACAAACGCCTCTGAAACTCGCCATTCCTTTGCTGCGCTGGCTGGACAGCGATGAGGGGCGCGCCACGGGCACCAGCATCTGGGGCACCTCCCCTGAATCAATCGACCGGGCCGAAGACCGCGAGCAGTTCGAAGCTATCCTCCGCGATCTGAACATCCGCCAACCCCGCAACGGCTTGGCACGCAGCGAAGAGGAAGCACGGGCCGTGGCCACACGAGTGGGCTACCCAGTCGTCGTGCGTCCCTCTTACGTCCTGGGCGGACGGGCCATGGAAGTGGTGTTCGACGAAGAGGAACTCAACCGCTACATGCGCGAAGCCGTTCAGGTGGAGCCCGACCATCCGGTGCTGATTGACCAGTACCTCGAAAACGCTGTTGAGGTGGACGTTGATGCCCTCTGCGATCACACCGGTGCTGTGATCGTGGGTGGTCTGATGGAGCACATCGAGCCGGCCGGAATCCATTCCGGCGACTCGGCCTGCTGCTTGCCGTCGGTTTCCCTCGGCGAGGCGGCACTGAACACGATTCGCGAGTGGAGTCTCTCCCTGGCGCAAACGCTCGAGGTGCGAGGTCTGATCAACCTCCAGTTCGCCGTGCAGCGCAACACCGATGGGTCGGAAGTGGTTTACATCATCGAAGCCAACCCCCGCGCCTCCAGGACGGTCCCCTTCGTCGCCAAGGCCACAGGTCAACCTCTCGCTCGCCTGGCAACCCGACTGATGGCGGGCGAAACCCTGGCCGACATCGGCATGACCAGCGAGCCGAAGCCGCCGCTTCAGTCGATCAAGGAGGCGGTGCTGCCGTTCCGGCGCTTCCCGGGGGCCGACACGGTGCTGGGGCCGGAAATGCGCTCCACGGGAGAGGTGATGGGATCCGCCGACAGTTTCGGCATGGCCTATGCCAAGGCTGAGCTCGGTGCTGGAGAAGCGCTGCCCACCCAGGGGACGGTGTTCCTCTCCACCCACGACCGCGACAAACAGGCGCTGGTGCCCATCGCCGCTCGGCTGATCGAACTCGGGTTCGATGTGACTGCCACATCAGGCACGGCTCAGGCGCTCGCAAACGCGGGATTGAAGGTGCAATCGGTGCTCAAGGTGCACGAGGGGCGCCCCAACATCGAGGATCAGATCCGCTCCAATCAGGTGCAGTTGGTGATCAACACACCGATTGGCCGCCAAGCTGCCCATGACGACAAGTACCTGCGTCGGGCAGCGCTCGATTACGCCGTTCCAACGGTGACGACCCTCGCGGGAGCAAGGGCAGCGGTGGAGGCGATCTCAGCGCTCCAGCAACAGCCGAGGCTCAGCATCCATGCCCTGCAGGACGTGCACGCCATGCAGCGTTAGGCCACCGGTAGGGTTGCGGGAGCCACCTCAACGCTGTGACAGCCTCCGTTCCCGTCAAGCCTGGAAGCGACCTGCGTGATGACTTCCGTCGCGCCTACGAGAACCGCTACACCTGGGCGCCTGGATTCTCCGGCTATCGCGGCCGCTGCATCTGGCAACAGGGCGATCAACGGGTCGAGGGCACGTTTGAGATCGGTGCCGATCTCAAAGCCAAGGTGGACGGCATTGAAAACGAAGAGATCCTCAAGGCGGTGAATTCCCAGCTCTGGGAAGTCGCGATCCATCGCGTGCGTCGCAGCTTCGAGCAGACCCACGGTGAGAACACCTTCACCGCCGGTGACACCAACGAAGTGGGAACCGAAGTGCTCGTCGGCGGCAAGGGTGAAGGAGACAAGTACCGCATCAAAGATGACGTGGTGACCATGGTTCACCGCCACATCCACGGCACCGTCGTGACGATCTACACCACTGATGTCACCGACACGGGTGCGGGCTACCTCAGCCACACCTACACCAGTCAGTACGCCGACCCGGCAACGGGAGAAGCCCGGGGCGGCCGCAGCAGCTTCAAAGACAGCTTCGCTGCTCTTCCTGGAGATGGCCCTTGGGTGCTGACCGAGCGGGTCGTGACCACCGAAGCCCATGGCGATACCCCCGCCGGAAGCCAGACCTTCCGTTTTGAAGATCTCGAATCGCTCTGAGTTGATTGCCGGTGCAAGCCGGCTATGAGACCATCCGCCCAAACCTGTTGAAAGGCATGGGCGGAGTCGAGTCGACCATTCAGGCCATCAATGGCCCGATCAACAGCATCGTCTGGGGATGGCCCACCGTCCTTTTGATTGCCGCGACGGGCATTCTTCTAATGGTGGGCCTGCGGTTCATGCCGCTGCAACGGCTGGGCTATGGCATCTCGATGATGCTTCGGCCGGGTGCATCACAAACGGAAGGAGAGATCACTCCCTTCCAAGCGCTGATGACGTCGTTGTCGGCCACGATCGGCACGGGAAACATTGCCGGTGTGGCGGGAGCCATCGCCGTTGGTGGACCTGGTGCCGTCTTTTGGATGTGGATCATCGCGATCTTCGGCATCGCAACCAAGTACGCCGAAGCGGTGCTCGCGGTTCAGTTCCGCGAAACCGATGTAGACGGCAACCACGTGGGTGGGCCGATGTACTACATCCGCAACGGACTCGGCAGCGGCTGGAGCTGGATGGCGGGCCTGTTTGCCCTCTTCGGCATGTTGGCGGGCTTCGGCATTGGCAATGGGGTTCAGGCCTTTGAGGTGTCGTCTGCCTTGAGCCTGATTGGCATCCCGAGGCTGGCGACCGGAGTCGTTTTGGCAGCCCTGGTTTTCGCTGTCGTGATCGGGGGCATCAAACGCATCGCCCAGGCGGCCTCCGCCATTGTTCCGTTGATGTCGATCCTCTACATCGCTGCATGCCTTCTGGTGTTGCTGGCCAATCTGGGCAGCGTGCCTGAAGCCTTCGCCACGATTTTCTCCAACGCCTTCTCCGGCCAAGCCGCAGCCGGTGGGGCCCTCGGTCAGGTGGTGCTGATGGGCTTCAAGCGGGGCATCTTCTCCAATGAAGCGGGCCTGGGCAGTGCTCCGATCGCCCACGCGGCTGCCAGAACCGATGATCCCGTTCGCCAAGGCACGGTGGCCATGCTGGGCACCTTCATCGACACCCTGATCATCTGCACGATGACTGCCCTTGTGATCATCACCACCAAAGCCAATCTGATCCTCGATGCAGCCGGCGACAAGCTCAGCGGCGCAGACCTCTCCATCGCTGCCTTCAACACCGGCATCGCCGGCAGCGGCGTGGTGGTCACCCTGGGACTGGTGGTCTTCGCCTTCACCACCATTCTCGGCTGGAGCTTCTACGGCGAACGCTGCACCACCTACCTTTTCGGTGATTCCGCCGTGCTGCCCTTTCGTCTGACCTGGGTGGCTGTTGTCGTGATTGGTGCTGTCGCAGGCGACCGCGGCGTGATCTGGTCGATTGCCGACACCCTCAATGGCCTGATGGCTCTCCCCAACCTCGTGGCCTTGATCCTGCTTTCCGGAACCGTGTTCAAACTTACCAAGGCCTACAGCTTCAGCGACTGAGCACAGCGGCGAGCAATAAAAAAGGGGGGGCTGTTGAGCCCCCCCTTTTTTATTGGCAGTCAATCAACCCTGATCGGGCAACGGAGTCACAGACTTGAGCCTTTCATTGAGCTGGGTCGCCAAGCTCTGACGACCCACCGCCAGAACCTTGAGGGTGTCTTCGTGCATCCGCAGTTGAGCATCGGCAACCTGCATGCCACGCACAAGCTCCTTGAGCTCATCAGGAAGGGTGTTGAGGTCGTAGCGCTTGCCTTCAAAGGTCAAGACGGGGTTGTTGGCTGCGGAATCAGTCATCGTTCTTCGCCGGGATGGCGGTGTACCGGCGGCCAGATCGTAGAGGGCTTCAGGACTTCTGCCGATCTCGAATGAACTGCCGTTCGCACAATTCGCGGTAACGCCCACCACGCTGCATCAACTCGTCGTGGGTTCCTCGATCGACCACGGCTCCCTTTTCAAGAACCACAATGCGATCGGCCTCCTGCACCGTGGCCAGACGATGGGCGATAACCAACACGGTTCGCCCCTTCATCGCCTGCTTCAGTCCGAGTTGCACCGCCGCCTCAGCTTCAGCATCAAGGGCACTGGTGGCTTCATCCAGCAGCAAAAGCGCTGGATTGCCAAGCACCGCCCGTGCAATGGCGATCCGCTGCAGTTGGCCACCGGAAACGTTGGTTCCCCGTTCCTCGAGCTGGGTTTCATACCCCTGGGGCAAGGCACGGATGAAATCATCCGCATTGGCCAACCGTGCCGCATCGCGCACCTCGTCGTCCGTCGCACGACGGCCAAACCGAATCGCTTCGGCAATGGTTCCGGAAAAGACGGTTGTGCGCTGCGGAACCAGGGCCACCTGCTGACGCAGCGCACGGGCGCGCATCAAGCTGATGTCAGTGCCATCGAGACGAATCTCGCCCTGTTGCGCCGTGTTGAACCGGAGCAGGAGCGACAGCAGAGTGCTTTTGCCCGCACCGGAGGGGCCAACAATGGCCAGCACCTGGCCCGCATCCACCCGCAGGTTGAGTTGATGCAGCACCGGCTGGACCGGGTCATAGCCAAAGCTCACCTGATCAAAGACCAGATCACCCTGGAGAGCACCGATGGAATGCGCCTCAGCTGGATCCGGAGCCTCCTGGGGCTCGCGCTCGATCTCCCGCAAACGGCGCAGCGACGCCTGACCCTGCTGAAATTCGTTGAAGTTGTTGGTGACGTGGGCGATGGGATCGATCAGCACGATCAGCCCCGTCAGGTAGCTGCTCAGCCCAGCGATACTCAGATCACCGGTCTGGATTCGCCAGGCTCCGAGGGCGAGCACGGCAAACAGACCCACCACCTCGATGATGCCCACCACCGGATGCTGGAGCGCCACAAGGCTGTAGGTGCGATGGCGAGCCTGCCGGTGTTGATCGATTTCCGTCTCGAAACGGTCCTGCAGCCAAGGCTCGGCGGCAAAAGCACGCACCAGGGGCAAACCTTCGATGGCCTCACCCAGCAGACCGGCCAGTTCGCTCACCTTTTTCTGACTGCGCTCCGTGGCCGCCATCACACGAGCACCAAACAGACTGATCAGCCAGACGATCACGGGCGCCAGCAACAGGATGGCCAGCGTCAGTTTCCAGTCGAGCCAGAGCATCATCCCCAGCACAGCAAGCAGCTGCAGCACGCTGGGGACCGTGTCGTGAATGGTCTTGTACAGCACCTCGCTGACACGATCGGCGTCTTCGGTAAAGCGGTAGGTGAGATCACCCGCTGAAAGCTTCTCGAGCGCCCTCAGCTCGACGGTCTGCAGGCGGCGGAACAGATCACGCCGTAAGTCCTGGCTCACCAGCAGTGCAGGGCCGGCAAGAAGCGAGTCCTGAGCGAACTGGGCGATCTTCTGAACAGCAAAGATCAGCAACGCCAGCCCGATCAGCTGAAGCACCCGAGTCAGATCACCCGAGCCCAGTGCGGGGAACAAATCTCCGGCCAGCTGCACGAGCAGTGGAAAGCTGCCGACGTAAATCACCATGCAGCAGCCCCCCCAGAGCAGTTCCCGCAGATGGGGACGGAGCAACGGCAGCAGCCGGCGAAATCCGGCCTGGGATGGGGTCAGCATCGCGGCACAGTATCAATGGTGAGCTCAAAACTCTGCCCAATGAAGCTGGATCAGTTCCTGAAATGGAAGGGTTGGGTCTCCACCGGCGGTGAAGCGAAGCAACGCATCCAGATGGGTGAAGTGGAGGTGAATGGGAGCGTTGAAACCCGGCGGGGCCGTCAGCTTTCCCCGGGAGATCGGGTTGTGCTTGCTGGTGAGGAGTCCGTTGTCGGGGATGAAAACGCGACCGGGCCGTAAGTTGGCTGCCACATTCCATGGGGAAGCAAGGCGTGCGCAGACCGGTGATCGCTGGCAACTGGAAGATGCACATGACCTGTGCCCAGTCGCGGGAGTTCATGGAAGCCTTTCTGCCATTGATTGCTGACACCCCGGACGACCGCGACCTGGTGCTTGCACCACCATTCACGGCGCTGTCGACCATGGCGGAACTCAGCCAGAACTCCCGCGTCTGCCTCTCGAGCCAGAACGTGCACTGGGAAGGCCAGGGAGCCTTCACCGGGGAGATCTCCCCAGCCATGCTCAAGGAGCACGGGGTGACCCACACGATCGTGGGCCACAGCGAACCGCGGAAATACTTCAGTGAAAGCGACGAACAGATCAACCACCGGGCCAGGTCATCCCAGTCCAACGGTCTGATTCCGATCGTTTGCGTTGGCGAAAGCGATGAGCAACGCGAACGGGGCGAAGCTGAACGGGTGATCCGCCGTCAGATTGAGCAGGGCCTGGAGGGTCTCGATGCCGAGAAACTGGTGGTGGCCTACGAACCGATCTGGGCGATTGGCACAGGCAAGACCTGCGCTGCCGAAGAAGCCAACCGCATCTGTGGTCTGATTCGTAGCTGGGTTGGCTCCCCCGATCTGGTGATTCAGTACGGCGGCTCCGTCAAACCCAGCAACATTGATGAGTTGATGGGCATGAGCGATATCGACGGGGTGCTGGTGGGGGGTGCTTCCTTGGAGCCCAAAAGCTTTGGACGGATTGCCAACTACCAAGCGGCTTGATTCAGGCGGCTGGCCCCAAGGTTGGGGCCAACGCACAGTCGTGATGGGGGTGATCAACGTCACCCCGGATTCCTTCAGCGACGGAGGGAAATTTCTGGCGAGTGACCGGGCCCTTGCTGAAGCTCAGCGGCAGCTGAGCCGCGGTGCGGACGTGTTGGATCTCGGGGCGCAAAGCACCCGACCTGGAGCGGAGGAGGTGGGCGCCGAAGAGGAGTTGCGGAGGCTCCTACCAGCGCTCAAGAGCATCCGGCAGCGCTGCCCAGAGGCGCTGATCTCCATCGACACGTTTCTGGCGCCGGTGGCCGCCAAGGCACTGGAAGCAGGGGCCAACTGGATCAATGATGTAAGCGGTGGCAGGCGGGATCCCGATCTGCTGAGGGTGGTCGCCGATGCGGGCTGTCCGGTGGTGCTGATGCACAGCCGCGGTGACAGTCAAACCATGGATCAGCTCACGACCTATTCCGATGTCGTGGCAGATGTGAAAGAAGCGTTGGTGGAGCGCAGTGAAGCTGCGATTCAAGCCGGCATTGATGAAAGCCAAATCATCTGGGATCCGGGTCTCGGCTTCGCCAAGACCCACGAGCAGAATCTGCAGCTGCTGCGGGATCTGGAACAACTCACCGCAGGTCCGCGACCGGTGCTGATCGGCCCTTCACGCAAACGCTTCATCGGCGCCGTGCTCGATGAGCCCAGACCCAAAGCGCGTCTCTGGGGAACAGCTGCCGTGGCCTGCCGCTGCGCCCAGGCGGGTGCTGCCGTGCTGCGGGTGCACGATGTGGGGCCCATCAGCCAGACGCTGCGCATGGCGGCTGCACTCTGGTGAGCTCCACGATCTTTGTTCAGATCGCGGCCTACAGGGATCCGGATCTCCCGGCCACACTGCACAACCTGATTCAGCGGGCAGCCCAGCCAGAGCGCCTGCGCTTCGGCATCAGCCTGCAACTGGCGGCTGATGACCCACCCCACTGGGGAACAAGCGCATTTCCGGATCATCCACACCTGAAGAGCATCAGGTTCGATGCAACTGAAAGCCGCGGAGCCTGCTGGGCCCGACGACAAGCTCAAAGTGCTTACAGCGGGGAAGACTTTCTGCTGCAGATCGACAGCCACATGCGGGCCGTGGAGCACTGGGATGAGCTACTTCTGACAACCTGGAGGGAATGCAGCGATGAGCGCGCCGTTCTCAGTGTTTACCCGAACGGCTTTGATCAGCCGTGCCGGTTGCAGACATCAACCCTGCCTGTGATGGCAGCCGCCGGTTTTGATGCCTACGGCATTCTCAAATTGCGAGGCATCAGCCGATTCCAACTGCCAGAAGAACAACCTGATCGCCCCATCCACGGGGCATTTATCGCAGGAGGTTTCCTGTTCGGCCCGGGCTCAATCGTGGGCGAAGTGCCCTACGACCCCGAGCTCTACTTCTCTGGCGAAGAGATTGCCATGTCGGCACGACTGTGGACTTCGGGTTTCAACATCTACGCCCCAAATCGCCTGCTGCTGTTTCATCTCTACAAGACAGAACATACAGATCAAGAGCATGCAGCCACCCATTGGGGCGATCACAGCAATTGGCACGATTACAACCTTCGCGCACTCAAACGTGTACACACACTGCTCGGCAGCCTCAACAACGCACCGACATCAATCCGCTGCTTGAATGATGAGAATGGCGAACTTGAACCCTTCGGATTAGGGAGAAAACGCAGCCTGTATATGTATCAACAATGGGCTGGAATTGATTTCAAGACGTCAGAGATCAGCCAAGCCGCAAGAGATGCAGAATTCAAGCCCCTGAACGCCTGAGTTGCCCATTATTCATCGCCAACAAAAAAGCCAGAGCCCGGTAGGAACTCTGGCTTTGATGTTCAACACTTGGTCGACGATCAGTCGGTGACAACACCCTCAATCCGATCCTCAACCTCCTGGTACAGCTCCTGAAGCTGCTCGATGTTCTCATCCGAGGTCTCCCAGTATCCGCGGCCATGCACCTCAAGCAAGGTGCCCACGATCTGACGGAAGCTGTTGGGGTTGAGTTCCAGCAGACGCTTGCGCATCTCAGGATCATTGATGAAGGTTTCGTTGGCTTCTTCGTAGACGAAGTTGTCAACGGCACCGCTGGTGGCACTCCAACCCAGCGTGAAGTTGAGCCGCTTGGCTACCTCACGCACACCCTCGTAGCCGGAGTCGAGCATGCCTTCGTACCACTTGGGATTCAGCAGCTTGGTGCGTGAATCCAGGCGGATCGTTTCACTCAGCGAACGCACCTGAGCATTGGCCGTGGTGGTGTCGGCGATGTAGCTGGTGGGAGCTTTGCCGTCATCACGCAGGCCAGCGATCAACTTGGTGGGGTCGGAGTCGAAGTAGTGGCTCACATCGGTGAGGGAGATCTCAGCCGAATCGAGGTTCTGGAAGGTGACATCCGCCGTCTTCATCACGTTCTCGAACACCTCCCGCTTCTGGTTCATCTCACCGGGATTGTCGGCATTGAAGGCGAAGGTCTTGCGGGAGAGGTACATCTCTTGCAGCTCACCTTCCTCCTCCCAGGTGCTGTTCTCCACCGCGAGATTCACGTTGGAGCTGTAGCTGCCGCTGGCGTTGGAGAACACCCGGCACGCCGCATCGCGCAGGCTCGTGCCTTCTTTCTCCGCTTGCTCGAGGGCGTGCTTGCGCACAAAGTTCTGCTCCAGAGGCTCGTCAGCCTCGGCAGCCATCTTCACGGCCTGATCGATCAGCGCCATCTGGTTGATGAACAGATCGCGGAACACACCGGAGCAGTTCACCACCACATCAACGCGGGGACGCCCGAGTTCTTCTAGGGGAATCAGCTCAAGCTTGTTGACCCGACCCACGGAGTCAGGCATCGGCTTGACGCCAACGAACCAGAGGATCTGGGCTAGGGATTCGCCGTAGGTCTTGATGTTGTCGGTTCCCCAGAGCACGCAGGCGATGGTTTCGGGCCAGGTGCCCTGCTCCTCGCGCTGACGCTCAATCAACTTGTCCACAACACTCTTCGCTGCAGCCACAGCGGCCCGGGTGGGAATCGCCTGCGGGTCGAGGGCGTGGATGTTCTTGCCACTGGGCAGCACACCAGGATTCCGAATTGGATCACCACCGGGGCCCGGAAGGATGTATTCACCATCAAGAGCCTTCAGCAGACTCTCCATCTCCATGTCGGCGCACACCTGCTCAAGGCAGAAGCGCAAGTAGGCAAACAGCTTGTCGAGCTCGGTGGCATCGATCTGAACGAAGCCAGCACTGCAACAGGCCCGCAGCCAAGGCGAGGGAAGCTTGAAACCAAACTTGGCCAGCAGGTCGTAGAACCAACCGAAGCTGTTGCGCAGGCTGACCCGACCATCACGGCCAGTGAGCGTGCGAACCATGGCGCCAATGGCAGCGCGGGATGTCTCCGTGATCGTGCGGTTGAGTTCCACATCGGCGAGAACGCCCTCGTCGTTGCCTTTGTAGATGTCTTCGATCGAGCGGCCCATCGCCTCAGCCAGCAGGCCGGGGAGTGAGCGGAGCCCATCCTCCTCACGCTCGAGAGCAGCGATATTCACCAAGGTAGCAACGGCTTCCTCTGCGGTGGGAGGCTTGCCAATGGTGTGCAGGCCACAGGGAAGGAGACGGCTTTCGATCTCCATCAACTGGCGGTAAACGGCGCCCACCAAGGCATCACGTCCCTCCAGGTCGAGGGTCGAGGCATCCTCCTCAGGAAGGTCAACGTCCTTATCGAGGTTGCACTGACGTGCCGTCTCGATGATCGTGTTGACGATCTGAATGCCGCGGCCACCCTCACGCAGCTGCTGGTAGGAGCCCACCAGCTCACCAAGTTCCTTCAGGCCCTTGTAAAGACCGGCATTTTCAGCAGGAGGGGTGAGGTAGCTGATGGTGGAGGCATAACCCCGCCGCTTGGCGATCGTGGCCTCGGAGGGGTTGTTGGCGGCGTAGTAGTAGAGGTTGGGCAGCGCACCGATCAGTGAATCTGGATAGCAGGTTTCGCTCATGCCCATCTGCTTGCCGGGCATGAACTCGAGCGAGCCGTGGGTGCCGAAGTGCAGCACCGCATCAGCCTTCCAGATCTTCTGGAGATAGGTGTAGTAAGCCGCGAAGCCATGGTGAGGGCTGGCGCTGCGGGAATAAAGCAGGCGCATCGGATCACCCTCGTAGCCGAAGGTGGGCTGAACGCCAACGAAAACGTTGCCGAAGTGGCGACCGAAAACCAGCAGGTTCTGACCATCGCTGTTGAGGTTGCCCGGGGGCTTGCCCCAGTTCTCTTCGAGCCGTTCGGAGTAGGGCGTCAGACGCTCGTACTCCTCAACGCTCATGCGGTGGGCGATTGAAAGCTCCGGAGAGCCCTGCATGGCATCGGCGTCGTTGATGACGGCCTCCAACAGCTCACGAGGCGTGGAAGGCAGGTCCTGCACGTCGTAGCCCTTAGCCTTCATCTCCTGCATCACCCGATGGATGGAGCCGAAGACGTCGAGGTAAGCCGCCGTACCGACGTTGCCCTTGTCGGGAGGGAAGCTGAACACGGTGATCGCCAGCTTCTTCTCGTTTCGGGGCTTGATCCGCAGCGATGACCAGCGGATGGCCCGCTCAGCTATGGCATCAACCCGGTCTTGGAGGGTGTGCGCCTTGCCGGTGGCATCGTCGCGACCCGAGAGAACGATGGGCTCGATGGCGCCATCCAGTTCCGGAATGGCGATCTGCAGGGCCACCTGCACTGGGTGTAGGCCAAGGTCGCTCTGTTCCCACTCCTGGGTGGTCTGGAAAACGAGGGGAAGCGCCACCATGTAAGGACGGTTGAGCTTCTTCAGCGACTCAATCGCCTTGGGGTGGTCCTGACGGGCCGGACCGCCGACCAGCGCAAAACCGGTGAGAGAGACGATGCCATCCACCAGGGGCTGCTCGGGATTCAGCGGGTCGTAGAAGAAAGCGTTGACCGGCTTGGAGAAGTCGAGACCGCCGCAGAAGATCGGAATCACGCGAGCGCCACGGAACTCCAGCTCCTGGATGGTGGCCACGTAATGGGCATCGTCACCGGTGACGATGTGGCTGCGCTGCAGCACCAAACCGATCACCGGACCTTTGCGGGCTTCCTCAGAAAGGTCGGTGCGGCTGGAGGTCCAGTTCAGATATTCCTTGAGGTCCTCGAACATCGAGGGAGCCAGGGGGTGCCAGATACCGAGGTCGGGGAACACTTCGGGCTCCGCCACCTCCATCGCCGGACGCTCCTCGCCCTCTGCAGCTGGGAAGACGTATTTGTCTGCCAGCATCAACAGGAAGTTGCGCAGGTTGTCGGGGGTTCCACCCAGCCAATACTGGAAGCTGAGCATGAAGCTGCGGGCATCCTGCGCCTTCTCAACGGGCAGGTACTTGAGAACGGTGGGCAGCGTGTTCAGCAGCTTGAGCATCGCGTCCTGGAAACCAGCACCTCCGGCTTCCTTCCGCTTCTTCATGAAGCCTGCGATGGCGCTCTTGCTCTGACCGAGCTGGGCCATCGAGAAGCTGCCCAGCTTGTTGAGCCGCATCACCTCCGGCATGGACGGGAAGACCACAGCCGCCTTCAGTCGGTCGCGGTGTGGGGCGACGGCGTCCACAACCTTCTGAGCCAAATCTTCAATGAAGATCAAGGAGGCCACAAAGACATCAGCCTCAGCCACATCGGCACAGAAGCCGGCGTAGTTGTCGTCGTCTCGGAGTTCTTCGATCAGATAGCCGCTGAGCTCGATCCCGAGATCGCCACCCGATGCATTGAGAGCCGTCGCTGCCTGGGTGAGAGCGTTTTGGTACTGGGGCTCCAGCACCACATAAACCGCCTTCATGACGGACTTGTGGTTCTGGCCCTCCACAGGAGCAACGCGGCGATCGGCGGAGCGGACCTGTGTGAACATCAGCGCGCTTTGAGCAATGTGAAGAACCTTACGGCGACTGGCCCTTAGGGCGCGAGGATTTCTGATCGGCCGTTACACGAGCCGACCCATAGGCTTTGAAGCGTCTGCTGCGCTTTCATGACCGCTCCGATTCCCGTCGTTGTTGCCGGTGCCCTGGGGCGCATGGGCGCCGAGGTGATCAAGGCTGTGGTGGGAGCCGAAGACTGCAGCCTGGTTGGCGCCATCGACAACACCCCCGGCAAGGAAGGGGCAGACGTGGGTCTGGAGCTGGGCCTTGGCGAGCTGGAGGTGGCCGTGACGGCTGATTTCGAAGGCTGTCTCTGCGCTGTGAGCCAATCGGTGCGGGACAGCGGCAGCGGCGCCGTGTTGGTGGATTTCACCCACCCCTCCGTTGTTTATGAGCACACCCGCGCGGCGATCGCCTATGGCGTTCACCCTGTGATCGGAACCACTGGACTCTCGCCTGAACAACTCAACGACCTCACCGAGTTCTCGGCCAAAGCGTCCGTGGGTGGGGCCGTGATCCCCAATTTCTCTGTGGGGATGGTGCTGTTGCAACAAGCGGCAGCCGCAGCGGCACGGTTCTACGACCACGCGGAACTGACGGAACTGCACCACAACCGCAAGGCGGATGCCCCCAGCGGCACCTGCATCAAAACCGCTGAGCTGATGGAAGAGCTGGGCAAGAGCTTCAATCCCGAGGAAGTGGACGAGCATGAATCCCTGGCGGGCTGCCGCGGCGGACAGCGGGACAGCGGCCTGCGGCTGCACTCCGTGCGGCTGCCGGGCCTGGTGGCTCACCAGGAAGTGATGTTCGGTGCCCCCGGGGAGACTTACACCCTGCGTCACGACACCATCGACCGTTCCGCCTACATGCCCGGGGTGCTGCTCACGGTGCGCAAGGTGGGCAGCCTCGGCAGCCTTGTGTATGGCCTTGAACGCCTGATCTGAAGGCGACACCATGCTCATCCCTCTCCGCCCCGGTGAACTGCAACGGCTGATCCCAGCCGTTGCCACCGGAAATCAGTTCCGCTTTGCCCTCGGCAACCCCCAGGAGGTGCTGCAGCGCCTGATGATCGCCGCCATCGGTGGGGTGATCACGTTCCTGATCTACAACCAAGCGCAACTCGGCAGCCGCTGGGGCCCCGTCTGGCTAGTGATCAGCGTTGTGTTCTTTCTCTATGTGCTTTGGGGCCCGATCGTTCAGGCCGGCCAGCGCAACGCCACACTGCGGCGCTATCCCGAGGCTGCCCTGTTTGAGGGCGAGGTGGCGGACGTGATCACGCGTGAGCGGGTGGAAAACCGCCACGAGCAGGCCGACAGCCGCGGGCGGCTGGAACTCGTGGAGAACCGACGCACCTGGATGCTGCTCGAACTTGAAGACGAAGAGGGTTACCTCGGCAGGGTGGCCTTTCCGATGGAGAAGAAGCACCAGTCGATCCGCCGCGGCAGCCTGATCCGCTGCCTGGTACTGAGCGAGCGTAAGGATTTCTCAAAGATCGGAGCCCTCAGCGATGCCTGGCTGCCGGGCATGCGGATGTGGGTTGGCGAGTACCCCTTCCTGCTCCGCCCCGCCTTTGAGGAGCTCTGCCAACTCCGCCTGAACAGCCGGCGTTGAACAGCCGGCGTCGAGCAGCCACTGCTGAACATTTCTTAAACCTGGTTTACACTTCTTAGTAATCAAACGGCGGCATCGATGTCCCAGTCCTCTCCCACCACTCCTGTCGTGCGCGGTGCACAGGTCACCACGGAAGACGGCGGCCGCCTCAACGCCTTCGCCACGGAACCCCGCATGGAAGTGGTTGAAGCAACCCAGGGTTGGGGTTTCCACGACCGCGCCGAAAAGCTGAACGGGCGCATGGCCATGCTCGGTTTCATTGCCCTGCTGGCCACTGAGTTGGCCCTGGGCGGCGAATCCTTCGTTCACGGGCTGCTCGGCCTGGGCTGATCGCCTCGCACTGGATCGGGATGGGTGGCCAGACTCCCTGAATGGCTCCATCCCCTCCAGAGATTCATGTTTTGGGCGCTGGCCCCACCGGCGCCCTCACAGCTCTTGCCCTCGGCCTCCGTGGTCAGCGCGTGGTCCTGTTTGACCCGCTGACGGCATCGGAACTACAAGTCAGAAGCCGGGCGTACGCCATCACTCATTCCAGCCGCAGGCTGTTGACGAAACTGGGGCTATGGCACGACCTGCACGATTCCTTGGTGCCGTTCCGTGACCTGGATTTGCGGGATGGGGCCACCAACGCCCGCGTTCTCTTCAGCGAGGACGACCTGGCATCAGCCAATCGACACCATGAAGGCATCGGCTGGATCCTCGATCACCGGCCCTTGATGAAGTTGTTGCTGGCTCGGATAAAGGCCAATAGCAACGTGGCCATGCACCTGGCCGAACCATGCCCTGATCCAAGCGCTGACGCCCTGATCGTGGCGGCTGACGGACCACGCTCCCCCACAAGGGAGGCCTGGGGCATCCGTCACTGGGGCATGCGCTATCGCCAGGGGTGCCTCACCGCCAAAGTTGCCCTGCGGGGTCTCCCTCACGACAGGGCCTGCGAGTTGTTTCGCCCGGAAGGCCCTCTCGCCGTTCTGCCCTTGGGGCAGGGCACGTTCCAGGTGGTGTGGAGTGCACCCTGGCAGAGTTGCCAGCAGCGCAGCAGGCTGCAGCGCAGTGCCTTTCTCGATCAGCTGGCCGCTGTTCTGCCGGAGGGGATTGAACCGGATTTCCTTCTGGATCAACCCCGAGCCTTCCCACAACAATGGCTGCTGGCTCGCCGCTTGCATCGCGGACGGGGCGTGCTGATCGGCGAAGCGGGCCACCGCTGCCATCCCGTGGGAGGCCAGGGGCTCAATCTCTGCTGGCGTGATGTGGAAGTTTTGCTGCGCGCCGTGGAGCGGGGGGGCAGCGCCGCAACAATCGCTCGGCGCTACGGGATGAGCCGCTGGCTCGATGTGCTGCAGGTGGGTGTGGCGACGGATCTTCTGGTGCGGGTGTTCTCCAACCGCCAACCGCTATTGCTGCCCCTGAGGCGTTTGGCCCTGCTGCTGCTGAAAAAGTTTTCTGGGCTGCGCCAACTCAGCTTGCGGGCCATGAGTGACGGCCCCATGCAGCTCTGGCGGGCCTTGCCAAACTGAGCCAAGCGCGGGTCGCAACCATGGTGATGTCCAGCCAGCGACAACCCCCCGCAACAGACGCCTTGCTGCAGTTTCTTCAGCGGCGTTTGGGGTTGAGTCCCAGCGCCCTGGAGTTAGGGCAACGCCAGGCGGAGCTGGAACAAGCTCCCCTCCCGATCGTGCTGTGGAGCTTCGGGTTGTTGAGTTTGCAGCAGCTGGAAGACGTCTTCGACTGGCAGAACACTCAGCCGTAGCGCAACAACGCTTCAACGGGTTGACCCGCGGGCAAGGCCTGACGGCCTCCGAGCCCCTCCAGCTCGATCACAAAGGCCAAGCCCACCAAGCAACCGCCGGCCTGCTCCACCAGTTGTCCCGTCGCCGCAGCCGTGCCACCGGTGGCCAGCAGATCGTCCACCACCAGCACCCGGGGTGAATTCTCAAATGCATCGGCTTGAATCTCCAGCCGATCGGTGCCGTACTCCAGGGCGTAGTCGAGACCGACCACCTCACCGGGGAGTTTTCCAGGCTTCCGCACAGGTACAAAGCCAAGCCGTCGGTCGCTGGCCAAGGGTGCCCCGAAGATGAACCCCCGGGATTCGATCCCCACGATCAGATCAGGCTTCACCTGGTCGCAGAACGCACCCAACTGGCGGATCACATCGGCCATTGCTTCTGGTGAGCGCAGCAGCGGATTGATGTCTCGAAACAGAATTCCAGGCTTGGGAAAATCTGGAATTGAGCGAATGTGCGACTGAAGATCCAAATTCAGGTGACGCAATGGCAGTGCCCCTGGCATCATCGCAGCCATGAGGTGTGTCAAGGCCTAAAGCGTTGCAAACACTGGGTTGTGGCTGAATCCCAGCGGAGTAGTGCGACAGGGTTCTACGAGAGTTAAACGACAGCAGAGCGACAAAAGGGGGGCATGGGGGATGCAGCATCCAAGGCCATCAGTAGATGGGCTTCAAATATTTCCGCTGGTTTTTGAAAGATATGGGGAAGAGGCCTAATGGACCTCGACTCCCCATTGGCGCGGAAGGAGGCCAAGTGGTCCTCGACTCCCTGCTGCAGACCCCTCTCGGCCTGCAGGATCGAGATGCACCTGCCGTCAGAAAGGCCTACAGAAGGATGCTGTTTTCTTCAGGCTGTTCAAGCTGCCTAAACCCAGCTGGCCGCACTAATACACCTGCATGGAGGAGTGCACGGACTGCGTTTGCACACGCAGAGGGTGGGGTGGGCAACAAGCACCGGCGCAAAGCAGCGTCCGCAGGAAATGGAGCAATAGCAGTAGTTAATGACAAACTCCTGCGAGGCAACGTGCGTAGTACATGTTTCTGAGAGCACAGCCAGCACTTCAACGATGCAATCGAAAACAGGAGTCGTTTTTCGGACGACTCATACGAGATGCACTACTGGGAATCTTGGTTACGAGTTCAGTCCCAATACAAGCTGCGGAACCCATACGCCTGCCGGTCATCCCATATCGAGCAAGAAGCAAGGAGATACAAGCCCCACCGCTGTTGCCACCTCCGCCCCTCCTACTGGTTGAATCAGTTAAACCGCGAAAACGCAGGCCACATAGCGGAAGAGACAAAGCCTGGGACGATGATCTGGATTGGTTGATGGATTAGTCAAAAACATCGAGAGGCCAGCGCAAAAGGGAGCAGGTGATTTGGCCAGCAATCAAACAGTGTCGGTGTGAGCCAAGCGATTATGTATATTTAGTCACTCCGCATGATTGTCACTTGCGAGAGATTTACTTAACCACTAACAATTAATGACTCCACTCATAGCACTCACATCACTTTTTTTCGCGATGAGCGGTGAAATCAAATATCCAGCGATCTGCAAGGACACTTATTTAAGCGACGAGAAAGCCCAAGACATCAAGAAAGTCGTAAAGTCGCTGTCTCGTAAGCCTGGCTGCAGGCACATAGGGAATGAAACAATTACCGAAGGAGACAGAACTGGAGAAGTTTTCCCCATCTATACATGCTGCACATCTATTGAAGCCGAAAGAAAATAACCAAAAGAAACACGCAATAGCGAAGCTAGCGAGCCATTGTATTTACCAAATTCGCCTTTCCACTCTCGCAAGAGATGATCAGCACCTGGAGCACTGTTGCAAGAACTGAAAGGCTTTCGCAAAATGGGGAAGTCGTTGAACTACGCACAAATGAAGCGATTTCTCCTAATCGGCACCTTGTTAGTAACCGCTCACACAATGCCAGCAATGGTGCGGACTGAAGCCAGGGAGTTGGTTCCAACAGCGTCAAAACGCGCCATAAACCTCGCTCGCGGGGCGGCTACAGCATCTAATGGGGGATTGCGCATCTATCACCCAGCTCGATGCATGTATCTAAATCCAACAAACAACCCCTGTCTGACAAAAAGAGATGCAGGCGGCTATGAATTCCGATTCCAGGGAGGCCCACCTGGCTGGGAGGTAATTGGGATACCTCCATCGGTCAATTCAATTGTGCTGGTCGCACCCGACGGACGCTCTGTTGTCGCCGAAAGCCATGAAAAGATCAAAGAAGTATCGCTGCCGGCTTTACCATGACAACAAAGCCCGTCCAAAAAAATACTAACCATCCCCCTTCAAGCAAGAACATGATGAGTAAGTCTTTCCCAAGCAAATACCCATACCCCTAGGCGTGGGTTTCACGATTTCACAATCACGTTTTCCCATTAATTCAAAATTCCTGGTCTTTGCTTCTTACTGATGCTAGAAACTGACAAAAATCCTCGACTTTCGCGAGAGGGAGCAAGATGCGTCAAAAGCTGGCGAACGATGCATATCTTTGTTTTACTAATCCTTCTTACATCAGGCCTTAGTACGCAGGCAGCAGATTATCGCCGATACATAAACAAAAGGACTAGGCCCCTACACGACCTCTTGATAAAAAAACAATTCCTTATAATAACCAACCCTCCGACATGCAAAACAAACTATTTAATGAGAGGATATTTTATCTCTAGATATAGAGCAATTTATCTATGCGTAGATAATCTCCTAGAAGATCCAAGGCTTGGTGACATTTCCGGAAGAGACAAGTTTAATGACGCGAAGAAGCAACTGAGTACAACACTGACGCACGAGGCCGTTCATGCTGCCCAATGGTGCAAAGGCTCAAAGGACTGGACACTATTTAATCTAAGTGGAAGCGGTACACTTGGAGGATTCAGAGACTCAGCACTTGACTCATCAACAAAAATAAGAGGCAACAGAAAGTCAGAGAAAGAAGCTTATCTACTAGAGAGCAAACCAGATATCGTAATGGAAGCGTTCGATCTGTATTGCCAAGTGCTATCTCCTGAGAAGAGGGAAAAGAAACCATAAGCATTACTTTAAGGTCAAGTCAGTTCTTGACAAAAACTGCAAGTGATAGTGACAAATGGCAGCTGGCTAGCCAAACTCGTTGTACTCCAGGGCATTCTAAGTGAAGAAGATGCTCCTTATTTTGGTTCTGTGCCTAATGCCTAGTGCTCAGGCAATAGACTATGCCCAATGCGAAGCAATACAAAGAGCTGCTGCGCGCCTGAAATCTGCGATGGATGCCGAGGCACTAGCAGCTCAAAACGCAATCATTCTCCCAGCAATGGAGAAAACTCAGGCTATATGCATGAAAAATTTCGTTAACAACGAGATCCTTAACTGCATGAACATCAGGATGGCTAACTACGAAGCAGACGGAGAAATAACTAGAGAGGAAGTTATCGAGAAATATGCCCCACGCATTGATCGGGTACTGGCCGACTATGAAGCCATGGGGTGCTACTAAAATGAGTCCTCTATCCCTACTGGCTGGGTTGGGGCTTGGAAGTTTTCAATCCGTATGGTGTAACAAGCGAGCCTTAGAGGTCAGAACAGGAAGCAGACCTCTACAAAGCGATCTCAGAAGACTGACGAGAAGACTGAAATTGAAGTGTGAGCGTCTTGCAAATGGATGAACGCCTGAAGGTTGCTGTTAGTGCAGTGCTCATCGCGGCAATGTTCGCTTTTGGAGCTGGTGGGAACTGGTTGTTTTTCCTTCTCTTAGCCGCAATGGCTGTCATCGTGACGTGGGAATTCAGCTAGAGCGCAGATGAAAAACCTCCTCCTGCTTTTGATTGTTGCGATATCCATCTGGGCTGGTGTTGCTTTGGATAGAGCTGGTTGGCGATACAGGAAACAGCTTTGGCAATTCCAAGGGGCCGCAACTGGCCTCGTTGTTGGATACCTGCTGGGACGTTCAAAGCTGATCTAAGGGCTCAGAGCCGTCGTTGTGAACGCAAATTCAGCACCGTGTTAATGGCCGCCAACGTGACGAGACAGGTGAGGCAAAACTCCTTGTAATCCAAGCAACCAATTCAAGAGCTCTGTAGATTGCCACATCACCTTCTGCCCTAATCGTTTCGAGAGTCTGAGATCTGAGTGTCTACGCAGCAGAAGCCGATGGGCTGGGCTACTGAGGATGGATGAATGCACAATGGGTTCATGGATACAAATAGAGCAACCACACTGTTGACCCGAGCTGCGTTAGGCGCAGTGATCGCTATACCAACTCTTTTACTAGTGGACTATTTGGAGAAGAAAGTGGCTTTCAAAGAATGCGTGATGGAAGAACTGATGGGGGAGCATGGCGATAGACAATCTGCCCAGTTCTCCTACAGCTTCAGAGGTGCAGGCGGCGATAACGACATCAACACCTCGCTGGCGATTGCTCGCCTAAGCTGCAGAAGCGGCCGTAAGCCCATCGTCTACTGATCAAACATCAATCCATTCAGGCATTCGGCAAGCCCTGACCCAACCGCACAGACAAGACATCACGCCAATTTGGAAGCAGAACGTGGGCTGGACTCCTGCGGCATAGCCCCAAGCGAATCCAGAGACTTTCAAGAAGATGACCTGGCCTCCCTAAGGGGTAAAAATCAACTGCGAGCAGTACTTTCGTGGCTATGTTCTTCAATGACCCGTCACATAAATTGCTACGGAAACAGAACAGGCATACGGTTTATCAAGGACTAAAGCGTTGCAAACACAGAGTTATGACTGGGTTCTGGGGTAAAACCACGACTAAGTTGTACAAAAGTTAAGCGACGCAGAACAGCAAAAGGGGGTATGGGGATGCAGCATCAAAGGTCCTCCGTAAATGGGCTTCAGATATTTCTGTGAAATCTGAGTGTGAAGTTAGGTTCTAACTGCCCTGACAGGTGAGGTTTGCGTCTATTGATAGAGAGCAGGCAAGGAGAGCAAATGGTTGGTGACTTCATTCTTTACCTGGCATTAATCCAGCTGGGAGCTACAGCTGCAATTACGGCGATAGTCGTCGGGGATCTGTATTTAATCTATCAATCGGTTCTGAATAAGAGCCCTGACATTTGCGATGGTGTCGACAAGTAGCCCACTCAAGGAGGAGCAACTGACGAGATCAACACTTGGCGGCACAACTGAAAATCGGCCACATGTGGTCGGCAGTCGTCAAGATTGCCCAAAAGCCGGATGCTGGCCTATTGAATCAAGGTCCTGCCACACCGAACGGTCGACACCACATCATCTGTGGCAGTGTCCACTACTCTGTATGTGCACATCTTTGCCTTCGACTTGGTGCGGGCAGTGAGATATGCCGTCAACTCAGTAGCGAGAGAAAGCTCCTTGACCCACTGCTCGGAAGTGACTTTCATCTGCACACTAAACCGATTGGGCTCTCCAGGTATATAGGGCGAGTACAACAGACGAAAGGCTGGCCCGTTAGTGGTAGCAACATCTGTGTCACGTATTTTGGCCCTTAAGGATCAATTCAAGACCCCGAGCCAACTCTGCGCTGACAAATTCGGGCTATTGCGAGGGGTACGTCGGTTGATCGCGAAAGCGGCATCGCCATATCAAGGCTTGGGCCGGTGTTGCTCCGCGTCAACGCCTGAAATGGCTGCGATAATCACTGATGCCTTTTAGAGGGAAGACAGTTCAGCGTTGAAATCGAGTTAGAATTTTGCACTACCAACAAGACAGGAGACAGTTCCCATTCTTCTTGATTACAAGGTGTGGTCTTATTGCTAAACATGGTCAGAATCACAGCCCCCCCCTAAAGGCCCTCACATGAAGCGCGTAATTGCACTTGGGATAATCTCTTTGCTTGTGTCTGCTTGCAGTTCGAACAAACCGACTGAGCCTGGAGTTACTTCGGCGAAGCCTGTAATTAATGAGATTTTCACGGCATCTAAAACGATTGAGGGAGCTTTTCTCAAATATCCTGATGGCAAGGCCGAAATGCGTCTTTATCGAGTTGAAATTCCAGTTGGTGGAAAGATTCCGCTGCACAAGCATCCAGCTCCAATGATGGTTTATGTGCAAGGAGTGAACTCCGGCTCATTGATGAATACTCGAGTGATGTCCGATGGAAGCGAAATCAAAACTATTTTCAAGCCCGGTCAAGCCTTTTTAAAAGGAGTTGACACGCCTCATTACAGTGAAAATGTCGGCAACAAGCCGACTATCCTTTGGGTAACAGTAACATCTGCTGAAGACATGCCAACAACAGTGTTCCTTAACTGAATTCACCATCATGAAATGATTGGAATGCTAGCTGAACCCAGAATTAATACCCATCAGATTTTAGTTTCCACATGTCCTCATGCTGAAACACGCTGTTCCATAGGAGTAAAGTCCCATCCAATCGGTGACTGAATTGGATTGAGTTTTTTGTGCTCTTCGTATAGATCTTCGATTTCTTTGCAGGCCGAGCAATAAGCGGACCATCCAGCCATTCGGCGTGGATTCGCACGCCCGCGTTTGTCAATCGCTTGATCAACAGTGACTCCTTCTGTCTCTGCTTGTTCAAATGCACTTAACAAGGGAATTTGTACGTTGAGAACCTTGATGTCGAATCCTTCAAGACATTCTTTAGCATTTTCAGCTGCAGCCTCTTTGCGTGAGTCAACTTTTACAAGAAGTGCAGCATATGGAATCTTGTATTTGTTTATCATCTGCGCCATCTCAATTGTCAATTCGATTGATCTACTTTGTGTAGTAGTGGGCAGCAAAATGAAGTCAGCACCCTCTACCAAATTCTTCATCTCTTCCTCGTTGCTGCTCGCTTGACCATCCGTAACAACAATCTCTGCTGACCGAGTGGCTTTTGCTGCTGCTTCAATTGGCACAATTGAGCAGGGCAAGAGCCCTCTAGCTCCATAAGCAGTGGCCGATCTATTGCGGTCGGCATCAACAAGGACGACCCGTTTTTGCTGCTGGCTCCAGCTAGCTGCAATGTGAACGCTGCTACATGTTTTGGCGACACCACCTTTCTGACCAAAAACAGTGATGAACATCAGGCAGCAGCTAATGACTTAGCAGCAGGATCGCGTTTTTTTCCTGAAAGGCAATACTTGGGTTGTTACCGCTTCAACCCTGTCAGTGTCTCCCAGCTTCAGGGCCCCTTTTCTCTTGGGGTTAGCCACTCAAGCAATACCCATCATTGGAGCCAGCCACTCGGCATAAAGTGCTGCGAGCACTGACATGTCAAAGGCGTGCACAGCTGGGTTGGTCTTATCTGCCACCCACAGGAGTCCAAAAGGCGCGTTGAGCGCCAGCTGAAGCCGCCACCGCCATGTGATGACTTTCCAAGCCTTCAAAAGGATCGGGTTCTTGATCACGGCTAAGCAGGGCTAAAGATCTGCGGACCCTATCCAGCTATGCGCCCAAAGCGCTGATCACCACATCTCTCTCTTCTGTCATCACCTTGCTGATAGATGACCACGAAACACATATCAATATTTGATCAACAACACAAGTGCCTGGTTAAGTATTCACTTAGATTCGGTTTGGGAGGTGTTGCCGCAGGCTCCGCCTGTAGCACTCACTCCGCAAACACGAATCAAATGAATACTCCATAGAGGACGATTTCACTTGAGTTCATGGTGGTGCCGCTGTGTTAGGGCGTCACGCTGACGGGATCAGATAACGGGTGCTACTACAAGCTGCCTGAAGGCTTGTTCTCCCTGGCGTCTGACAACGCGGATGAGGACTTACTCCCGAAGGTATTCAGAGTCACCCATTTCTTTTACGTGGATTCCAATCCACGAGTTTTTTAATCATCTTTTCTTTGACGATGGTGGAAAGCACTGAGCTATTCCCCCGTTATAGTGCCCGATTACCCAGAGGCCCTCAGGAGAGCCTGCAGCGAGAGATAGGCGCTGCGTGATGGATTGATCATTTAACTAGAAAGAGAGATCTTAGAAGAGCTTCTAGGCCTGTTTCAGCAAGATCCGGGAGTTTCATCGGCATCTTGCGATTCAAAATCTTGCTGACTCAAATATGCAACCACGCATCAATCTTTTTCCATGTAGAAGAAATAGCCTTTCGCAAAACCTCTGGGTCATATCCCTGTCGATAAACATTGGACATCTGACTAATCGACAGCCTGTGACCAAGCAGCGCTTCGATGTGAGCTGGGTCCACTTGATTCCTCCTACCCAAGTCTGTGAGGCCATGCCTAAAGCTATGAGTCGTTAGCTCAGGGTTGATGCTTTTGAGCCTGATGTTGATTTGAGACGCTGTACCCCAACCCTTTTCAAAAGGGAACTGCTTCAAAAGCTCCAATACCTTTGGCGGCAACGGAATAGTTCTGACAGAGGATTTGTTCTTCGCTGTGCCTACAGCAACTTGCATCGTGCCAAGCTCCAAATCGAAGTCTTCACGCTTCCGATTCCTGACCTCGCTGATGCGCGTACCGCAATAGACCTGAATCAGGACAGGGATGAGCTGCCTATTGAGAAGCTTTGGCAGGAGCAAAGACAGATCCCGGTAATCCCGTTCAATTGCTGTGTAGATGTGGTTTGCCTCCCCAGCGCTGTAGTCCGCGGCATCGAAAGGGTTCATGGTCAGCCCCCGAAGCAGGCCTGACTTCATGCACTTAGCAACCAGCCCCGACAGCAATGAGCACTTGCTGTTGATGGTCAGAACAGTGAGGCCTGAATCCTGCATTTGATCGATCCACTCCCTGATCGCTTCTGGGGTTGCTTCAGCGAGCTCGAATGGACACTGCTTGATGGCAATACCCACATTTCGGTGCCAGCTGGCGGAGAAAGGAGACAGGTTCTTCCTTCTGCGGATGCGTTCGACCTCTCGGATGAGATCGTTCCAAGTAGCTGGCACCTCCCTCTTGAGCAGGGCTTGAGCGAGTGCCTCAGTGTTCTTGTCCAGAAATGCTCCGGATCCGTCGTCTTGAGCCCGCTTGCCCGTGTATTGCTCAGCAGTGGTTTGAGGATCAAGGACATCAGAGAGTTCGAGAAGACTGCTGAACTCCTCGGCATCTCGCCACCTCGTCTTACCCTCATCTCTGGCCTTGTGAGCTGCCTCCAGTTCTGCCATCGCTTGGGCAGCTCGACGGTGAGCAACCTCAATGTCTCTGGTCCCCAAAGAACGCATGACACGCTTGCCTCCCAAATGGAGCTGAACGCAATACACTCCGTTCGACCTTTGCTGGATCGGCTTCCTCGGTCTCCCCATGGTTTCAGTACTGCGAGAGTTCTGCGACAGAGAACTGCGAGAGAGTCGTAAAACCCAAGTAGCAGTCAGTCACAGCCTGACTTCATTGTCATCGCAGCCATGACTGAAGCTCCAGCCTCCAGCGCACCCACCGATGGCGCGCGTCTCAGCCGGCGGGGCGTCGAGCGTCTCGACCTATTGCTGCTGACCATTGAGGCTCTTGATCTGAATGGTGGCGAGGCGATGGTCTGGACCAGCAAACAGATGGGTCTCCAGACGCAATTCCCCAACCGGGTTGAACTCTGGAAGCGGCGCTGTCATAACCCGCTTCGGCGCACCACCCGGCGGGACCAGCTCGACCCGGTGGATGCCGAATCCCTGATCTGTCTGGTGTGTGCCATGGCTGATCGGCTCTACCCCATGCTCCATCAACTCCTTTCGAGCCGCGAACCCGAACAACTCACCCAACAGCGTTGGCAGTTGTTCCACGAGCGCCTGCGGGACCTCATCGAAGAGCGGATGAATCCGCGCCGGGAAGCCGTTGTTCGTCTGCTCACCATGGAACCGGCGGGCCAGGTGCACCGCCAGCTGATCAGCACCCTGGCGTTCTGCGCAGGCCCAGGTGGAATCGATCGACTCCGCGCAACCCTGCTCGACCCCACGCCCTAGGCCGACCATGTTGAAAACGACATACCAATACGAACAGACCGCAGCACGGCTGGTGGTGGAAGGCTTTCCCGACCTCTCCGCCGGACAGTCCAATGAGGCGATCGGCATCCTGTCGTCCTGGCGGCTACAGTTGATTGGAGCACCGGAACTGGAAGGAACCCGGGATCATCTCGAGGCTCTGATGGCAGCGGTGATGCCCTACGCCAGGCATCGCTTGTCCGGCGTGCAGCGCTGCTTTGGTCTGGAATGCGGTTTTGTGAGCATCGCGCCGGATCAAGCCAACCATCGACTGGAACTGCGCAGCAGCCGGGAGGGCGTTGAGCCGCTGCAGCTCAAGCTCGATGACGCCGAACTGGCCGATCTGGTGCGTTGCCTTGATCGCTTGCGGCTCGACAACCGGGTCAAGCTGACCTGGACGTTCCCCGAAGACCGCCCGTTGAGGCGTCAGGAGATCTTCGGTCGCATTCCTCTGCAGAAACGCCTCGGACCACCCCTTCTGGCTGGGGTTGCTCTGGCGTGCAGCATCGCCACCGCCTTGCTTGTGCCTCTGCCCCAGGAGATCAAGGAGACATCGCCAACACTGGCACCGGTGGACAAGCCTGAAACGCAGTCCGACCGTTGACGTGCAGGAAACACGCTTCAGAATCGCCGCAGTGACGGCACCCTGATCACACCGATGCCATGAGGAAGGCGCGCCGAAGCAGCAAACGTGATCAACGACGGGTCTTCCGCCCCCGTCGCCGCTTCCCCTATGGCCCCGTCCTGCGGCAGTTGACGGTTGTCATGCTGATGCTGGCTGCTGCCGCAGGGATCGCAGTTCTGCTGAATCAGCTGCCCCAGCAGGTGGACATCATGCTGCTGCTGAGCCAGGCCATTGATGACCTGATTGGCGGCGTTCAGCAACTACTGGAAGCCATGCTCGGGCTCGCCGCCATCGTGCTGATCGCTGCCATCGCGCTTCTGGCGGGCATCCTCTTGCTTGGTGCGCTTTGGAGGTTGATTCGCATCATCCGACTGGTGGTATCGCCCCCTATTCAAGGCAGGCGCTGAAGCCGAACACACCAGACATTCCGTAAAAAATCGGACCAGATCGACCCCGCAGATTGCAGCGCTGGCAGAACTGAACTGGTGATCCACCGAAAGCATGAGCCAGACCGTCGACCACGACATGACAGCCGTCCTCGAGGCCATCGATCACTACAGCGATGGTGATGTCGACCAACCGCAGGAAATCATGGAGGAACTGCAGAAGGGTTGTTCCAACAAGCACAAACGCCTGAACAAAAAGGTCTACGAAAAAGAGCTGGCCAAACTCCAGACGGAACTGGTGAAGATGCAGTACTGGGTGAAAGCCACAGGCTTTCGCATGATCATCCTGTTCGAAGGACGGGACGCCGCAGGCAAGAGAGGATCGATCAAACGGCTGACGGAGTCCTTGAACCCCAGGGGATGCCGGGTGGTAGCCCTGGGCACGCCATCAGAGCATCAGAAAAGCCAGTGGTATTTCCAGCGCTATGTGGAGCATTTTCCCAGTGCCGGAGAAATCGTTGTCTTTGACCGGAGCTAGTACAACCGGGCCGGTGTGGAAAAAGTGATGGGCTTCGCGACACGCGAACAAGTGGAGCAGTTTTATATGTCGCGCCAACAGTTTGAGCAAATGCTGGTGCAGGACGGAATCCTGCTGCTCAAATACTGGTTCTCCATCAACGATGACGAACAGGAAAAACGTTTCCAGGAATGCATTGATAACGAAGAGCGTCGCTGGAAGACGAGTCCGATGGACATCGAGTCGCGCAACCGCTGGGTGGAGTACTCGAAAGCGAAGGACACCATGTTTGCCAAAACGCATATCCCGGAAGCCCCATGGTTCACCGTGGAGGCCAATGACAAGCGCCGCGCCCGCTTGAATTGCCTGCGCCACATTCTCAGCAAGGTGCCCTATGAAGACATGACACCGCCACCCATCAAGATGCCGAAGCGCCCGAAGCAAGGAAGCTACAAGCGGCCTCCTTTCAACGAGCAATTCTTTGTACCCAACAACTATCCCTACAAGGACTGATCAAGCGACTCCATCAAAAACGATTTGCTTGTGAATCCAATCAACCCATCGATGTGCCGCCCTCAGGCAGACCGATGGGTTGCGATTAGAGCAAAGCCATTGCAATCCATACAATCCAAATCAATACGCAAACCAGCAGAACAAATAGATCAACAGTGACATGCCAAACACCAACATCCCAATCGAGGTTTTGATCCGCATCCACTTTTTGTCCCACTTGTAGGGAGCCATCACCACGATCGTAAAAAATGTGAGAGCGGCATACACAACCAAGGTGTGCTTGGGATGTTCCTTGGCAACCAGCATGCTGACGCCATGCCAGAAGAAGGTCAGCATTGAGGCATAGGATAAAATCACTCCGAGGTTGTAAAGCAACTCTTTGCGCTATTTGAGTTGATCAGCAATCGATTGTTGAAGGCGCATCAGAGACAACGAAGGGGCGAGAACTTCAACGTAGCGATCGATCTTGTACCTCACATTCCGAGAAATACGGGGAATATCATCTGCAGCGGGCTTGAGTCATGACAGCAGCACGCTTTAAGGTGATCTATAATCCAGTTCTGCAGGCTTTGCTCGGTTCCTGGCAAGTCCTAATGCGGTGTATCGCCAGTGCACTGTTCCTGGTGGCCCATGGCCTGCTGGTGCTGGAGCACATCACCATTGGAACGGCACTGCATGGGATCGCGGAGTTGTTCCTTGCCCCCTGGGCCATCCGCCACAAAGCCTGGGACATCATCGTGATCGGACTGATTTTCTGCGTCTTCGACCTGTGGGGAACGCTGCGTCTGACCGGCGTGTTGGTCTAAGGCCCTTCAACCACTCAGCCGCTGGGACCAAAACCCAAACAGCTGCCACGACGACCAGAGGAACATCCCCAGGAAGACCCAGTTCAGCCAAGCCGGACGTCGGTCGTTTTCAAACATCTCTCAGGACAGCGAAAGGCGACACCTGACCTTATCGGTGTCAACCGGATCACTTCGCCGAAGAACTCCAATCGGCGGAACGAAACGACACATTGGCACCACCACTGCGTTTCAGGTCGTGCATGCCCTCCAGCTGGTTGTACACCGACAAGAGCTGCCGCCGCATGTGGTCGGTATGGGGCAGATCAGCGATCAAACGCAGCACATCCTCCAGGGATCGCTTGGCATCGATCACCAAACGACAATCGGGGCTTCCAGGCTCGTCACGCATGGGAACAGAAACGATTTCATCCATTCAGAAGAAAATCTCTGCTTGCGGGTGTCTGAATCCCTACCAACGCGGCGATATTCAGCAGAAATTCAGAGTTTGGCCCCGTCCTGCTTCACCCATGCCCCGATCAAGTGGCGTTTCGCGCAGCAGGAAGCCTGAGGCTGCTGAACCACGACAACAACACCAGCAGGGATGAAGCCCAGAGGCAGGCCTGCATGCCCGCGGCTTCGGTTCGGCCGAGCATGAACACTGCCCCCGAGAGCAACGTGCCCACCAAGCGTCCGGCCGCATTGGCCATGTAATAGAAGCCCACATTGAGGCTGACGCTCTCCGCATCGGTGTAAGCCAGCACCATGTAGGAGTGGATCGACGAATTCATCGCGAACACCACCCCAAAGGCGGCAAGGCCTGCGGTGATGGCGACCGCCACATCCACCTGGCGCCACAGCGCCACCGCGATCAGGGCGGGAATGGCGGTGAGCAGAGCACTCCAGAACTGCACAGCAGATGCTCCCGGGGATGTGGTCTGCCCCCAGAGCCGTCTCAGACCAGGCGCTGATCCCTGAACGATGCCGTAGCCAATCACCCAGAGACCGAGGAAGCCACCGATCTCCCAGAAACTCCAGCCCAGGGAGGCCTCAAGGAACACGGGCAAAGCCACCACGAACCAAACATCCCGGGCACCAAACAGAAAGAAGCGCGCCAGGGACAGCACGTTGATGCCCTGGGATTTGGAGAACAGCGACGAAAAGGCCGGCTTGGACTTCATCTTTCCGATCTCCCCGGGCAGCACCAGCGTGAGCAGGAAGGCCAGGGCCAGACCTGCCGCCATCCAGCCAACGACAGTATTGAAGCCAAAGGCAGTGAGCAGCACCCCACCGAGAAAGAAGCCCACACCCTTGAGGGCGTTCTTGGATCCCGTGAGGATCGCCACCCACTTGAACAGCTGCTGCTGCCCCTGCTGCTGATCCTCCGGCGTTTCCGAAACCACCGTCTTGATGGCACTCTTGGCGCTCATCTTGTTGAGATCTTTGGCGATGCCGCTGATGGCCTGGGCGGTCATCACATAGATCACGCTCAACAGTTTCGGCCAACTGGCGGCGACGGGCATCAACATCAACAACGCAAGAATCTGCAGCAGCGTTCCCACCCAGAGGGTGAGCCGCAGCCCGTAGCAGGCACCGATCCAACCGCCGTACAGGTTGGTGAGCACCCCAAACAGCTCATAAAAGAGAAACAGGAAGGCGATCTCGAGGGTGGTGTAGCCGAGTTGATGGAAGTGGAACACCACCAACATCCGCAGGGCCCCATCGGTGAGCGTGAAGGCCCAGTAGTTGGCGGTGACGATGCCGTATTGCTGCAGAGGGGAGAGCTTCATCCGTCCAGACCAACCACGTGGCAGGTGAGATCGGCCATGCGGCAGCTGTAGCCCCATTCGTTGTCGTACCAGGCAAACACCTTCAGCTGATTGCCATCAACAACCATCGTCGAGAGAGCATCGACAATCGAGCTGCGGTTGTCGTTGGTGTAGTCACACGACACCAACGGGCGTTCCTCGTAACCCAGGATTCCCTTCAGAGGCCCTTCCGCAGCTGCTTGGAACGCAGCATTCACCTGCTCCACCGTGACGCTCTGCTTGAGCTCGAACACCGCATCGGTGAGCGATCCATTCAGCAGGGGAACACGAACGGCATGACCGTTGAGCTTGCCCTTCAGCTCAGGGAAGATCATCGCGATCGCCTTGGCCGAACCGGTGGTGGTGGGAATGAGTGAGCTGAGCCCGGAGCGTGCCCGGCGCAGGTCGCTTTTGAAGGAATCGATCGGCACCTGGGTGTTGGTGATGTCGTGAATGGTGGTGATCAGGCCGTGCTCGATGCCGAAGCTCTCGTGCACCACCTTCACCACAGGCGCCAGGCAGTTGGTGGTGCAGGAGGCGGCCGTCACCAACTTGTGGCGCGCCGGTTCATAGAGGTGGTGATTGATCCCGTAAACGATGTTGAGCGCGTCCTCACCGGCAACCACACCCTTCACGGGACAGGCCACCACCACCCGTTTGAGGCCCAGCTGATCGAAATAGGGATTGAGCGTCTCCGGCGTTTTGATCTTGCCGCTGGCTTCAAGCACCATCTCCACCCTCCGATTGCTCCAGGGCACGGCGGTGGGGTCCTTCTCGCTGGACCAGGTGAGTGCGGATCCCTCCACGCTGAATCCATCAGCACTGCTGGTGATGCCTCGATCCCAGCGACCATGCACAGAATCGAACTCCAGCAGGTGGGCCGCCGTTGCTGCATCGCCAGCGGGATCATTGACATGCACCAGTTCGATGCCGGGCCGTCCCCAGAGGGCCCGGAACACCAGGCGCCCAATCCGTCCAAAGCCATTGATGCCGATCCGCATACCAGCTCCTTTGATCAATCAAATTATGTTGATCCAAACAGAGCGGGGGACACTGCTCCTGTGATCCAGAACACCCTCAACAGGGAGCAGTCGAGGCAGCTGCTCAAAGCACTGGCCGACCCGATCCGTCTCGACGTGATCCATGCGCTGGCACAGGGGGAACGATGCGTCTGTGACCTCACCGGTGAGCTCAACCTCTCCCAGTCGAAGCTCTCGTTCCATCTCAGGGTGCTGCGAGAGGCGGGGCTGCTGACGGATCGGCAGAGCGGCCGCTGGATCTACTACCGCCTGCAACCGGACGCCCTGGCAGCCCTGGAAGCCTGGCTGGCCGAACTGCGCCTCCACTGCAGCCAGAGCGCTGCCCCCTGCCCGAGCTGACAATGGACCAACGGCTTTTCTTCCCGGCCACGGAACGCAACCGCGGCCCCATCGGAGATCTGCTGAAGCAGCTCTTGCCTGGCTCAGGAGCCGTGCTGGAACTGGCCAGCGGCAGTGGTGAGCACGCCGTCTGCTTTCAGCAGCGCTTTCCCCATCTGCGCTGGCAGGCCAGCGATCCGGATCCAGACCATCGCGCCAGCATCAACGCCTGGATCCAGCACCAGGCTCTGAGCCAGGTGATGCCAGCAGCCCTCAACCTCGATGTTGAACACCGCCCCTGGCCCCTGCCCCAGAACCTCCAAGGGGCCGTGAAGGCTGTTGTGTGCATCAACCTGCTGCACATCAGTCCAGCCAGCTGCACGGATGCTGTGCTCGAGGAATCAGCCCTGTTGCTGCCCAGCGGCGCCCCCTTGATCATTTATGGCCCATTCAGGCGCAATGGTGCTCACACGAGCGCAAGCAATGCCGCCTTCGACCAATCCCTCAGGGAACGCAACCACCAATGGGGATTGCGGGAGCTGAATCAAGTAACAGCCATCGCCGCCAAGGCTGGCTTCAACACCGAAAACGTGGTCTCCATGCCCGCCAACAATCTGACTTTGGTGTTTCAGCGCGCTTGAGCCCCATCTCGCTTGCCAGCGCCTGGAAGGCCGTCGACAATCACGCGGTATCTCCGGTGTGAGCGATGGATCTGACTGATTTCATAGCGAAGCTGCTGATCGGTTCAGCCATCACTCTGACCCTGGCGTTTCTTTGTAAGACAGTTTTTCCTCGGTTCACGAAGCGAAGCAAAACCGACTTCGACGACTTCGTGCTCAACGCCTTCGCCGCTTCGGTGGTGCCTTTCGGCTTGGTGGTCACTCTGATCCTTGCTCGGGATGATTTGGGCTTGCCCAACAACATTGCAAGGGCTTACGACACATCGCTGCGCATTGTTGGCACAATCATTCTGATTCGGTTGGTCAACCGAATCGGAGCGCGATTCCTTTTCGGATTGGTGCGCCGTGCAGGCGCGGATGATCTTCAACAACTGCTCCAAAGCCTGCTCCCGCTGCTGAAAACCGTGGTGTGGGCGATCGGCACCTTGTTGGTGCTGCAGAGCCTGGGCGTGAAGATGACGGTGATCTGGGGTTTGCTCAGTGCCGGCGGCATCGGCATTGGCTTGGCCCTGAAAGAACCGGCCCAGGAATTGTTCGCCTACCTGATGATTCTTCTGGACAAGCCTTTCACCGTTGGGCAATTCATCACGGTGGGCTCCACCTCGGCAACGGTGGAACGCATCGGGGTTCGCTCCACCCATCTGCGCAGCCTGCGCGGCGAACAGGTGGTGATGAGCAACTCATCCCTTACAGGCTCAACCATCCTCAATTTCGCTGAAATGGCGCAACGCCGGATGATCTATTCAATTGGCGTCACCTACAACACATCGCTCGAGCAGATGAAGGCAATCCCGACGATGGTTCAGGCCGTGATCGATGATCAGGCCCACAGCACCTTCAACCGCTGCCACTTCACCGAATTTGCTGATTCAAGCTTGAATTTTGAACTGGTTTATTACATCGACACCCGTGATTTCACGGTCGCTCTGAACGAACAGCAAGCCATCAACCTCGGAATCATGGAGGCCTTCGCCCAAGCAGGAATCGACTTTGCCTTCCCAAGCAGGACGCTCTACTTGGAGGGAGATTCACTCGCCGGCAAAGCCTCCTGAGCCGTCGGCACAGCTGAGCGCCAAACAACACCCCCGATCAACAGGGCCAAGGCCGCCACAGCAGCGGTGAAGGGGATCAGACGACGACGATCAGAACTGGAAGCAAGGGCGATCGGGCTGGAGAGGTTGTCGCGTCGTGACGCCAGAAATGCGCCCTGCCGGCAGCGGGTGCACACCGTGTTGGTGACGCCTGCACTCTTCAACTTGAAGCCGTAACGCCCCGGAATCTCAACGGGTGTTCCACAGCTGGAACAAGGGAGAGAAAAAACTGCCATGGGGAATCTGCCCTCAATTCAGATCTATCACCCCGGTTTCACTCCAACGGAACGTCTCCCGTGGCACAAACAGAACCCCAGCAGAGGCTGTGGTCCGCCGTCCAGAAGGGTTGCACCTCCCGCCAGTCGTCGCCCTCACCAACCCGCATCATCATCAGGCCGCTGCCGTCATGGACAAATTCGACGCGCTGCTGATTCCAGGTCAACACCCAGCGCTCTCCAGGACTGGCGGCCACCATCCGACAGGGACTCCAGGCCTGCTGCGCGATCCGGCAGCGCATCGAAGCCGCTGCTGCTGAGCTCCCAGCTGAAGAGCTGCCCATCAGCAGCAGAGCAGCAGTCCAGAGCTGAATGCGAAACACAGACACTGACTCGGCAGCACGCTGGCGAAAGGCCTCCTTTTCACCATGGGGCCGGGCGATGGTCACGCCGTTGAGGCGCACCGGATCTCTTCAGGGTTTGGTGTCTGTCAGGATTTGATCAGACCAGTTGCTGATCGTGCCGCGTTTTCAAGCCCGCGTCCTCGTGCGTCTGCGCCCCTCCGTACTCGATCCAGCCGGAGAAGCCGCGCGTGGTGCCGCTGAACGACTTGGGGTGGAAGGCCTCAGCAAGCTGCGGATCGGTAAAGCCGTGGAAATGGAGCTTGAGGCTCCTGATGAGGCCGAGGCCCGCCGCAGGTTGGAACTGCTCAGTGATCGCTTGCTGGCCAACCCGGTGATCGAAGACTGGAGCCTGGAGCTGGAGCAGTCATGAGCATCGGGGTCATCGTTTTTCCCGGCTCCAACTGCGACCGGGATGTTCAATGGGCAACCGAGGGTTGCCTTGGGATGAGCACGCGTCGGGTCTGGCATGAGGAAACCGACCTCAGCGGCTTTGACGCCATCGTTCTGCCGGGCGGTTTCAGCTACGGCGACTACCTGCGTTGCGGCGCCATTGCCCGCTTCGCACCAGCCCTGCAGTCCTTGATCGACTTTGCCGCCAAGGGCGGTCGCGTGCTCGGCATCTGCAACGGATTTCAGGTGCTCACCGAACTGGGCCTGCTCCCCGGCGCCCTCACCAGGAACCGCGATCTGCACTTCATCTGTGAAGACGCACCCCTCAAGGTGGTGAGCCAGCGCACGGCCTGGATGCAGGGGTACAACGACGGGGCCCTGACCCTGCCGATCGCCCACGGTGAAGGCCGCTACCAGTGCAGCGATGACACGCTCAAGCAGCTGCAGGACGACGACGCCATCGCCCTGAGCTACGGCAACAACCCCAACGGGTCGGTGTCCGACATCGCAGGCATCACCAATGCAAGCGGCAGCGTTCTGGGCCTGATGCCCCACCCCGAGCGTGCCTGTGATCCGGCCACGGGAGGAACCGACGGCCGCCGCATGCTGGAAGCCCTGCTGGGCTGATGCCAACCCGCCGGACGCTGCTGATCTCAGGAGCATCCACGATCATCACGGCCCTGCTCTCCCCCAGGGCCATGGCGGCCCAGCGCAGGCTGAAACCCTTGAAGCCTGGATCACGCATCCGCGCCGTGAATCCCGGCACCTGGATGGATCCGGACACATATCTCCAAGCCTTGCGCGAACGCTGCGATCAACAGCAGTGGCACCTGGAGATTCCCGCGGCCGTCACCCGTCAATGGCGCTATTTCTCGGGAACCGACCAGGAACGGGTTGAGGATCTGAGATCAGCCTGGAACGATCCAACGCTGGATGCCGTGGTGACCCTTGGCGGGGGCTGGGGGGCCGCCCGTGTGCTCGAAGCCGGTTTTCGTTTTCCGCGCCATCCCAAATGGAGCCTGGGGTTCTCCGACACCAGCTCCCTGCTGCTGGCCCAGTGGGCCGCTGGCCTGCCGGGGGCCATCCATGGATCCAGCGGCGGCACAGAGACGCAATGGCAACGCACGGTGGACTTGCTCTGCGGGCGTCCGGTGGCGCCCCTGCTGGGCGAGCCACGACGGCGGGGGATCGCCCGCGGACCCTTGGTGGTCACCAACCTGACCGTGGCGACCCATCTGATCGGCACAGCCTGGCTTCCCTCCCTGAAGGGGGCCATCCTGGTGCTGGAAGACGAGGGCGAAGCGCCCTACCGGGTGGATCGGATGCTGACCCAGTGGCGCAGCGCAGGCCTGTTGCAGCAGTTGGCGGGGGTGGCCTGCGGCCGCTTCAGCTGGGCTGAAGACGACATCCTTCCCGGTGATTTCACGATGGACGAGATCCTGGAGGAACGCCTGGGCGATCTGGGCATTCCACTGGTGCTGAATCTGCCGCTGGGCCATGGCCGGCCCAACCAGGCCTTGCCCCTGGGAGCGCAGGCACAACTGGACGGCAAGCACGGCCTGCTCAGCCTGATGTGATGGCCTGGTCAAAACGTGACGCTGCTCACGAGCAGCACCACAAAAGAAGGGGGCCTTTCGGCCCCCAGCGAGTGATCGGTTGATCGTGATGATCAGGCAGCGACGGCAGCCTTGGGATCGAGAGCACCCTTGGCGTAGAGGCCGGCGTAGTAGGTGATGCTCTGCTGCTGGATCTTGCTGGCGTTGCCGGCAGCCCAGAACTGCTGGTAACGGTCCAGGCAGACCTGCTTCATGTACTTGCGAGCCGGCTTGTTGAAGTGGCGGGGGTCGAAGTTGGAAGGATCGGCCATGGCCGCTTCACGCACAGCAGCGGTGAAGGCGAGACGGTTGTCAGTGTCGATGTTCACCTTGCGAACACCGTTGCGGATGCCTTCCTGGATTTCCTCGACGGGAACGCCGTAGGTCTCGGGGATAGCACCACCGTGCTTGTTGATCATCTCCAGCCATTCCTGGGGAACGGAGGAGGAGCCGTGCATCACCAGGTGGGTGTTGGGGATGGCTTTGTGGATCTCAGCAATGCGGCTGATGGCCAGCACTTCACCCGTGGGCTTGCGGGTGAACTTGTAAGCGCCGTGGCTGGTGCCGATGGCGATGGCCAGGGCGTCGCACTTGGTCTTGGCGACGAAGTCGGCAGCCTCAGCGGGATCGGTGAGCAGCATGTCCTTGGACAGCTCGCCTTCGAAACCGTGGCCGTCTTCGGCTTCACCCTTGCCGGTTTCCAGGGAGCCCAGGCAACCCAGCTCACCCTCAACGCTCACACCCACGGAGTGAGCGAAGTCCACCACCTGCTTGGTGACGTTGACGTTGTAGTCGTAGCTGGCGGGAGTCTTGGCGTCGGCTTCCAGGGAACCGTCCATCATCACGGAGGTGAAACCGTTGATGGCAGCGGAGTAGCAGGTGTCAGGAGCGTTGCCGTGGTCCTGGTGCATCACCACAGGGATGTGGGGATAGGTCTCAGTCGCGGCCAGGATCAGGTGACGCAGGAAGATCTCACCGGCGTAGCTACGGGCTCCGCGGGAAGCCTGGAGGATCACAGGGCTGTCGGTCTCGTCAGCCGCTTCCATGATGGCCTGGACCTGCTCCAGATTGTTCACATTGAACGCAGGAATGCCGTAGCCGTTTTCAGCGGCGTGGTCGAGCAGGAGCCGAAGCGGAACGAGCGCCATAGGAAAAGTCTGAAACGGAGAACCTTGACGGATAAGACTCCGCCGGGCGACGACTTTACCTAGTTGTGTTCAAATTGTCACCAAGCCCTGTTGAACCAACGACAGAGCTTGGTGAAATCCGATTCAGTAGGTGTAACCAGCGACAAACAGCTGCTCATCCGAGGAAGGCTGTGATCCAGGCACGTACTGACCTCGAGAAGCTTCAGAGTTGGCCTGAGCTCTTGCAAGCAGGGCTTTCTGACCAGCTTCCAGGTTGGAGCCAGCCCAGCCTTTGAGGCAGGAGTGCTGAAGAGCACGGCCATAGGAGAAACCCAGGTTCCACTTGGCTTTGCGCTCAATGCTGTTCATGTGATTGAGGTAAACAGAGGCGGCCTCCTCACTCAGACCTCCGGAGAGGAACACGATGCCGGGGACACTGGCAGGAACACTTCTCTCAAGGGTTCGCACCGTCATGGCAGCAACTTTTGCTGGATCGGCCTTCTCAGCACAATCAGCCCCTTGAACGGTCATGGAAGGCTTCAGAAGAGTGCCTTCGAGCAGAACACCGTTGGCGTGACAAGCGTGATAAACCTCCTGAATCACATGCTCCTGGATACGAGCTGTGGTTTCGATGCTGTGATTGCCGTCCATCAGGATTTCGGGCTCCACGATCGGCACCAAACCTGATTCCTGAACAGAGCGGGCATAACGGGCAAGGCCCCAAGCGTTTTCGCGAATGGAGAGCGCTGAAGGACAGCCATCTGCCGTGATCTGCAGCACAGCACGCCACTTAGCGAAGCGTGCACCTTGGGCGTAGTAGTCGGCAGCACGCTCAACCAACCCATCAAGGCCGGTGCAAAGCGTCTCGACGGCATTGGCTCCACCCAGGGGCCTCAGGCCCTTATCAACCTTGATGCCGGGGATGATTCCAAGCTTGCCCAATTTGTCGACCATCGACTCGCCATCGGCGTGGCTTTGGAACAGGGTCTCTTCGTAAAGAATGGCGCCGCTGATGAATTCACCCAAGCCTGCTGTGGTGAAGAGCATTCCGCGGTAAGCCTGACGGTTCGCTTCCGTGTTCTCGACACCGATTGAGCCGAGACGTTTACCAATTGTCTTGGTGGATTCGTCAACAGCCAAGATCCCCTTACCAGGAGCGGCTAGGGCTTGGGCTGTAGCCATCAGTTCCGAGGAGTAATCCGCCAGAGCCATGGGGTCGATTCAGTGGAAAGCAATTCTTCGATCTGAAGCGACAAACCAATTGACTTGAGTTACAAAAACGCCTTCAAATTGGAACCAAGGGATTGCATCATTTGGCGCAATCAGTTGTGAGCAAGTGACGTCTGTGCTTGGTCGCAGGCCACACGACTAGCCACGCCCTCGGCCAGTCCAGGCAGCATCGGTCGCCCACTGCGGATGCTCTGGGCCCACCAGCCGAGCACCCTGGCCACAGGGGCGATGCGGCCATCCGCCCAGGTTTCCGGAAAGGCGAAGTCGGCATCAGCTTCCACGGCGCGGAAGGGCTCACCGAGCGGGGCGTGCTGCAGCTCAAAGCCATGGACGTAGTCCTTCTGATTGGTGCTGCTGAGCAGCAGCGACCCCGACGACCCCACCACATCCAGGCAGAACCCGCGACCGTTGCGCGACACGGAACTGAGGCTGACCTGCGCCGGCACCGGCAGGTCCGGCCTTCCCTGCCAATGGGCCACGGTCTGCAGCAGCGACACATCGGGGGCATCCACATCTGCCAGAACACCATCGGGATGAGGGCGCTGCTTGATCGAAACGCTGTTCAGGGCCTGGACGGTCCCCAGGGGACCGATAAGCCAGGCCAGCATGTCCATGGCATGCGTTCCGAGCGCTCCGATCACACCGCCACCCTGATCCGCCTGGGCATACCAGTTCCAGCCGCGCTGGGGATCGGCACGGCTGCCCATCAACCAGTCGAGCTTCACCAGCCAGGGTGTGCCGACGGCACCGGCCTGCAGAAGGCGTGCGGCCTGCATGAACAGGGGAACAGAGCGGTATTCGTAATCCACAGCCACCGACAGCCCTCGTGCCAGGGCCAGTCGCTGCAGCTCGCGGGCTTGATCGGCATGCAGCGCGATGGGCTTCTCCAGCAGCAGATGCTTGCCCGCCTCCAGGGCCCGGCGGGCCAGTTCGAAGCGGGGTGCAGGGGGTGTGGCGATGATCACCGCATCCACCGCGGGATCAGCCAGCAGAACGTCCCAATCATTGAATCCTTTCAAGCCATGGGCAGCCGTGGCGGCATCCAAGCGCTCCTGGCGTGGGTGCCAAAGCGCCACAGCCTCAAGATCAGTCGTTGCCGCAAGGGCCGGAAGGTGCACCTTCTCCCCGAAGCCGAGACCGGCTACGGCAACACCAAGGGGTTGTGGAGACATCTCAGCTGGGGAGGGGTTCGGTGCAAACAGCCTCAATCACGGAGGTGATCAGCCCGTCATCCCCTGCAGGCTGCCATTGGGCGCGAAAACGCGGCAAACCATTCACCTGTTTATCGCGATACAGCTCCTGGGAGCAGTCCAGTTGCATCACATAGAGCTCGCCGGATGGCTGGTCTCCGTCCTCGCTGACCGCTGGAGTGAACCGGCTGAGCACGGTTCGGTATCCATCCCGATCGATGCGCACACTGCCTCGGTCCCACCACTGCTGGCCCGCGTCGGTGGCAGGAACCTCAATCCATTCCACAGGGCCCGCCAGAACGGGAGCGACCCAACAGACCAAAGACAGGATCAGAACAAAACCAGCTCGAATCATGCGCTGGTGAGCTCCATCGGTTTGCAGCCATGCAGGCGCAGGAGATTGGCCAGGGTGGAGCGCAGCTGGGTGCGGGGAACGATCGTGTCCACGAAGCCGTGCTCCTGCAGATATTCAGCCGTCTGGAAATTGTCGGGCAGCTTCTCCCGCAGGGTCTGCTCGATCACCCGGCGCCCAGCAAAACCAATCAAAGCCTTCGGTTCCGCCAGGATCAGGTCGCCCAGCATGGCGAAACTGGCGGTCACACCCCCCGTGGTGGGGTGGGTGAGCAAGGGCATGTAGAGCAGCTCGGCTTCGCGGTGGCGTTCCAGCGCGCCGGAGATCTTCGCCATCTGCATCAGGCTGAGCATCCCCTCCTGCATCCGGGCACCGCCGGAGGCGCAGACGATCAGCAGCGGCAGCTTGCGGGCAGTGGACTCCTCGATCAGACGGGTGATTTTCTCCCCAACCACCGAGCCCATCGATCCCCCCATGAAGCGGAAGTCCATTGCTGCCAGGCCCATGGGGATGCCTTCCACCCGGCAGAGCCCGGTGACCACACCATCCCGCAGCCCCGTCGAGGCCTGACTTTCCCGCAGCCGGTCGGCGTAGGCGCGCCGGTCTTTGAATCCGAGAGGATCCACCGGTGACAGATCCGCATTCAGCACCTGGAAGCTGTCGGGGTCCGCAATCAGTGCGATGCGTTCAGCACTGTCGATCCGGTGGTGATAGCCGCAGTTGGCGCAAACACTGGCGTTGAGTTTCAGGTCTTTGAGATAAACGACCTGACCACACTCCGGGCATTTGCTCCACAACCCATCGCCTTCATCGGGTTCCTGCTTGACGTTGGCGACGTACTGACCCTTGCGGCGATCAGCAAACCAATCGAACAGAGACACACAGGGCCGTCAGCTCACACCATTAAAAGCCGGCCCGGTGAAAGACGCTGAGGAATCAAGCGCCCAACAGCATCACCCAGGTGCTCCACCACCACTGCGGACCGGTCAACCAGACCAGCCAGATTCCCAGGGCAATGAAGGGACCGAGAGGGAACGGTTCCCTGGGGCCCAACCGGCCACTGAGGCGAGCGGCGCTTCCAACCAAAGCTCCCGAGACAACCGCAAGGGCCATCGCCGCTGCGATGCCCCCGGGGCCCAGCCATGCCCCACCCAGCGCAGCCAACTTGGCATCGCCAAGGCCCAGCGCAGGCTGTCCCAACAACCGTTCACCGTTCGGCCAGGGCACTGAGACCTTCCAACAGCAGCAGGGCCAGCACCACTCCCCAGCGGCACAGGGGCTCCGGCAGCCAAAGGTGATCCAGATCGATCAACACCAGCGGCAACAGCAGCGCGATCAGGGGGAGACCAGCCCAGGGGAGCCAGAGATCAGGCAGCCCCCCACCAGCACCAGGCCACACCAAGAGCGCCGAGATCCAGAGGCCGGCACTCAGGGCCTCCACGGCGGGGTAACGCCAGCTGATCGCTGCATCACAGTCGCGGCAGTGGCCCCTCAGCAGCAGCCAACCGAGCACCGGGAGATTGTCATGCCAGCGGATGGCATGGCCGCATCTGGGGCAGTGGCTGCCGGGAAAGACCACCGATTCCTGGCGGGGCAAGCGCCAGGCCACCACGTTGATGAAGCTGCCGACGCAGGCGCCCAGCAGGCCCGTCCAAACCAGGATCAACCCTTCCATCGGGTCCGACCACGGCTCGTGCGCCCCCGGATCAGATCGATGGCAATGAACTCTTCGTCCGGCAGAAGAACAGGGGTCTCGAAGACCACGCGGCCATCGGGTTCCTGCGGATCCACCACCACACCAAGAGGCTCCTGCCCCGCAGGGGTGCTGGAGAGATAGGCGAAATAAATGCGACGGGCCTGGGCGATCAGCGAGCGGCTGTCAATTCGGTCCCATCGGGGTGTCGAGGGCGCCCCCGAGACACCGCGAATTTCAAAGGAGGGCGTTGACAAAGAAATAGAGCCCACCTGATCACTCAGATGGGCTCATTGTAGAGACGATTTTTGATAGGAGAAGCGATCAGCTCAGCTTGTTCTTCTCTTCAATCATGCGGTGAATGATCGGAGTGAGGATCAGTTCCATGGCGAAGCCCATCTTGCCGCCATTCACCACGATGCTGGTGGGGCTGGACATGAAGGAATCGTGGATCATGTTCAGCAGGTAACCGAAGTCGATCCCCCACTTCTCACGAGCACCCTTGCGGAAGTGGATGATCACGAAGCTTTCATCCGGGGTCGGGATGTTCCGGCAGATGAAAGGGTTGGAGGTGTCCACGGTGGGAACACGCTGGAAGTTGATGTCGGTCTGGCTGAACTGCGGGCAGATGTGATTGATGTAATCAGGCATCCGGCGCAGGATCGTGTCGACGATCGCTTCAGCGGAATAACCACGCTCAGCGTTGTCGCGGTGGATCTTCTGAATCCACTCAAGGTTGGTGATCGGCACCACACCCACCAGGAGGTCGGCCAGGGCGGCCACGTCATAGCCCTCGCCCTTCACACCGCCATGAAGACCTTCGTAGAACAGCACGTCAGTGCCGGTCGGGATGTCTTCCCAAGGCGTGAACTGACCCGGCTCGAGGTTGACGCCAAGACGAGCGTTGTGTTCAGCCGCTTCTTCAACGCTGTGGAGGTAGTAGCGCTTCTGACCAGCACCGGTTTCGCCATAGGTGCGGAACAGTTCCTCGAGCTTGTCGAAGAGGTTGGCCTCAGGGCCGAAATGGGAGAAGTTCTCACCCTTGGCCAGGGCATCAGCCATGGCCTGTTTCATGGGCATCCGCTCGTAGCGGTGGTAGCTGTCGCCTTCCACCACTGCAGGGGTAATGCCTTCCCTCGCAAAGATGTGCTCGAAGGCGCGCTTGACGGTGCTGGTTCCAGCTCCGGAAGAACCGGTAACAGCGACAACCGGATGACGCTTCGACATCGACGCAGGGACTACGGGCCCGGCGATCCTGCCAGATCAGGGCCCAATTGCACCAATCTCTGGCTTACAGAGCTTTGAGCAATTGCTCACCCATGGCGCGACAACCCAGCTGGGTGCAGCCTTCTGCCATGAGATCACCCGTGCGGAAGCCACCGGCCAGAACGGCATCAACAGCGGCCTCAAGATCATCGGCAGCCACGGCCTGTTTGAGGCCGATGCGCAGCATCATTGCGGCCGACAGCACCATGGCCATGGGATTGGCCTTGTCCTGACCGGCGATGTCGGGGGCTGAACCGTGCACAGGCTCAAACAAACCAGGGCCCTCACTGCCGAGGGACGCGGAGGGCAGCATGCCGATGGAGCCGGTGAGCATCGCCGCCTCATCGCTGAGGATGTCGCCGAAGAGGTTGCCGGTGAGCAGCACATCGAACTGGCGGGGATCACGCACCAGCTGCATCGCCGCGTTGTCCACATACATATGGCTCACCTCCACAGCGCCATAGCTGGGCGCCATGGCATCAACACGATCCCGCCAGAGCTGGCTCACATCGAGCACATTCGCCTTGTCCACCGAGCAGAGCCGGCCCCGCCGCTCCTGGGCGATCTCAAAGGCCACCTTTGCGATCCGATCCACCTCCGAGGCGGAGTAGGTCATGGTGTTGAAGCCGCGCTCGTCCCCCTCGGTCTCAATGCGTCCCTTGGGCTGACCGAAGTAGATCCCCCCGGTGAGTTCCCGCACCACCATCAGGTCCACCCCCTCGATCACCTCACGCTTGAGGCTGCTGGCATCGATGAGGGCAGGAACAATCTTCACCGGCCGCAGATTGGCAAACAGCTCCATACCGGCGCGCAGGCCGAGCAGGCCGGTTTCCGGGCGTTTCTCGCGGGGAAGGCTGTCGAAACGGGGGCTGCCGATGGCGGCAAGCAACACCGCATCGGCTGCCTTGCAGGCTTCGAGGGTGCTGGCGGGCAACGGCTCACCGGTGGCATCGATGGCGCTGCCGCCGATCGGCTGCTCCTCAAAGCTCAACGAAAAGCCATGGCGCTGGCTCACAACCTCCAGCAGCTGGCGGGCGACAGCGGTGATCTCGGGGCCGATGCCATCACCGGGCAGGAGAACGACGCGGTGCTGAGCCATGACGGTGCGGTGCGGCAGGTCGACCGCTGAGGTTACTGAGGGGTGTCCCGCTTGAGCTCCCGCAGGGTCTTGGCCATCTCAGGCAGCTTGCTGAAGGTGGCGGCACATCGCAGCCAGTGGCGATTCGGAATCGCGGGAAAACCACTCACCACCTCTCCGGGGGCCACATCACTGTGAATGCCGGTCTTGGAGCTGGCGATAACGCGATCGCCCACGACAACACGATTGGCGACCCCCACCTGGCCCGCCAGGATCACCCCCTGGCCGATGTGGGCGCCGCCGGCGATGCCCACCTGGGAGGCGAAGGCACAGCCACGGCCGGTGGTGACGCCATGGCCGATCTGCACAAGGTTGTCGATCTTGGTGCCGGCACCAATGCGGGTCTCGCCGACGGAAGGGCGATCAATGGTGGTGCCGCTACCCACCTCAACGCCGTCTTCGAGAACCACCTGGCCGGTCTGCGGCATTTTTCGCCAACCCTTGGCCGTCGGCACGAAGCCAAAGCCCTCAGAGCCGACAACGGCATTGGAGTTCACCACACAGCCACGCCCGAGACGGCTGCCGGGGTGGAGCACGGCATTGGCGTGCAGCTCGCAGCCATCACCCACCACCACGTTGTCGTAGATCACCACCCCGGGATGAACGATGCAGTCGGCACCAAGACGGCTTCCCTCCCCGATGCAGACCCGCGGGCCAACCGCTGTGCCGGGGCCCACCACAGCCCGTTCATCGATCACCGCCGAAGGGTGAATCTCCGCCAAGGGCCGGCGGCGGGGATGCAACTGATCGAGGGCTTCAGCAAAGGCCAGACGCGGATCCGCGAAGACCGCAAAGGCGATGCCACGCTGCGAAGCCAAGTCAATCAGATCTTGTTGATCGGGCAGCAACAGGGCACCCACGCCGCTGGCGCCCAAGGCCGCGGTGAGGGCGTTGCCCTTCTCCAGAAAGCTGAGCTGGGCGGCTGAGGCCTGATCGAGTGAAGCGGCACCCTCAAGCCATGGGTCCAAGCCCGGCTGGCTCCAACGCAGGCCTGCATCACCGGTCTGCAGAACCTTGATCAGGGTGCTGAAACGCATGGAGGCCAGGACAGTCCGGCGGATCGTAGACGTGGTTAACGGCTGCGAAGCACCAGACCATCGCGATGCACCACCACCGGGGAGGACTCCCCCGGCGATGGGTCATTGATCGCGGCCCGCAACTGGTCGCTGTCCATCGAACAAAGGCCACGGCCCAGGTCCTCTCCATCGGGGTCCAGCAACTGAACGGGTTGATTGGCGGCGAACTCACCCCGCACCGCCGTCACACCCACCAGCAGCAGAGACGCACCACGGTGCTGTAGCGCAGCACAGGCCCCCGCATCCAGCTGCAGTTCACCCTCAGGCCGCAGCACGTGGGCCAGCCAACTGCGTCGGTTGCCCAGGGGTTCGGGGTGGGGATGGAACACCGTCCCCCCCCGTTCCCCCTGCAACAAAGCCTCGAGGCGAACGGGGTCGCGGCCATCGGCGAGCTGCACGGTGATGCCACTGGCGGTGGCAATGCGGGCTGCCGACAGCTTCGTGGTCATGCCCCCGGTGCCCCAGCGCCCACCGTCGCCAGCCCCCTGTTCCAACGAGTCCAGCTCCCGAGGGTGGCGAACATCCGAGATCGGTTCGGCGTTGGCATCAACCCGCGGATCCGAGGAATAGAGGCGATCAACATCCGTGAGAAGGATCAGTTGCTGGGCTTCAACGGCGGCGGCCACCAAGGCCGAGAGGGTGTCGTTGTCGCCGAAGCGCAACTCCGCCGGCGAAAGGGCATCGTTTTCGTTGATCACCGGCAGCACCCCCCAGCTCAGCAGCTGCCGCAAAGTGCCCGAAGCGTTCTGATACCGACGCCGATCGGCCAGGTCGGAGCGGGTCAACAGCACCTGCGCCACGGAACGACCATGGCGTTCCATGGCCCGTTCGTACAGCGCCATCAGTGCGCCCTGGCCGATGGCCGCAGCCGCCTGAAGGGCCACCATCGTGTCGGGTCGGTTGGTGAGGGCCAACTTCTGGCAGCCCAGGCCAACGGCACCACTGGTGACCAGCACCACCTGGTCACCGCGGTCCATGGCCCCTGCAAAGCAGCGGGCGTAGCCATCAATCGTGCTGGCGGTCTCCCCCCGAAGCAGGCTGGTGCCGATTTTCACGACCCACAGGGTCATGCTGAAGGCGCCCCCATCACGCGGGCCATGGCGCGTTCAAACCGCTGAACACGGTCATGGCGGCAGGGCTTTCCGTCGTCTCGAACCGGATGCACCAACACCGTATAAAGCCCCATCCGGTTGCCGCAAAGCACATCCGTGAACAGGCGGTCGCCGATCATCGCGATCGCCTCCGGGGGGAGCGCGAGATCACGAACCACGCTGCGCAGGGCGCCACGGCGGGGCTTGCCGGCACCAAAGGTGAAGCTGACCTGCAGCTGATCAGCCACGGCAGCAATCCGATCGCGGGAGGGGTTGTTGCTGAACAGATGCAACTGCAGGCGGCGGCCGGCATCCACCAGCCAGTCGCGCACTGGCCCTGGCAGGGTCACGTCACGACCGGGCAGAAGGGTGCGGTCAACGTCGATCACGGCGGCCTTCATGCCGTGGGCCGTGAGGTGAGGCAGCGAAAGCTGGGCAATGGTGAGGTGGGGATCCCAATCGGGGGTCAACCAGTGCTGTGCCGTCAATCCGGCCATTCACGCTCCTCCAGTTCCGCCTCAATCAGGGGTTGAACGCGGTCGAGCTCATCGTCGCTCAGCAGCACCGCCTGGCCATCCACCATCCGCACCAACACCAGGAACGGATCAAGGGGGATGTAGAGGCCGTACTCCTCCGCGTCGACCATGAAGCTCACCAGCAGCTCAAAGGTCTCGGCGTCCTCATCAACGTCGTCGTCCTCTTCCAGCTCGTCGAGCTCGTCCTGATCAGGCTCCTCCAGTTCACCACTGACGGTGAGGGTGATCGCCGATCGCACCAGAACCAGGTCGTGCTCCTGGAGCACCACATCAGCCACCGAGAGAATCGGCTCGCTGCTGGCAACTTCCATGATCGGCACCGGCTCTGCATCGTCATTGAGCCGAAACAGCGACACCGGTGTGTCGACCGGCGAGAGAAGGGCGTAGTCCTGCCCCTCGATTGGGATCAGATGCTCGAGGAAGCACAGCAGGTCATGGCCCTCGCGGTCGCGGACCAGCAGGGTGGGGTGATCGCTGCTCTTACCGGGGCCCGACTCAGACATCGACGCGGCTCTGACTGGGCTCAGGATCCACCATCGCCAGCCCCGGTGCCCGACCTTGACGCACTCTGTTGGGCCGGTTTGAGCTCCGGACCCTCCGCCAGCCATTGCTCCAGCAGCAGGGCAGCGGCGGCACTGTCCAGACGTCCGCTGCGATCGCCCATCAGTCCGAACTGTTCACCGGCCGCCCAGGTGCTGCTGTGTTCATTCACCCAGGCCAGGGGCAGATCGAGGGCGGCAGCCAGGCGCAGGCCGTAACGCTGGCAATGCTCCGCCTGGGCCGTGGGCTGGCCCGCGGAATCCAGAGGCAATCCCACCACAAGCCCCTGCACCGACCGTTCACGGCAGTGGGCCCGCAGAACGACCAGATCCGCATCAAAGCGACCACGACGCAGGGCAGCGAGGGGCGTGACGCTGATGCCCAGGGCATCGCAGCCGGCCAGGCCGATGCGCCGCCGGCCCACATCGAGGCTGAGGATCGAACAAGGACGCGGCCGCATTAGTGCCGATCACCCAGGCTTGGTGTGGGCAAAGGTGTGCCCTGAGGCCGCAATCGGCCCAGCACCTGATCGAGCGAGCGGGTCAGCTGCAGGTTGCGCTGGGGTGACTGACGTCGCCACATGCTGCGTCCGAGCAGCAGCTGCTCGTCGCCGCGGGTCCAGCCCTCCGCCTCCAGGATCTGGCTGAGGGGGGCATCGTCAAAGGCCGTCAGCAGCCCGCGGGGGCGGCCGCGCTGAAGGATCCCGTTCAAAACCTGGGGAAGGGCCTGATCCAGCCGGGGATCCCAGGCGACGTCGCGCATCAGTTCCAGGAACCCTGCCTCTCCCGCATCGGGAAGGCGGATGCAGCCCGCCAACACAGCATCTCCAGCCATCAGCACGCCGCAGCCGGGGCCGTTGCGGTCCAGCAGATCCAGCCAATGGCGGTCGGTGATCTGACGCAGGTGGCTGTGGCTGCCGCCCTGCTCGATCGGCCAGAGCAACTGGGCGGTGCGGCGGTTCAAGGCCGCCCAGCGCAGACCCCCTGGCAACTGATCGGTTCCATTTGGATCAACCCCAGCCCCTGGTGGACACCAGCACTGATACGGACGAAGCGGTTGAAAGCCCAGCTCCCGCAGCAGGGCAATGGCATCGTCATCAGTGGCCGGGCAGCGGATCACCCAGCTGCAGATCTGGGCCGTCCAGGACTGCAGAGCCTGCTGCAGTAGTGACTGCTGAATGGTGCGGTGGCTGTGATCGTCCAGCGGGCCCAGCAGCTCCGGCAGATGAAGGATCCAGCAGCTGCCGCGGCGGTTGAACGGCCGGGCCACCACACTGGCCACCGGGCGATCCCCCGCGAGGGCCATCAGGCAACGGGGCGAACGGCTGGGGAGCAGATCGGGAAAGCGTTGCTCAACTCTCGAGAGCCATTCACCGATCAGAAAGCCCTGAAACCGTGAGAGCTGATCGATCGGCGCATCCTGAACCCACTGGGCAAGGTGGGCCGGATTGAGGGGCTCAATGCGGATGGAGGTGGTCTTGGGTTCTGTCATCGGACACCCTCCAACCCCAACTGCTCACAATGTATCGCTCATTCCAGGCCTGGCCGCACCAACACCAGGGGGGTGCGCTCATTGGCATTGCCAGCAGGATTGGGACGCAGGGCCCGGCCCAGCAAGCCCTCATCACAGCCGGGGCTGGAGGCCAGCACCTTCACACGGCCGAGGTCGTTGACGTCGACGATGGCAACGTCGACCCCGAGTTCGGCAGAAGCATCACGACAGAACTGCTCAGCCCGGGATGGCCCCAGAACAATGGTCTGGTCATAGGGCGGTGTAGTGCCGGTGATGTCGTCGATCAAGCGAGCCTGGTCTCCGGCGAGGCGATAGAAGCCACCGGGGATGCCCACCAGCTTCATCAGCAGACCCCCCAGCCAGGCGACCAGCACCCGGGTGGGCCCCACCAGATCGATCAAGGTCTGTATCCCGCAGGCCGTGGCCAGGCTGCTGGTGGGGTGAAACACACGGCAGGCCAGGCGCGCCACCATGCCGGGTTCCACCTCACTGGGATGGCGGTAGCGACCCTGGATCACAGCCACGGGGGTCTCGCCGATGGTGAGGATGTCGCCGGGCTGCACCAGATCAGCGGCGTAGGTGCGCAGGACGTCGATGGCGTCGTCCAGGGGGCCGAGCAGGTGGGTGCGCAGCGGCAAGACGCGGCAGCCTTCCCCCTGGCGGAAGTGGGCTTGATCGGGCTGCAGGGGTTCAGGACGGCTCAAGGGAACCAGCACACCCTGACGGCGCTGCAGGCGACCGAAGGGTCCGTAATTCACCCAGTGGGCATCCACCCAGAGGCTGTCGACCCGAGCGGATGGGGTCGGGCCGGTGATCTCGATCGAGACCCGGGCACGCGTGGTTTTGCGTCCTTTGACGATGTAAGCGGCCCAGTAGCCGTCTGCGCGGGTCTCCTCGTCGGGATGGTCGGCAATGATCCGCGTTTTCACCTCCAGGCCGGCGGGATCAGAGGACCCCAGCAGCACGGGCTCGACCCGCAGCTCCGGTACAAAAATCTCCATGCGGGGGTGGGGGTTGCTGATCTCCAGCACACCCTCGACACGAAGCCGCCCGCCCAGATCATCTACCCGCCAGTCGCGAGGGGTCATCCGCAACGGTGAGGCGGGCCTGAGGCGATGGCGGAGCTCCAGCCAGGCCACAGCAAGTCCTAGGCCGAGCGGAGCAAGCAGCAGCGACACAGCGGATCCGGCTCAGCGACCGGGACAACTGGCCGGCAGCGTAGGCGCCATGGCGGTGGGCGTCTCAGTTGGCGGTGACTTCGATGTTCACTTCGTTGAAGCTGCCTTCCTGGTCAATGCGTCCCAGATCCGGAGCGGGAAGACCGGTGGAGGCGCTGATGGCGTCGTTGATCGCCGCCAGGGGAACCTGACCGTTCTGGTCGAGCACAACCCGGCCATCGGGGCCGATCACCACCACCTGCGGAATGGTTCCCGACCAATAGGTGGCTGGATCACCCGCACCCAGGGATTCACGGCCCTGCAGAGGATCGGTGGAGAGGGGAAGCAGATCGATGCTGCGGCCCCAAAGCCGTTGCAGTTCCGACACCACCGGAGCGAAGCGTTTGCTCACAGCGCTGTCGTCCAGGTAGTAGACGATCACAGCTGTGCGTCCCTCAGCGAGGGACTCCTCCAAGGTGCTGGCGGGAGGAACCAACGACCCATTGCCGGCGTAGAGGGCATAGATGTTGCCGTCGTAGCTATCGCTGTTCAAAACAGCGGCGGCTGGTGCGACATGGAGCAGCAGCGCGATCGAAACGGTGATCAGACAGCGCACCAAAGCAAGCATCAAGCCGAAGCAGCGGATCGCCATTGTGGACCCAGGGGCCTAACCGCGGCCGAAGCTTCGTCCCATGCCCTGGGCAATACCCCGCCCCACCAGACCGATGGCGCGCCCCAGCACCTGGGTGAGCAGGATCACGGCAAGGTCGCCGATGCGGCGCACAAGGGCCTGCACCAGGGGTGCGAGGGCATCCCGGGCCTCCAGGACTAAGGCCACCTGCCGCTGCCACCAACCCAGCTGATTGAGCTCCTTGTCGCGGGGCTCCGTCAGCAGCAGCGGCTCGATGCGACCGGAGCGCAACTGAAACAGGGTGCGCTGGCTTTCGTAGAGCTGAATGGGGCGCTCCACCCAATCCGCCCAGCGCAGCTGGGTGTTCAAGCGATTCCTGAGCCGGTCGAGTTCCCGGGTGGCCAGGAGAGGGTCCCGCAACAGGTAACGGCGCAGCTCCGGCCAGTCACCACAGGCATCGAGCAATTCAGCACCAATCAGTTCCGCGGTCCTCACCAGCCAATTGCTCACCAGGGTTTCCAGTTGCAGGAAAGCCCTGGGGTCATCGGCCGGCAGCAGCAGGCCGTTCACCAGCATCGGTTGATCGGCCACCAGCGGTGCCAGCATTCCGGTTGGATCGGGCAGCTCACCGTCGGCGCCGGTGAGATCAGCACGGCTGAGCAGCGAAGCCACCACCGGCTGCAGCTCGCCGTCGCAGGGGATCTGGACGTAACTGCCGGCCAGGGCGGTGAGGGCCTGCTGGCGCAACTCGGGCTGCAACGCATCCCAGGCCTGAGCGATCGCCGTGCCGTCCTGGCGGCTGCGCAGGCGCTGAAGGACCTGATCAAGTTGTTGCAAGAGGGCCAGCAGCAGCTCCTGGCGACGATCCGGGTGCAGACCCTCAATCGCCAGCAAACGGCCGGTGGAATTGGTCAATCCAGCCTGAACTGATGCATCGATGCGGTCGCGGATGGCATCCCAAACGGCAACGGCATTGCGTTCGCACAGGCTGATCGCCGTGGTGGTGGCTGATCCATCGCTGGACATTGAGGGGCCCAGGGGTTCTGCATGCTCTAGGCCCATCTGCAGCGGTCCCCAGAGCCAGAGCAGCAAGCCCTTGGCGAAGCGCAATTCACGGCGGCGCCCCTGCAGCAGCAGGAACAGCAACGGCTGCTCCGGGGGTGGATTGAGCAGGGCCTCCACCCGTTGCAGGTCGCGGCTCACCTGCTGCAGGCCACTCACCAGCAACCACTGCCCCAGGCCCATGGTCTGCTGCTGGCTTGGCGTCTCCGGCGCAGCCTCCAGACGAATGTCCCGTCCGCCCTGCAGCAGGGTTTCGATGGCGTTCTGCAGGCCCTGGGCATCGACGTTCTGCAGCAGGCCGGCCGCCGGCAGTTCCAGCAGCTGTTCCCGCGACAGGCGTAATTCGCTGGGCAGCAACAGCAGCACCGGGGCGGGCTGCCAGCGCTCCTGCAGGGCGAACAGCTCCTGCTGAAGCGACGCCAATGAGGCCATGGTGTCGATCGACCAGATCACCAAAGCCGGGGCACCCGTCAGGCGCTCAGGGCGAAGCGCCACCTCCCAATCCTCCCGGGCGGAGGTGAGTTTCAGCGCCAGCGACTCCCCGAGCAGATCCGGAGCGAGCAGCAACATCCGCACCGGCGAAGGGGAGACCAAGGGTTAAACCCGAAACAGTTGGGCTCAAGGTAACGAGCTTCTGCTCAGTTCTCCAGGGTGCGCCGGCCGTTCAATTGCAGGGTGTACGACTCGATGCGAAAGCCGGTGCGCTGTTCGATCTGACGCAACAGGTCGTCGGGGAGAACAACGTCGATGTCTTCGATCGAACCGCTGTCCAGACAGGTGAGATGGCTGTGGGGATCACTGCGGTAGCCGTAGAGGGACCACTGGCGCGGTCGAGACACTCGATTACCCCAGCCGACTGCAGGGCTTCGAGGTTCTGATACACCGAGGTATGGCCGATGCTGCGGCCCCTCAGATTCAGCTGTTCAAAGATGTCGCGGGCGCTGAGGTGGCTCTTCTCGCTCCAGAGCAGGTCGAGCACCATGCGCCGCTGACGGCTGAGGCGCATGCCCAGCCGCCGGCATTGCTCAAACACCTCCTGCAAGCTGCCCGCGGGGGACGGCGTGCTGCTCTTGCCAGCGGCTGCTATTACCACAGAAGGTGCCTGCTGCTTCAACCATAAGGCCCGAGGCCAGCTCAGGCGATGTCTGCCGCCACGGCGGTGACGTCTTGAAGCCTTGCCTCGCCCAACGCGGCGATGGCCTCCGCCAGGTCGACACGGCCGTCGTAGAGGGCTCGGCCAACGATCACCCCCGTCACACCAAGGGGCTCCAGGGGCAGGAGCGAGAGGAGGTCGGCCATGCAGCCGATGCCACCGGAGGCGATCACCGGAACGGCGCTGCACTGCGCCATGGTTCGCAGGGCCTCCAGGTTGGGGCCGGCGAGGGTGCCATCGGTGGCAATGTCGGTGGTGATGATCGCCGCGATGCCGGCGGCACTGAACTGCTTGGCCAGATCGGTGGCCAGAACATCGCTCTGCTCGATCCAGCCCCGGGTGGCCACCCGGCCATCGTTGGCATCAATGCCCACCACGATGCGGCCGGGATGGCGTTGGGCCAACTCCTGAACCAACTCCGGTTGTTCAATCGCCACCGTGCCGAGGATGACCCGATCCAGGCCACAGGCGATCAACTCTTCGGCGCGCTCGAGCGAGCGCACACCACCACCGAGCTGAACAGGGATGTCGAGGGCGGCGGTGATGGCCCGCACCGCTGCGTCATTGATCGGCTCACCACGTTTGGCGCCATCGAGATCCACCAGGTGCAAACGGGTTGCCCCCTGGCTCTGCCAGCTGAGGGCCTGCGCCACAGGATCCTCACTGAATCGGGTCACCTGGTCGTAATCCCCCTGGTGAAGCCGGACGCAGGCTCCATCGAGCAAATCAATGGCGGGAATGATCTCCATCGGGGTCGGACCAGAGACCCTCCATCCTGCAGCGCCACGCTTCAATAGCTGCGCTTTTCGGGCCCAAGTGCATGAAGATCCTGGTGATGGGGGGAACCCGCTTCGTGGGCCGGCCCCTGGTGGCCCGCCTGCAGGCCCAGGGCCATGCACTCACCCTGTTCACCCGCGGCAAGAACCCCGTCCCCGCCGGCGTGGAACACCTGTGTGGCGATCGCAGCAGCGATGAAGGCCTCAGCGCGCTGCAGGGCCGCAGCTTCGATGTGATCGTCGACAGCTCCGGACGCAAGCAAGAGGACAGCAGCCGCGTGGTGGCCATCACCGGGGCCCCCAGCCATCGCTTTGTTTATGTGAGTTCAGCCGGGGTGTACGCCGATTCGGAGCAGTGGCCCCTGGATGAATCCAGCCCCACCGATCCCCAGAGCCGTCACGCCGGCAAGGCCGACACCGAGACCTGGCTGCGCAAGGAGGGCATTCCCTTCACCAGCTTCCGGCCCACCTACATCTATGGCCCGGGCAACTACAACCCGGTGGAACGCTGGTTCTTCGATCGCATCGTTCACAACCGCCCGATTCCGCTGCCCGGTGACGGCAGCACGATCACCCAACTGGGCCATGTGGAGGATCTGGCGGAGGCGATGGCCCGTTGCATCGAGGTGGATGCTGCCGCCAATCGCATCTACAACTGCTCTGGCAAGCAGGGCATCAGCTTCCGTGGCCTGATCCGCGCCGCCGCCGTGGCCTGCGGCCGCGATCCTGATGGCCTCGAGCTGCGCAGCTTCAACCCCAGCGATCTGGACCCCAAGGCCCGCAAGGCCTTCCCGCTGCGGCTCAATCACTTCCTCACCGACATCACCCGGGTGGAACGCGAACTGGCCTGGCAACCCAGCTTCGACCTGGCCAAGGGCCTGGCCGACAGCTACAGCAACGACTACGCCCTGAACCCAACCGCAGCGCCAGACTTCAGTTCTGACGAGGCGCTGATCGGGGCGTGATGTAGCCCAGAGCTGAGCTCAGAGCCAGGGCGAGGGAGGGCCAGAACAGCCACCAGCCCAGGCTCTGAAGCCCGGCAGCAGCGATCCAGCCGGTAGGCCAGAGCATCAGCAGCAGGCTGAGGAACTGAAGGATCGTCTTGGCTTTGCCCGACAGCGAAGCCGGCCCGCCATCACTGGCCTGGGAGCGCCAGCCCGAGATCAGCAATTCACGGGCCAGCAACAACCAAACCGCCCAAAGCGGCAGCACAGCGGACGACGCCAGCCAGAGCAACGGTGCCGCGATCAGCACTTTGTCGGTGAGGGGGTCGAGGCGGGCGCCCCAGCTGCTGCCACCCCCGGCACGCCGGGCCAGCCCACCATCGGCCGCATCACTGAGCCCGGCCAGCAGCAGCAACCACCAGGCCCAGCCCTGCCAGCCGAACTGCAGGGCAAGAATCAGCGGGAAACCGGCAACGGCTCGCGCCACGGTGAGTCCGTTGGCAATCGAACGCAAAGACAGAAACAACGCTCAGAATGTGAGGAGCTGAACCTTGATCATGGTCCTGCAGCTGACGGTGGCTGATGTGATGACCCAGCCGGTTCTGACGGTCACGCCCGACACCCCGTTGCAGCAGGCCGTTCAGATGATCAGCGACCACCATGTGAGTGGTTTGCCGGTGGTGAATGCAGAGGGTCGTCTGATCGGCGAGCTGACGGAGCAGGATCTGATGGTGCGGGAGAGCGGTGTAGATGCCGGGCCCTACGTGATGCTGTTGGACAGCGTGATTTACCTGCGCAATCCCTTGAACTGGGACAAGCAGGTGCACCAGGTGCTCGGCACCAAGGTGAGCGATCTGATGCGCAAAGACTCCCACAGCTGCGATACGGCGTTAGCGCTGCCCAAGGCGGCATCCCAGCTGCATGAACGGGGCACGCAACGCCTGTTCGTGCTGGACGGCAACCAATGTCCCGTCGGCGTGATCACCCGGGGAGACGTGGTGCGTGCCCTCGCCGCCCATCAAGACGGCTGATTCAACTGATCGTTCGTTCTCCCTTTCCAGGCCGATGCTGCGCTCCTTCCTCATGGCCTGTGTGCTGGTGGTTGTTCCCCTGCAGGGCCACGCCAACCCCACGGCCGAGACCGAGGAAATGAATTTCCTGGACTTGGCGGATGGCGAGGGCAACTTGCTGATCCAGGCCCAAGGCGTTGATACCGTTAACGCCGAAGCCCGGGCCCAAGGCCTGACTTTTCCAGCTCTGGGGTACTGGTCTGTTGAGGGGCACTGCTTTGTGAAACCTGCTCCAGGCGACTGCAACGGCGTGTTCAAGCGCTAAGGGCGTTCCGCCGTTTGCGATGCCGGGGCAGGCGGCACGCGGTTGTCCACGCGCAACGGCGAAAACAACACGAGGTTGCCCGCCACCAGGCCGGCGGTGACAACAACAGCCTCGAGCACCTCTAAGGCTTCCGATGTTTTGGCTTGCATGGCTCGAGCATGCGCCGTTGGGTTGCCCATGGCGAGGCCTTGTTTGGCTTTCAACGTGTGCGAACAAACGGAGTCAGTTGATACGTCAACCGTCGAACCGGGAGAGTTACGACGGAGCAGTTGATGCGCCCAGCCCTGTGTCGCTCATCTCACGATTTCACGACGACACAGGTGATGTGCCTCCGATCAAGTTCGAGACCGGGCATCAGGGAAAGGAGGCAGAACGGCTGACTCGATTCATCTGGAATCAAGTGATTCAACTGCTGCTGGCTGGCAAGGAGTTAGAAGCCAACTCTCTGTTGGAAGAATTTGATGAACCACCGCTTTGGGACGACCCACTCGACTGACAAGCCATGGGAACGCCATTCACACAATGGCTTCAGCTGGTGGGCTGGGTGCTGCTCGCCACAACCCTGATTTGCCTGAGTGCAACCGGGGTTTTCTGAATTGAGCGGTTGACTCAAAACACCCTCAACAGCAATCAATCTGACCTGCAAAATCAGTGATCAAGAACATCAAAATCAATCCGGTATGACTTGCTACATCGATCCCGAAGTCTTCCTTGAATGCATCAGCGAAGGCATCCAATTGGATTTTTGATTGATGCATGCATTGATTGAACCAATGGCTTCGTATCAAATCACGATCACCACATCGGAAGGCTCCTCCAGCTTTGCCTGTGCCGACGATCAGTACATCCTTGATGCTGCAGAGGAAGCGGGTGCTGATCTGCCCTATTCATGCCGAGCTGGTGCCTGCTCCACCTGCGCAGGCAAGCTCTCGAGTGGCTCTCTGGATCAATCGGATCAGAGCTTCCTTGACGACGAACAAATCGCCAAAGGCTTTGCCCTGCTTTGCGTGGCTTACCCAACAAGTGATTGCCAGATCAAAGGAGAAGCCGAAGAAGAGCTCTGAGTTGACCAAGCCGATCTTCGAGATTCAAGTCCGAAAACTCCCACCGGGGAACAATCAACACTGTTCCCCTTGTTTTGACCCGTTCTATCCATTCAAGTGCGCAACCATCTGCTTGGCCCAGGTTGAATTCACCAAGCAAGAGGTCGCCAATGTCGCCATCACTCTCCAGTTGATTTGCACCTTCACGGAGCAGCGAAGCCAGCTTCCAAGGGCGTGGCTTCGCTTGCCAAAGCAAGGCTCGTCGCCAGGATTAGACGCCAAAGAAAACAAGGACTGCTTCTAGGGCTCCGAGACCCAACAGGAAAACACCAGCGAGCAAGGCAAAGTCTTTTTTGGAGTTAGCCACAGATGCAACGGTTGCTCCGACGAACGCCAACAGGACAAACCTAAAGAGAATCGGAAGGGCAAACATTGCGGAGGATGTACATCTCCGATGAGTTATGTAAACCCGCTGCGGTGCAGGGAGTTAACGGCTCGATACCAACGTTGAGTTACTTAATTCCTCTCAAAGGAGGTAATCAGGGTCACAAAAGACAACCCTCCTAAAAACTGCTCTGGCTTTGCCCTGCGAAGCGGCCGGCATAGTGCTCTTCACCATCCATGCGCTGAAAGATGAACTGACAGATCAGCGTGCCCGGCACCACCGCCAGCGGAGCCGGACCGAAGTTGCTCATTTCCAGCACCTGCTGACTGTCGATCCCCGGCCCCATGAACGGTGCACTGATGTGCACCATCAGCCCCAGGCGAGCAAAGCGACTGCGGCCCTCAAGCCAACCGCAAAGGCCTGAGCCAAGTCTGATCCGTTCGCGGGTAATTCCCAGAACGGTCTCCCCCGGCATGATCAGGATGTGGCCTCCCTCAGGGACTTCCAACTTGTCGGTGCATTCGCGGTAGTCGGTGTGATCGCGAACCTCGATCACCTCATGCACCTTGCGGAACACCCGAAACGTGGAGCCGAGGGTGAGATCCACCGATGCAGGCCCAACATGGTCGGCATTGAATGGCGTGATCGCAATCAGGCCCTCGTCAACCGCTTGAAGAATGGCCTGACGCCCAAGCACCGCCATGGGTCGATCCCCTGCTGGGCCAAAAGTATGGACGCCTCAGACGCCAGGGTGCTCAAACAGAACCGTCGACCGTTCTGACTCGCTCAACTCGGCAACGTCTTGTTTCTGAGGATGCTCAAGCGGTGGAGCATCGGGAAGCCGGAAGGCTTTTTCAAGATCTGTCTTAATGGCATCAAAGGGGTAGGTCATAAAAAAGAGGACCGCCCACAGCCCCCTCGAAACGACTTGACGACGCATCCCTGCGCCTCCGTTACATTAGTCAACAAAGTTTTGTAACGAGAGCCGTGGCCTTCACCACCCAAGACCTGCTCATCGCCTTCGGCAGCTTCGGCATGGCCCTCTTCGCCTTGAACCTCTACAAGCTGACAAAGCCGGCCAACGGCTGATCAAATCGGACACTTGAAAATCATGAGCCGGCGCCCCTCATCGGTTTGAACGTGCCCTGACTGGACGCAACCCAGCTCTGCTGGCGGCAGCCGCGACCCGACGTGGGTCGTGAAACCCTCGGTGCTCTTCACCCCAGTCGCCAACACCAGCGCACAAGACGCGAGTGAGAGGAGAGCCGTGAGCAGCACTCGCATCCGCAGGCAAAACAAGGGGCTCCAGTCTGTTCGGGTGAACCCGTCGGTGGTGGGCCGCGGAGAAGAAATGCCTTCTTAGGCTTTGCTGGGGGGAGCGAGCCAATGGACAACACCAGAGAGCCGGCTGGTCATCTCAGCGCAATTATCGGGATCAGTTTCTTGCTGATTGGCCTCGTTGTCTTTGGAGTGGTCCAAGAGAAAGCCTTGAGCCATCAAGCGGAACTCACCCAAAGATTTGAAGCTTGCATGGAGAGCGCACCCTTCAAACAGGCGATAAGGGTGCCGCGGCCAGAGGCGGTGCTCACGGACGAGCAACTCCAGGCGCACTTTGACGCCTTTGATCAGCTGCTCAAAGAAACAGGTTTACCGCCGATTTGGAATGGCAAAACCTTGGTGCCCTGGAAGGAATTCCACAAAAACTCGATTGAGTTTGCAAGCCAATGCCATAGCCAACTGGGCATCGATCAGCCTCAACGTCAACTGAAGGGCACCTACGCCAAACCCGTCTGGGATCCCAACTCTTCCATTTGGCGGCAGGCTGATTGATGAGCAACCATCGGTTCAAAGGGCTCTACCTGCAAGCCACCGGTGATCCCTGCTGCTTTTCCTTTGTGACCTACACACCACAAACCAGAGAACAAATGCTGGCTTGCGGTGACCTGAATGAAAGCGAAGAATATTTCAATCCCGTGATTTTTGATTTTCTCTTGTTCGCCTCAGAGGCCGTCCTTGGAGCACCAGCCGGCAACCCATTCCCCATCACCTACGACGACGTTTCGATCATCACATCAAGGCAAAGAGGCTCAGGCATTCAGCACGAATACCTGATCGGACTCTCAGACCACGACTGGAATGATGCAAAACAGCTTGCAGTGGATCAACTCCAAGAGGTGTTATCGAGTGCGCAATGGAATGGAGCCCGGCTCACGGATTGACGTGATTAAAAAAGGATCAGACCGCCGAGGGACAGCCGAGTCCTTTAGCTTGACGGCTTCGACTGCTCTTCCCATGATCCCAGAGCCCCACGAGCCCTTCGATATCAACCGCAAGGAGGACTCGATCTTCCTGCTGGGTTCCATGTTCACGGTGATCTTCCTCTTCCTGCTCTAAAGAGAAAAGACTGAACCTCAGCATCAATCAAAAAGCACCTTCTCGAATCGAACAGGTGCTTTTTTTGCTACTGAATTGATATCAAAGAAGTGTTGATTATTAGTTCAATCTCAGCGGCGCGGCAGGCTCACTTGATACATTGTGTCTTCAGCAGGTTTCCACTGCACAAGATGGAGCCGGTCGATCTTGTTGTCGTCCAAACAATCCCAGATTGTTGCTCCAGACAGTGTTGCCATCGACCACACATCACCCTGACTTTTCATCTGCTTGCGGTTGCGATCTTTCCATTCCGTCCAGTTGATTTTTGGGTAGGAGCCAACCTGCTCACTCAGAATCACCACCGTGAATTCCACCGAACGCGAACCAAAACCAGCCGGAATTCTAAGTTGCTGAACCGCAACTCCCTGGATCAGCCCAGGGGTTTGCGCCAGATCCGCCACACCAGCCAGCCCGTTACCCCGAGCCAGAGGAACGCCACAGCCGCAAGGATCGGCACGACGATCAGATAGCTCCACACCCCCAGGGCCACCCAGGCGAGCAGAGACGTGATCAACGCCTTTTGAAAGTTGTTGGCCTTGGCGAGACGTTGCTGCAAAAGAGATCTCACGCTGTTGCTCGATGCTCCATCCCTTCCTCTAGCAACGGATGCCCTCAGCGACCGCAACGCTGAAGCCCTCCTGGGTCCAGAGGCGGAGGGAATAACGCGAACCATGCAGCCATGCCGCGGCCCCGTCCGAAGCGATGGTCACATTCGCCAGTCCGCCGCCAAGCCCCAAACCCGCTGCCTTCAACACAGCCTCCTTCGCCGTCCAGGCCTGAATCAGCGTCCAATTGCTCAGGCAGTCCGTCGCTTCAGCGGCCGAGGCAAACATGCGCCGCGTTAGCAGGTCAGATGCCACACGCAACGGCCGGTCCAGAGCTTCCACATCAATGCCAATCGGATCTGGCCCCACCACGCCGATGCTGAGGGATCCGGTGTTGGAAATGCTGTGGTGCAGCGGGGAATCGCGCAGCTGCGGCCTGCCGTAGATCGTGCGGCCGATGTCATCCGCAACAACCATCTGGCCTGCATCGGCGAACAGCCGGCAGGTGAGGCTGTCGCTCAAGGCACGCTGCTCAGCGCGCGACGGGGGCTGAGCGAGATGGGCCACCAAAACCCGACGTTGCGTGCTGGGGATCGACCACCAGGACCAAACGATGTCCAAAGCTCAATCCTGAACGGGCGGCACGAGCACCGGCGGCAGGGGCGGCAAAGCTGGCGGCGGCATCACCGATGGGGCTGGCTCATCCAGCAGAACCTCTGCGGGGTTGAGCATCGGCTCATCGAGCACAATCGGCGGCGGCAGATCGGGGGGCAACGGCACAAACAGCTGCGGCTCTGTCCAGCTGTCATCGGAGCTGGCATCTGAGCTTTCATCGGAACCGAGTTCAGCCGGCTCCGGCTCCCGGATCACAGCGGGCGGCTCGCGCAACACCAAAGGATCCGCCGTGATCGGGGGTTCCCTCAGGGGCGCACGGTCCAGATCGACGCTGCGATCGTCGGCATCCGCGGGCAAACCCGGCCTGGTGAGGTTGTCAGCGGGCCCCCAGATCATCCGGGCCAGAGGTTCCACGCCCTGTTCCATCACCCGGTTCAAGCCCGCCAGAGCGCGATCAGCGAGGTGATTGCCGAAAGACGACACACAGTCGAGCGGGCCATCACAACCCTCATCCAGCGCCAGCTTGGGCGTCAGCGCCGCGATCAGATTGCCTTGCAGGGGGATCTGGCGGGGGCTCAACCGCAGCAGGTAGGGCACATGCACAAAGCTGGTGGCACCGCCGCTGATCCAGTTGGCGTCTTCTTCGGTGAAGCCCTTCACCCCAGGGATGATCAAACGACTCTTCGAGGCATGGTCGGGCATATAAGCCGCCAGATAGCCCCGGCGACGGGAGAGGTCTTTGGTCTGCTCGAGGGTGAGGCCATCACGGCTCATCAGCACCTCCATCTGGCCGTTCTGACGCAGGCCCATCACCATGCGGATCCGCGGCAGGTAGTAACGGATGCGCTGGCCCATGCTGATGCTGTAGGCCCCCTTGTAACTCTCCGGCGGAGCCTCGATGTCGTTGTAAAGGCTATGCAGGCCGCCGATGAAGGTGTCGTAGGTGCGGCTGCGCTCATCGGTCAGCTCCCCGTAGCCGAAATCAATGCTGCCGTCGTGGCGGATACCGACGAAGGCCCGTTGGCGTGAAGCCGAGCGGTTACGACCGCGCCAAACCTGCTTGCCGAATTTCAGATCCCCCAGGGGAACCGTGATCTCGCGGCCATCGTCGTCCACATGGCGCTCGTACATCGGGCCGGACACGTAGGCCAGGGCAGCGCTGTCCTGGTAGGCGTCCTGCTCGCGATCCCAACCCTCCAGCAGCCCGAAGCGCACCCGCCGTGGATCGAGATCCAACGCGTAGACCTCATCGTCGGGGATGTAGCGGAACGGCTTGGCATCCCGGCCGCGCCGCTGGGCCGAACGAACAGCTTGATCCTGCAGCTCGGAGCGCTCGGGAGCCACAGGCGCCAAGGCGATGAGGCCGCCGAACACCACAAACGGCATCGCCAGCAACAGCCAGCGTTTGCGCAGACGGATCCTCCGCTTGGGTCGGGGTCTGGGTCGCGGCGCAACAGGCTGAGTCACGCGACCCTTCGCTCTCGGTTGTTGGTGGTTGGGTCGAACCAAGGAACGATGGAGCCTTCGGCCACCAGCCATTGCTGGTAACGCTCGCCGCAGTCATGGCCTCCCGTCAACTGCCCGAACGAAGGAATCACCAGACGCGGGCCCTCCGGATCAAAGGCGAAGCAGGGCAAACGCAACTGATCGGAACGGCTGCGAATCCGGGTGGTGGGGTGCAGGTGACCACACACGTTCAACAACCCCGGCTCCGGCACCCGTTCGGGCATGTGGCTCAACCAGAGATGGCCCAGACGTTGAGAAGGCTGTTGGGGTAAGCCCTCAATCCAGCTGTCCTGGTCATGGTTGCCACCGATCAGCACTACCGGACAACCACAGAGATCGGGCAGCGCCAGCAGGGTTTCGCGAAGGGGAGCGGTGATGCCGATCCGGGCATGCACGAGATCGCCCAGCACGAACAAGCGCTGCGGTGACCAGGCATGGCAAAGCTCCAGCAGCGGATTCAGGGTGCCTTGATCCCCATCGCTGGGCATGGGGATGCCGTGGGCCTGGAACACCTCGGCCTTGCCGAGATGCAGGTCGGCAACAAACAGCTCACGCCCCTCAGCCCGCCACAGGGCCCGCTGGGGCAGGAACGTGAGTGGGCTGTCGCCCCAGGACCACTCCAATGCGCTCATGAACGGTGCAGATCGCAGATCTGTAGCGCTGGCTGCATTGGGTGGCAGACGTTGTGCCGCAAGCTTCAGGGGCCTCCAGAAGACTCATTGTGGCGCGGAGCAATGGCCTCCACCAGGTTGCGAGTTCAACCCTGTGCACGCTCGAACAACGCTTAAGCCTGCTGGAAGAGGAAGGCTGTTTCGAATGTGCCTACGCCCTGAGGATGGAAGTGGCCGACTGGCTGCTTAGGGCGAGGGATGCCAACCTGAGCGCACCATCGTTGACCTGACCCTTCCATGACCATTGCCCTGCTGATCGCGCTGGCGGGTTCCCTGGCGGCAATGGCCGTGATCGTGCGTCGTCTGGAACAGCGCTGATGCGAGGCGTCCGGCGCTGGTCCGTCGTTCTCGCGCTGGCCTGCTTCGGCAACGCACTGCCCCTGCAGGCCAATCAACTGAAGGTGGGGATCAGTGGATCGCCCCCCTTCGTGATCAAGAAAGGCGATCAGCTCAGCGGCATCAGCCTCAACATCTGGCGCCGCGTCGCCGAAGACAACAACCTCAGCTACGAGCTGGTGGAGCAGCCATCCCCCAAAGCCGGGATTGAGGCGGTGGATGACGGTGAGATCGACGTGCTCGTGGGCCCGATCAGCATCACCTCACGCCGCCTGGCCATGCCGGGCATTGACTTCACCCAGCCCTACTACCTGGGCAAATCCGGGGTGTTGCTGCCGATGCGCCCGCCCTCGATCCTGAGCCGCGTGCAGGTGTTCTTCGGCTGGGCGGTGATCTCCTCGGTACTGGTGCTGATCAGCGTTCTGCTGGTGGTAGGCAGCCTGATCTGGCTGGCGGAACGCAACCGCAATAGTGAGCAATTTCCGCGGGACTGGCTACCGGGCATCAGCAGCGGCATGTGGTTCGCCCTGGTGACCTTGACCACGGTGGGCTACGGCGACAAAGCGCCGATCACACGAAACGGCCGGGGCATCACCGGTGCCTGGATGGTGATCTCCCTGATCGCGGTGTCGTCCCTCACCGCCAGCCTCGCCTCGGCGTTCACCCTGTTCCTCTCCGGTGCCACCGAATCAGGCATCAGCGCTCCTGCACAACTGAACGGGCGTCGGGTTGCTGTGGTGGAGGGCACCAGTGGCATGGAGCTGGCCCAACGCGGCGACATGCGGATCGTTAGAGCCACCAACCTCAGGAGCGCCGTTCAACTTTTGGTGGATCAGAAGGCTGATGCCTTGATCTTTGATCGACCGGCCATTCGTTACCACCTCAAAAACAATCCCGATCTCGCCCTGCGCCTCGCCCCCTTCACCCTGTCGGAAGAGACCTACGGCTTCGTGATCAAACCGGGCAGCCCCCTGCGCACGCCCATGGACGTCTCCATCCTCAAACTGCAACGGCAGGGGAAGGTTGCAGCCATTGCCAACCGGCTGCTGGATTGAAACGGAAACCTCAGCCCACTCAGCCCAGCGGGCGATGACGACGCAGGGCCTCTTCCAACAGATAGGCGGCCAGATTGCCGCAACTGCGCCCTTCAGCGAGGGCATGACGCTTGAGGTCATCCATCACCCCGCGGGGCAGGGTGACGTTGATGCGCTCGGAACCAGCCGCATCCGCCACCGCAGCCGTGCTGGGAGCCGCGACCTGACCTTCAATCCGCTGCTGCAACTCCTGAACCAGATCCTGAAGGAGAGACACGATTTCGTGAAAATATGATCACATCAAATAAACGATATCGTGCTGGACAAGATTGCGTAATCTTGGACACAATTTTTGAGGCGCCATGCACCCCCTGCCGCTGAAGCTTGCTCCCGGCAGTGATCTGCGCCTCAGCCTCGAAGAACTGGCCCAGCGGGACGGCATCAGCGGATTTGTTCTCGGCGTGGTCGGCAATCTGACCAAGGCGTCATTCCAGTGCCCCGGCCAGGCGGAGCCCACCGTGCTGGAGGGCGATCTTGAGGTAATCACGCTCAATGGAACTTTTTCCCCCGAGGGCGTGCACCTGCACCTGAGCCTCTCGGATGGGGCCTGTCAGGTGTGGGGAGGCCACCTGGAGCCCGGCACGATCGTGCAGAAGGGCGTTGATCTGCTGATTGGCGTGCTGGAGCAACGCGAAAGCCGCCCAGCGCGTCAGACGGCAGCAGCAGCAGCAGCTCCAAGGATCGAGATCGCCGTGCTGCCGGGATGCCCCTGGTGCAGCCGCGCCCTGCGCATCCTGAGAACCCTGGATCTGCCCCACAACGTCACCACCGTCAACGACGACGCAGCCTTCCAGGCCGTGCAGCAGCGCAGTGGGATGACCACCTTCCCCCAGGTGTTCATCGACGGATCAGTGATTGGTGGCTACGACGATCTCGCCGCCATGCAAGCCGCCGGTGAACTCGACGCCCTCCGCTGAACAGCCGGAGCAGCCAGCCTTCTGGTCGCTGAAACCCTTGTGGTGCCAGCCCTGGTCGATCATCTCTACGGGAATGCTGATGGTCGGCGGGTCCTGGGCGCTGCTGCACCGCCTCTGGATCAGCCTTCTCCTGAGCCTGGGCGTACTGGTCTGGTGGCTGCTGTTTCTGGTGCTCGTGCCCGCCGCCTACCGGTCGGCTGCGGAGCCGAATCAATAACGTTCTCGCCCTTTCGCCGCATCGACCCGCCCGCGATCATCCATCGGCCAATTTGATGTCCCGCAAACGGGCATCAATCGATGCAAGGAGTTGCACTGCGAACATCGGCGTCTCCTGAACCGCAAACAGGAACTTGTCGCGGTTCATGGCAATCAAACGGCAATCACTGGTGGCCGTGGCGGTGCTCAGACGCTGATGGTCTTCCATCACCAAGGCCCCCGCGCCGAACACATGACCCACAGGGATGTCTTCATGTCCCTCATGACCTGCTGAATCGATCCAGGTGAGCCGCACCGATCCCTCCAGCAAGCCATACATGCAGGTGCCGATTTCGCCGGTACGAAACAGAGCGTCACCCTGATTGAGATGAATCACTTCGGCCTTGCTGGCCAATGCACGCATGGTGTCGAGGGCATGCATGGAACCAGCGCGACTCAGACAGAGGTCAGCGTCAGAGCTGCGCCAAAGCCTTGGCGAACGTCCTCCTGTGAGATCAGACCGTCGTGGTCCTGATCGAGGGCATCAAAGATGGCATCACTTCCGAGCCATTCGTCACGGGTGATCGAGCCATCACCATTCATGTCGTTGAGCATGAAAATCTCGGAAACGGCGTGGCGAAAGGCGGATCCACCCTCCAGTTCAGCCAGACGATGGGCCAGTTGATGCTCCAGCGTTTCAATGGCCTTGCTGAAGCCTTTAATGCCCTCGGTGAGTTTGTCGCTGGCCATCCGATCGTCCTGCATCAGTGCATCAAAGGTGGCGCGATCGACGTGGATCTTGGCTTCGCCATCGGTGGGATGGGTGGCATCCAATTTCTGGGTCAGCACAGCATCAGTCTCACGGAGCTGATCCAACAACTTCGGTGAAATCGTGAGCAGATCACAACCGGCCAACTCCGTGATCTCATCGATGTTGCGGAAGCTCGCCCCCATCACCTCCGTGCCGTAGCCGTGGGTCTTGTAGTAGTTGAAGATCTTGGTCACCGAAATCACACCCGGATCCTCAGGTCCGGGGTAAGAGTCGCGCCCGGTTTCAGCCTTGTACCAATCCAGGATGCGCCCCACGAAGGGGGAGATCAGAGTGACGCCGGCTTCTGCACAGGCAACGGCCTGACCGAAACCAAACAGGAGCGTGAGGTTGCAGTGAATCCCCTCTTTCTCCAGCACCTCGGCAGCTTTGATGCCTTCCCAGGTGGAAGCAATTTTGATCAGAACCCGATCGTTGCTGATGCCGGCATCGTTGTACAGACGAATCAGCTTGCGCCCTTTTTCAATCGTGGCGTCGGTGTCAAAACTCAGGCGAGCATCCACCTCCGTTGACACACGACGGGGAACAATCTTCAGGATCTCCTTGCCGAAGATCACACTGATCTCATCGAGCGCTTCGCGCACCACGTCTTCCACCGCTGCATCGCTGCCCATCAACTTTCGTGATGAGCGCAAAGCCTCATCAATCAGGCTCTGATAGGCCGGAATCTGTGCAGCAGCCAAGATCAGCGACGGGTTGGTGGTGGCATCCCGAGGGGTGAACTTGCGGATCGCCTCCAAATCACCCGTGTCGGCAACGACCACAGTCATTTGTGAAAGCTGATCGAGCAGGCTGGCCATGATGTACGACGGCTCAATACCCGTAACGTAGCCGGGCTTTTTGATGCGTCAGCTGTTCAAAAGCTTGTTCAATTCAGCAGGTTTTGAGGGGGCGATGCGCTCCACAACCAGCAAGGCATCAATGATCTGTTTGGCGACAGGAACGGCCACGGTGGAGCCATAGGCGTGTTCGCCTTGGGGCTCATCCACCACCACAAACACCACATAACGGGGATCCTCAATCGGCAAGGTCGCCACAAAGCTGCAGATCTTGGCTCCTGGGAGATAGATCCCATTGAGAGCTTTCTGTGCCGTTCCTGTTTTTCCACCAATTCGGTAGCCGGGTGTTTTCACACCCTTGCCACTGCCCTGATCCACCACAGATTCCATCCACTTGAGCACCGTGCGCGTGACCTCCGGGTTCAGCAACTGCTGACCACTGGGTGCCGCCGCCGGAGCAAGGGCATCACCCGAGCGAAAGCCACGGGTGATGTGGGGACTGATCAACTTGCCACCGTTGGCCAGCATCCCGTGCAGCTGCACCAGCTTGAGCGGTGTGAGCGAAAACCCCTGACCAAAGGCCGTCGTCGCCGGCTCGATCGGCTGACTGGTGAACTGCTTCTTGCTCTTGAGCTGACCAGCCACCGCTCCAGGGAGGTCGGTGTCAGGACGCTGATTGATGCCAAGACGCTCCATCCAGTTCCAGTAGGCGTCGTCGTCGAGACGGCGCATGGCTTGGACCATGCCGACGTTGCTTGACACCTGCAGCACGGTGGCGAAATCCACCAAACCATGGGCTTTTTTGTCGTGGTTGTTGATCGGCCAACCACCGACCATCAGCTTGCCCACATCATTCACCCGATCCGTCGCCTGAATGGCACCGTCCTGAAGGGCTAGGGCCAGGTTGATCGGCTTGAACGTTGAGCCTGGTTCATAGAGATCCTGAACGGACCATTCACGAAACCGCCCCGTGGGGAAGTCCCAGTAGCGGTTGGGGTCATAGGTGGGTGTCGATGCCAGCACCAACAACTCACCGTTGGTGGCATCCATCACGATTGCGGCGCCCTTCTGGGCTTTCCACTTGGCAACCTGCTCCGCAAGAGCTTTGAGGGCCACCTGCTGGAGCCTGGAATCCAGCGTCAGCTGCAGGCGCAAATCATCGCCATAGAAGGCTCCCGGGGCGAGGTTGGCCGGCAGCGGCGTGCCATCAGCACCCCGGCGGAGGTATCGGGTCTGCTCATGGCGAGCCAGATCCCCATTACGGCTCTGCTCAAGACCCGCTTGAGGTTGCCGCTCAGCATTGAGAAAACCTACAACGTTGGCGAACAACGACGCCTGGGGGTACACCCGCTGGGGATAGGCCTCCAGATCAAGGCCGCTGATTCCAAGGGCCCGGATGCGATCGGCCGTTTCCGGATCCAGCTCCTCAGCCAATTTGATCCCCGAGGCCTGGGTTCCCATGGCCCTCAGCAGCGCAGGCGCAGGACGAGCCAAGGGATCGGCCAACACCGCCGCCACATCTTCGGCAGGGCGGACAAGGTTGGGGGCATCTCCCGGCATGTTGAAGTAGCGGGGATGGGCCCAGAGCCGGAACCGCTTTTCATCCATCGCGACCAAACGGCCGGTGCGATCGACGATCGGACGGCGTTGCCCCAAGGGTTGGGTGCGCTGGGTTTGCAGCTGACGGGCACGCTGCTCCAGGTCGGGGGCTTGCACCAACTGCAGCCAGGCCATACGACCCACCAGCCCCAGCAAGCCTGCCGCCAACATCCAGAAGATGATCCAGAGTCGCTTGGGGGGAAGCTGGGTCAGGGGAACGACCCGCGCGCGGGAGCGGCGCGAACGGATGGGTCGACGCCCCGACGCCCGCGTCATCAGTACCCCGCCCGGATGGGCTGATTCCCCAGGGCCTGGAGCGATGCCATGGACGAGGAGGCGGACGCTTGCAACGCGCCCAGATCAGGGCGATCAAGATGCACCAGATTGGCCACCTGCGTTGGCACCAGACGGTTGGGCTGCTGAGAACGCAGCAACAGGTGCTGCTCCATCACAGCGGTTGATTCCGTCAACCGGTGCGCCTGGGTTCGGGTTGCCTCCAGCAGGCGGAAGGACACAGTCCAGCGATGCTGCCAGTGCAGCGTGAGACCTGCCAGAACGGCAACCGCCGCAATCAACCCCAGCAGCGTGCCGTCCATCAGGCGATGGAGCCCCCCAAGAAGAGGCGAGCGTCGTGCAATGCGTCCGGAGGACAGTGACCCTTGAATCAGCTCGAAAGCTGTGGTCGATGCACGCTGTTCCGGAGCGGCAACCACCGGGATCACAGGCGAATAGGCCAGTGAACCACCTGCAGAAAGGCGGGGCAAGGTTCAGAGCAGCAGCAGGTTCAGGAACGTCACGGCGTTCCAGAGCCCATGCATCAGCACCGAGGGCCACAGGCGTCCGCTGCGCAGCCGCACCAAACCAAGCCCAACCCCCAACACCGTGAGCGGCGCCAACTCGCCAACACTGATGTGGGCCATGGCAAACAACAGGCCACTGAGCAGGACCCCCGGGAGGGGACCGAGTCGCATCGCCAACACCGGCAGCAAGGCACCGCGGAAAATCGTCTCCTCAAACAGCGGGGCCAGCACAACCGCAGTGAGCGCAAGCAAGGCCAGGGCAAGCGGATCACGGCTGCCGAGCACCAACTCCAACAGCGGATTGCTGCCCCCGGGATCACCGACCAGGCGCACGAGCAACCACCCCGTGAGCATCACCACCGGCGTCACCATCAACCAGCCCGCCAGGGCATCCCGCATAGCTGAAAGCAGCGGACGCACGCGCCACTGCATCCACCCCCCCAGCGGTGCCCTCTCCCCGGGCAAAGAACGCAGTTGCCGCCACAGGATCAGCAGGCTCGGCAGGGCCATCACGCCGTAGTTGATCACCACACTCAGGGCTTCACGACGAGGGCTGCCCAGCCCCGCCGTCAGTGCACCCACCAACGGAAACGCCACCAGCGGAACGCCAACGGCACTGATCACCACAAAGCCACCGGCCACCAGCAGGGCCATATCAACCAGGGTCAGCTCCGGCCCCTGAACATCGGGCCAGGCCATCAGCCGACCTCGCAGCAGACGCCAGGCCTGACCAAGCAGCAACAGTCCACCGAGCAGGGCCGTCACCAGGGGCAGCACCGTGCTGACGGCCAAACGGAACGCCGCTTGCCCCGCGGCTGCAGCATCGATGCAGAGCGTCGGATCAGAGGCGCCCGCTTCGCAATGCAGCTGCTGGAGCAATGGGTCGTTGTCTTGACGATCGAGCTCCGCGGATGCGGAACCTTGGCCCTGCAACAGCAGAAGCATCTGTTGCTGCCGCTCATTGCGCTCCTTTGGGCTGATGCCCTCCATGGCCTTGAGCAGCGCATCCCGCGGCGACTCCCCCAGGAGAGCGTCCCGCAACGGAGGCGGCACCGCTGGTTCAGCAAGAAGCGTCAGCTCCTGCTGCTGAAGGCTCAGGGCTGGTGCCACCGAAGGTCGCGAGAGGCTGTCCATCAAGCCCGACAACCAGATGAAACCGGCCAAAGCGAGGGACAAGGCCGCCAGAAGTCCCTTCCAGCGAGGGGAAACCTGTTGTGGGGAACTGGGCACCAGCGGGCTTCAACTGCCCACGATTGTCCCCCCGAAAGGCCGCTTCCATACGATGGCCGCGCCCTGACGCTGAACCGTGCCCCTCCGTCTTCTTCTGGTCCGCCACGGTCTCAGCAGTTTCAACAAGGAACGGCGGATCCAGGGCCGCGATGATCTCTCGAACCTCAGCGAGGAAGGGCATGAGCAGGCCCGAGCCCTGGGCCGCTCGCTTCAGGACGTAAGCATCCAGGCCGTCTATAGCTCCCCCCTGCAGCGGGCGGCTGCGACGACGGCGAGCCTGCTGGAGACCCAAGGCGGCCAGGCCCCAGATCCGGCCTTTGATGACGGACTGCTGGAAGTGGATCTTGAGCCCTGGTCCGGCCAGACCATCGACGAGCTGATGCAAGGCTCAACGGCGGCCTACAAGATCTGGAAGCAGCGGCCCATGGAGCTGGAGCTCCAGCGTCGTGATGGTTCGAGCTACAAGCCACTGCCTGAGCTGATGGAACAGGCGCGGGGCTTCATTAGCACGCTGTTGGAGCGCCATCCCGCTACCGGCAACGACACGGTGCTGGTGGTGGCCCACAACGCCATCCTGCGCTGCCTGATGCTGGTGTTGCTGGGGGAACCCGACCACGGCTTCCGGCGTCTCCGCGTCGACAACACCTCCCTTTCGGTCTTCAACATCCGGCCAGGAGACAACGGCCCCCAGGTGCAGATCGAATGCCTGAACAGCACCACACACCTGCAACCGCTGCCGGAGAAGGGCAAAAACGCCAGGCTGATTTTGGTGCGACACGGCGAAACCGACTGGAACAAAGCCGGGCGCTTCCAAGGGCAGATCGATATTCCGCTGAATGAGAACGGTCGCCGTCAAGCCGCGGCCGCCCGCGATTTCCTCAAAGACATTCCCATCGATCGGGCCTGGAGCAGCACGCTGTCGCGTCCAACCGAAACGGCCCAGATCATTCTCGAGGCCCATCCCGATGTGCCCCTGACCCAGATTGACGGACTGGTGGAGATCGGACACGGAGTCTGGGAGGGCAAGCTCGAATCCGAAATCCGAGAGGACTGGTCGGAGCTGCTGGACACCTGGAAACGGGCTCCGGAAACCGTGCAGATGCCTGAAGGAGAAACCATTCAGGACGTGTGGGCCCGTTCCGTCCGGAGCTGGGGGGAGATCGCTGGCGAGCTGAAGCCTGAGGAAACGGTGCTGGTGGTGGCCCACGACGCCGTCAACAAGACGATCCTCTGCGACCTGTTGGGGCTGACCCCAGCCGACATCTGGGCCGTCAAACAAGGCAACGGTGGTGTCACGGTGGTCGACATTGCCGCCGATCCAGGCCAGCCTGCAGTGGTGACCTGCCTCAACCTCACCTCCCACTTCGGAAGCGTGATTGACCGCACGGCAGCAGGCGCTCTCTGACGTCATGAACGACACCTTGCTGCTGGATCCGGTGCGCGTCCTGCGTGGCCCCGGACATTCGGTGCAGCTCGGTGCAGTCCTGATCAACCAGGGGGTTCTCGTCGGCTTTGACGACGAGGCCCGGCAGCAGGCCCTGGGGCTGGGCATCAAGGCCAGCCCAGCACCGGATCAACTGGTCGCCCCCTGCCTGGTGGATCCCCATTCCATCCTTGAGACCCCTTTCAGTGGGGATCAAGAAACAGCCGTAAGCCTGCGCCACTGTGCCGCCGCAGGTGGCTATGGCCAGATTGGCCTGCTTCCCCGCAGCAGCAGCTGGCGCGATTGTCCGGAGCGGCTCCAGGGATTCAGCCTCGAGCAGGATCAAACAGCAACGGTTCGTCTGCACCTTTGGGGAGGCTTCAGCCGCGGTGGCAAGGCGGATGAACTCGCCCCCCACGGCGATCTTCTCGAACACGGTGCCATCGGACTGGCGGACGATGACGCCATGGTTCCAACCCCGTTGCTGGAACGGGGACTGCTGCTCGGAGAAATGGGGGGATGCCCAGTGCTCGTGGCACCCCGGGATCCCACGCTGCAGGGGGAGGGCCTGGTGCGGGAAGGCGTGGAGACGCTGCGGGCCGGGTGGCTAGCGGATCCAATCACCAGTGAGACCGTTCCCCTCAGCCAGTTGCTGCTGCTGCATCAACGCCATCCGGAACGACAGCTGCGGCTGATGAAGCTCTCCACAGCAGCAGCGGTGCAGCAGCTTTCAGGCTGCGAGTTCCCGCCCCTGAGCAGCGTGAGCTGGTGGCATCTTCTGACCGACCGCAGCATGCTGGCCAGCAGCGATCCGGGCTGGCGCGTCTGCCCCTCCCTCGGTGGTCCGGACGATCGCGAGCAGTTGATCCAGGCCGTTCAGCAGCGAACGATCACTGCCGTGGCTGTACATGCTGTTCCTCTGGATGCTGAGGACATGCTGTTGCCGGGCGATCAGCGCCCCGCAGGCCTCAGCGGACACCATGTGGTGCTTGCTGCGCTGTGGAATGCCCTGGTGCGGCCGGGCCGCTGGACCGCGGAAGATCTTTGGCAGGCCCTCAGCTTTGGGCCTTCGGCTCTGATCGACCAGCCCCCTGAACAGCTTGAGCAGGGCAGCCGGCGCTGGCTGCTGTTCGATCCCGATCAACGCTGGACCATCAGCAGCAACACCCCCGGCGCACCGCGTGCCGCCAACATTCCCTGGCTAGGCCGCGAGCTTCAGGGACGCGTTGTGGCCTGTGGCCTCAATTGCTGAGCGAACCGATGCGCGAAGGGGGCCAAAAGCGGAAGACGGCACGGCCAATGATCCGATCGTCTGGCAAAAACGGGCCGCCTGGCCAACGACGGGCGTCCTGGCTGTTGCGGCGGTTGTCGCCCAAGACAACAACATTGCCTTCAGGGACCACGGCATAGAGGCCTTTGCAGCCAATCATTCCGTCGCGATCGGAGCAGAAATTGGTGACGTAAGGCTCGTTGAAGGCCGTGCCGTTGATGCTTACGGCACCACGGCTGTTCACCTCCACGACATCACCAGGAACACCCACCACCCGTTTGATCCAGGCCTCACATTCGGGATAACGCTGCAACAGCACACGATCCACAACCCAGCTGATGCCCGGGAAGGTGACGAAGCCGCACTTCAGTGGATTGGGTTGCCCCCCCTCCAATTTCCAGACGGGATCAAAGGCACTGGGGGAATTGAACACAACGATCTCCCCCCGCTGAGGAGGTCGGGAGCGGTATGACAGCTTCTCGACGATCAACTTGTCGCCCACCTGAAGACCCGGCAACATTGATCCCGAAGGGATGTAGCGGGCTTCAAAGGCGAACTGCCGGAGCAGGAGATACAGCGAAACCGTGAACAGAAAAGGGGCCCAGAACTCCCAGATCGCGCTCACTCTGCCCTTCACATCGGAAGGTTCTCTCTCCGCGTTCAATGTGGGCAGGCTCAATCTTTCGACCCACGATAGGGGGAGCCTGCAGGCCCCATGATCCGTCCACGCTGGCAAGCCCTCAAGCCCCAACACGGCCTGTTCAGCTGGCGCCGGTGGGACCAGGCCATTGCTGTCATTGCCGCAGTCAATCTCACCTGGGTCGCCATCGACCTCACCTACATCCCCCTGCGCAACTTCTGGCTGCAACGCAATCTTTATCCGGTGCCATCGCTTCCCCTGGTGGTTCCCCTGCCCTGGCTGCCGGACATCACTCCGTGGCTGGATCCCCTCAAGGGCATCGAACCCCATCGCGACACCGAGGCTTACCTCAAGGCCTTCACAGCCCTGGATCGGGCCCTGCAGCAAAACGGCCCGCGCACGGCGGAAAGCAACGATCTGCTGCAGCACCAGGTGGTGCTCACCACAGCGCTGATGGACAGCAATCCTTTCATCAGTTCAGGCCAAGCCGGCGCCCTTGAAAAATTCAAGAACCGACTGCGCGCTCGCACCGGCCTGGAATCAGCCCGTGACTCAGCCAACCTTCTCCTGAGCCCCGAACATCTGGAACGCTCCCCCTGGAGCCAGGAGCGTCAGTTCTGGAGCCAGCAGATCCTGCCGCTGGTGGAGAGCAACTACTGGCGAAGCATCGATGAAAACGGGCGCCCCAGCGATTTGAGCTGGCGCATCGACACGCCATTTCAACTGCTGTTTCTGCTCGACATTCTTCTGCGTGCCTTGCGCCTGAAACAGCGCTATCCAGCGATCCGCTGGCGCGATGCCCTGTTACGCCGCTGGATCGACCTGCCCCTGCTGCTGCCGTTTGCGCGCTGGCTCCGGGTGGTTCCGGTCACAGAACGGCTTTGCGGAGCGGGCCTCCTGCAACTCGAACCGCTGCGTGCCGTGATCAGCCGCGGCGTGGTGGCCCTGTTGGCTGTGGAGCTGTTTGAAGTGATCGCCGTCAGGATGGTCGATGCTCTGCAGCAACTGATTCGATCACCACAGCTGCCGGAGAGGGTTCGCGGACTCTGCAGCTACCAGAGCAGTGATCTGAACGATGAGCGGGAGGTGATCGAGCTGCTGCGGTTGTGGCTTCCCCTTCTGCTCACCCGCATTGGCCCGGCCATGCGACCGCAACTGCAAGCCGTGATCAGCCATCTGGTGCAGCAGAGCTTGGACCGGAACGTGGTGCCGGATTCCCTGCGGCGACTGCCTGGACTGCAAAACGCCGAATCGGAATTCAGCCGCCAGCTGGCAGAAAGCATGGTGACCTCCGTGCTCGACCTGTCCAAGGGAGCCGGTAACCGCATCGGTCAGCGGGACCCTGTTCTGGAATCGCTTGGATCCGAGGCCTTGGATCGGCTCTGGGAGGAGCTGGCCCACACCCTGGAACAGGGGCCTGTGCTGAGCCGCAGCCAGGATCTGCTGGTCGCCCTTTTGGAAGAAATCAAACGCTCAAGCTTCCGTCAGATCCGCGACCAAGGCGATGTGGATGCCCTGATCAGCGAATTGGATGGATTGAACTTCAGCCCTGGAGTGCAGATTCCCAAAGATCAGGCTTGAAGCCGGTGAGGTAAGTGGAGGAATTCACCTCCACGAATGGTCGTTTGATCAACTTTCCATCAGCAGCCAAGGCCTCGAGAGCCTCTTCATCCGACAGAGCCTTCACTGCTGCCGCGCCCATGGCGCGATAGCTCTGGCCGCTGGTGTTGAACAGCAGTTTCCTGTCACCGAGGGATTGTTGAGCGGCCACCAACATTGCTTTGGACGGTGGAGTCAGGGTGATGTCGTGCACCTCATGGGCAATGCCTCGCTCAGTGAGCCAGGCCAATGCCTTTCGACAGGTGCTGCAGCGGTTGTAGCTGTAAACCTGAAGGGTTTCGGCCAAGGCTCAGCGGCCGAACAGGGATTTGATCGCACCAACGAGGCTGTTGGAGCCGCGGCCCACACCTTCAGCGGGGCGGGTGCGAACGGTGACATCACCAAACACTGTGGTGCGGCAGCTCAGACGGAAGTTGGCAGGACGATCGGCCAGATAGACCTCTTCAACATCGCTGCGGGGGGACAGGTTGGCTTGCCCTTCAACCACCTCCATCACGCAGGTGCCGCACTGACCAACGCCACTGCAGTTGTTGAGGTTGTTGAGGCTCTTGTAGGGATTAACGCCCGCATCAAGTGCAGCCTTACGCAGATTTGCGCCCTCGATGCAGCCAACCTGCTGGCCTTCCTGCTCGAATCGGATGGTGGGCACGGGTTCCGCAAATCTCAGTGCGCACCAACTTACAAGCATCCGGCCTGATCAAGGGGCTCTTGCCTGAGATCAATCGGCTGCATTGATGCAGGAATCAAGCAATGGCTGAACCGCATCGAGGTCGCGCCATCCATCAATCGATACGACGCTGCCCTGCAAAGAGCGGTATGTCCTGAAGAATTCCGCGACATCCTCCAGCTGGGAGGCAGCGATCTGACGAATGCTGCGGATCTCGTCCTGACGGGGGTCTGCGTCCGGGACACAGAGAATCTTCCCGTCATAAACATCCTTGTCGTGGAGGTCCAACACGCCGATGGGGCGAGCCTTAATCAGGCAACCAGCGAACGTGGGTTCAGCCATGATCACCATGGCGTCGAGGGGAGATCCATCCTCTGCCAGCGTGTTGGGGATAAAGCCGTAATCAAAGGGGTAACGCACCGAGGAGTGCATCACCCGATCCAGAACCATCACGCCGGCTTCGGCGGAGTACTCGTATTTGTTTCTGCTTCCTGCCGGAATCTCAACGATGAGATTCAGCAAGCCTGGCGAAGGTGACGGGGGAAGCTGATGGAGATCCATGCCGATCCGAGGCGGTGGGGATCAGTCGCGGAGAAGGGAAGGTTCGGTCCGTGATCACAGCCACAAGTGGAGCACTGAAACTGACAACAGCAATCAGCAGTCCTTTGATGGCCGTCAACGAGGCGCGACGACTGAACGGCTCATCCGCCTCAGAAGACGCGATGGCGTCGTCGTGAGACGGGTGGGGAACATCTGAGGCCATAAAACGGAGGGCTTGAAAAGCTCCCTCTTCCGATCACAACGTTGTTGAACTCATTCTGTCACTGCAAAAAGCAGGACGCACCGATCATTAAGCAGCGGGCCGGTCCTGCTGGTCGAGTCGTGCGCTCAGATCAGAAGGGGATGCCCCACTCGCCTCGAGATGGGTACGGATCAGCCGAAGCTCCTCAAGGATCGATCCCAGGATTTGCTGCGTCGCCGTTGATGGAGAGTTCAGCACCTCAACAGTGACTTCTTTGATGCGGAGAACATCTTTGGCGAAGCGCGCCACCTCATTGGGGTGGAACATCAGCGGATCTTTCTGATCGCTGCGGTACTCCGGGTTCAGCTTGCGGGGGTTGAACGGAGGGTTGAGGTTGCGTGGGTCTGTGTTGGTGTATCGATACACCGAAGCGCGGGAGCGGTTCAGGGATTTCTGAACGTCGTCGATCCCCACCAGGGCCTCGGCTTGAGCTGACGCATGGGCCGGATCCATGGAAAGTTCGGTCGCTTGTTGAGCGCTTGTCGCCACAGATTCAACTGACCGAGGAAACATGAGACGGGCCTAGGACAGGCTGGATTGAGCTGGACGGTAGCAGTCGAGACTCAGGTCGCCCAGGGGAATTCCAGCAAAACAGACACTTCCGCGATCGGCATGCCTCCGAAGCGGTGATAACTTCCAAATCCCATTTTGTTGCGATTGATGCGCGTCTCCCGCCTGCTGCTGGTGACGCTTCGGGATGTTCCCGCCGAAGCGGAGATCACCTCGCATCAGTTGCTTCTCAGGGCCGGGTATATCCGTCGCGTGGGATCAGGGATCTACGCCTACCTCCCCTTGATGTGGAGGGTGCTGCAAAAGATCACCGCCGTGGTGCGCGAGGAGATGAACCGCGCCGGCGCCCAAGAAACACTGCTGCCGCAGCTGCACCCTGCTGAGCTCTGGCAGAAGAGCGGGCGTTGGCAGGGCTACACCGCTGGCGAGGGGATCATGTTCCACCTCGAAGACCGCCAGGGCAGAGAACTGGGGCTTGGTCCTACCCATGAAGAGGTGATCACCAGCCTGGCAGGGGAGCTGCTGAGGTCATACCGGCAGCTCCCGGTGAACCTCTATCAAATCCAGACCAAATTTCGCGACGAGATCCGTCCCCGCTTTGGACTGATGCGAGGCCGCGAATTCATCATGAAGGACGCATACTCCTTCCATGCCAGCGAAGCGGATCTTCGCGAAACCTATGGCGCGATGGATCAGGCCTACCGCCGCATCTTTGAACGTTGTGGCCTGGATGCCGTCCCTGTCGATGCCGATAGCGGCGCGATCGGCGGCGCCGCCTCCCAGGAGTTCATGGTGACGGCGGATGCCGGGGAAGACCTTATCCTGATCAGCGATGACGGCCAATACGCCGCCAACCAAGAAAAGGCTGTTTCGATCCCATCCGCCGCATCTCCTCTTCCCGACGGCCCGGAGGAATCGATTCCAACCCCTGGCTTGGGCAGCATCGAAAGCCTCTGCGACGCCAAAGGCTGGGATCCGAGCCAGGTGGTGAAGGTGCTGCTGTTCGTGGCGACCCTGGACGATGAGACTCTCCAACCGCTGTTGGTGAGCCTCCGTGGTGACCAGGAGCTCAATCCCACCAAGGTCGTGAACGCGGTCAGCCGAACCCTCAACAAGGGTGTTCTTGATTGCCGCCCGATCACACCAGAGGACAACAACCGTCAGCAGATTGATCCGCTCCCCTTTGGATCGATCGGGCCCGACCTCTCCGATAACGTTCTGAAGGGAGCCAAGACCTGGGAGCCAACATTTCTGCGCCTGGCGGATGAAACCGCGAGCGAACTCGGCAGCTTCATCTGCGGTGCCAACACGACCGATCTGCACCGTTTCAACACCAGCTGGACCGCCATCGGTCAGAAGCCAACCAGCCTGGATCTGCGTAATGCACGAGCCGGCGACGTCTGCCAACACAATCCGGAATCACGCCTGACGGAAAAAAGAGGCATCGAAGTCGGCCACATTTTTCAGTTGGGCCGAAAATATTCTGAGGCCATGGAGAGCCGTTTCACTAACGAGAACGGCAAGACCGAACCGTTCTGGATGGGTTGCTACGGCATCGGCGTTTCGCGATTGGCGCAGGCTGCCGTCGAGCAGCATCACGATGACAGCGGCATCTGCTGGCCGACGGCCATCGCCCCCTTCGAGGCGATCGTGGTCGTGGCCAACATCCAGGACGAGACCCAGGCCCAGCTGGGGGAAGCGCTGTACTCGGAGCTTCAGAACGCTGGGGTGGATGTGCTGATCGACGACCGCAAGGAACGCGCCGGCGTCAAGTTCAAAGACGCAGATCTGATCGGCATCCCTTGGCGGATCGTGGTGGGACGCGACGCCAGCGAAGGCACCGTTGAACTGGTGTGCCGCAGCAGCCGCGGTGTGCAAAAGCTTCCCCACGCTGAGGCTATGACCTGCCTGATCAAGGCACTCCACCCCTAAAGTCGAAAGACACTGAAGGGTTTCATGCTCTCCGCACTGACACGCCTGCTTCGCCCCCTCAGCCGGGCCGCCGTAGCCCTTGGCCTCGGGTTGTGCCTCCTCCTGACGGCCTGCAGTGGGGACGCTGAAGCTCGTCTGAGCGGCGACTACGTGGAGGACACCGTGGCGGTCTCCCGCACTCTGCTGACGGTGATCGACCTGCCTCAGGACGATCCCACCCACGCCGAAGCTGAGGCCGATGCCCGGGCCCTGATCAACGACTACATGTCCCGTTATCGGCCCCAGCCCCGTGTGAACGGACTCAGCTCCTTCACCACGATGCAGACCGCGTTGAATTCGCTGGCTGGTCATTACGCCTCCTACGCCAATCGCCCACTGCCGGAAGCGCTGCATGACCGCATCGCCAAGGAACTCAACAAGGCTGAGAAATCAGTGGTCCGGGGCAGCTGAGCCCCCCGGAACCAGCTCGGTTTTGACGAGGCCACCCGAGATCTGAGATACTCGCGGATTGTGCAGATCTGCGGCTTCGGGCCGCCGTGTTCTTGGCCAACGTTGTCGTCATCGGAGCGCAGTGGGGTGACGAGGGAAAAGGAAAGATCACCGATCTCCTGAGCCGTTCCGCCGATGTGGTGGTTCGCTATCAGGGTGGTGTGAATGCAGGCCACACGATCGTTGTTGACGATCGTGTGCTCAAGCTGCACCTGATTCCCTCTGGAATCCTCTACCCCGACACGATCTGTCTGATCGGATCCGGCACGGTGGTGGATCCCAAGGTGATGCTCGGTGAGCTGGACATGCTCATCGCCAACGACATTGATATTTCAGGGCTTCGCCTGGCATCCACAGCCCACGTGACGATGCCCTACCACCGCCTGCTCGACCAGGCCATGGAGAAGCAGCGGGGAGCACGACGGATCGGAACCACAGGCCGTGGAATCGGCCCCACCTACGCCGACAAGTCGCAGCGCAGTGGCATCCGTGTGATCGACCTGCTGGACGAACAGCGGCTGAGGGATCGCCTTGAAGGCCCACTGCAGGAGAAGAATGAACTTCTTCAGACCATTTACGGCGTTGAACCCCTGAACGCCGAAGACGTCATCCAGGAATATCTGGAATACGGCAAGCGCCTCGCCCCCCACGTGGTGGAGTGCACTCAGACGATTCATCAGGCAGCGCGAGATCGCAAGAACATCCTGTTCGAAGGTGCCCAGGGCACGCTGCTGGACCTGGACCACGGCACCTACCCCTACGTCACATCCTCCAACCCCGTTTCCGGCGGGGCCTGCATCGGTGCAGGCGTGGGCCCAACCCTGATTGACCGCGTCATCGGCGTTGCCAAGGCCTACACCACCCGCGTGGGTGAAGGCCCCTTCCCCACTGAGCTGAGCGGAAGCCTGAATGACCAGCTCACGGAGCGGGGTGGCGAATTCGGTACCACCACGGGCCGCCAGAGGCGCTGTGGCTGGTTTGACGGCGTGATCGGTCGCTACGCCGTGCAGGTCAACGGCTTGGACTGTCTGGCCGTGACCAAGCTGGATGTGCTGGACGAACTGGACGAAATTCAGGTCTGCGTGGCCTATGAACTCAACGGCGAGCGAATCGAGCACTTCCCCAGCAGCGCCGATGACTTCGCCCAGTGCAAACCCATCTTCGAAACACTGCCTGGCTGGCAGTGCTCCACCGAGGAATGCCGCAGCCTTGAGGATCTCCCCAAGCCAGCCATGGATTACCTGCGCTTCCTCGCTGATCTGATGGAAGTGCCGATCGCCATTGTCTCCCTCGGGGCCAGCCGTGATCAGACCATCGTTGTCGAAGATCCGATCCATGGCCCCAAACGAGCCCTGTTGAGCGCCTGAGCCGCTGACGTTCATACTTCGGGGCTGCTTTCCACGCCCCGATGTCATCAGAGACCCGTTTCCCCAGCGACTGCAGTCTCGATGTCGTTGGCATCGGCAACGCCATCGTTGACGTTCTGGTGCAGACGGACGACGGTTTCATCGCTGAACACGGCCTCCAGAAAGGGGGCATGGCGCTGATCGATGAACAACAGGCCGAAGCTCTCTACAAGGCCAGTGGAACGGGCCTCGAGACCTCCGGTGGATCGGTCGCCAACACGATGGTGGGCATCGCGCAGCTCGGCGGACGCGCTGGTTTCATCGGCCGCGTCCGGGATGACCAGCTCGGCAGCATTTTCAGCCATGACATCAGGGCCGTTGGGGCACGCTTTGAGACCCCAGCAGCCACCAGTGGAGCCACAACGGCGCGCTGCCTGATTTACGTCACGCCCGATGCCGAGCGCACCATGTGCACCTTCCTGGGGGCGTCCACCCAACTGGAGCCCGAGGATCTCGACCTCTCCATGGTCAAACAGGCCAAGGTGCTTTACCTGGAGGGCTACCTCTGGGACAGTCCAGCCGCCAAACGGGCCTTCATCGCCGCAGCCGAAGCCTGCCGTGAAGCAGGCGGGAAGGTGGCTCTTTCTCTCTCAGACGGCTTCTGTGTGGATCGGCACAGAGCGAGTTTTCTCGAGCTGGTGAATGGCCACGTCGATGTGCTGTTCGCCAATGACGTTGAAATTCAGTCGCTCTACGAAACCGACGATTTCGACCAGGCCCTCGAGCGGGTGCGCGGCTGCTGCTCAGTGATTGCGATCACCCGTGGTGCCCAGGGGTCCGTCGTGCTGAGTGGAGACCAGCGCTGGGATATCGGCATCTTCGGCCTGGGAGATCTGGTGGACACCACAGGAGCAGGCGACCTCTATGCCGGGGGCTTTCTGCATGGCTTCACCCAGGGCGAGTCACTGGAGCACTGTGGTGAGCTCGGAGCCCTCTGCGCCGGCCAGATCGTGACCCAACTGGGGGCTCGCTCCCAGGTCTCCCTCAAGCAGCTGGCGGAGACGCATCTGAACTAAGCTCAGCGAAGGTCCAGGCCCCATAGGCCGGTGATGCCGTCACCGGCCAGCACAACCACTCGGGGGTGTCGTAGCTGTGCAGCTCGGAGACGGCCAAGCGCAGCGCGTCCACATGCTGAGCTGAGGTCTTCATCAGCAGCTGGACCTCATGGGACGCCTGCAGCGACCCCTCCCAGCGATAGAACGACTGAACGGGGTGGATGGACACACAGGCCACGAGATGGCGCTCCAGCAAGGCCTCTGCCAGCTGCTGGGCGCGCTCAGCGTTCGCTTCCGTGGTGAGGGCCAGCACGAGTCCACTCGCTTCAATCACGCTCAAGCCGGTCCATCAGGCTGCTGACATCCTCGACGCATTCCATCCCGTCGGGGGGGAAGGGACGCCGCAACAGCAGCAATCTCAGCCCCAGATCTGCGGTGAGTTGATGCCAGAGCTGTTCCGTCACACCACCGGACTGGCGGCAGAGCACCACGCCAATGCCCCAGCGACGGCAAAGAGACCGCTCAATCGCCCCCGGCACCTCCCCTTGCAGAGGGCGCACCACGGCCAGGTGATCCTGTGGCAGACCTGCCCGCAAGGCGGCGCGCAATCCATCGGGGGATGGAAGCGCACGGCCATAGGGGATGGCTCCGGCGCGGCACACAGCAGCAGTCAAGGCCGGAAGATGACGGCCTCCAATGGCCAGCAGCAGGCGTTGGCCTTGGAGCGGTTGGGCCGCCAATGCATCGGCATTAGCCAGGAGATAGGCCGCTCCCAGCGGTTCAAGGCGACGCTCATAACGCAGCAGCGGTTGGCCGAGATCTGCACAGGCCGTGACCAGGTCATGGCTGATTCGAGCCGCAAAGGGATGCGTGGCATCCACCACCCAACGGAAAGGGCCGGCCTGATGCAGAGCTGCCTTGATCCCACCAACGCCCTGCAGAGCACCCATTGAGATGCGCTCCACCGGCAATCCCGCGTAGGCCTTGGCTGCAGTTGCCGTCACCACACTCACGCTCACACGCCAATGGCGGCGGGAGAGCTCCTTCACCAAGCGCGGCCCATCACCGGTTCCAGCCAGCAGCAGGACACAACGCTGGTCATTCGCGGGGCCTTGCATCAGGATGTGCGCCGACACCAGCTCAAGCCATGAACCATTGCGTGCTCGAAGTGGAGGTGATCGACGCACCGACGGTTCGATACACCCAGGACAACCAGACTCCCATTGCGGAGATGGCCGTGCGCTTTGACCCCCTTCGCGAGGGTGATCCGCCAGGTGAATTGAAAGTGGTGGGCTGGGGCAACCTGGCCCAGGAGCTGCAGAACCGTGTGCAGACCGGGCAGCGGCTGCTGATCGAAGGCCGGCTGCGGATGAACACCATGCCCCGGGGCGATGGCATGAAGGAAAAACGGGCTGAATTCACCCTGGCTCGGCTTCATCCGATCGGCGCGGCAGCCACGGGTGCAGCTCCTTCCGGCAACCCCTCCGCCCCGGCCCCCAGCCGCCAGGCCCCCGCGGCTGCACCGACCAAGGTAGTAAAAGAGCCCGAACCGGCCAGCTGGAATGCAGCGCCCCTCGTGCCCGACACCGACGACATCCCCTTCTGAATCAGAGCACAATCGCGGGTCGTCGCCGCTTAACGGCCAGCTTCGTCCTGCAGCTCTGAGGCTCGGGTGATCAGTTGCCCGAGCTCCCGTTCAAGGGCGGCAAGATCAAGCCGCAGCTCGGGCCAGCGGCCCCCATCGATCTGCTGCAGCAACCAGCTGCGATCACGATCGAGCTGCTGGAGCAGATCATCGATGCCGGTCGACGATGAATCTGGCATCTGGCTCGGGGTAGTGGATCTCCATCCTGATGGCCTAGAGGTCAAAATGACGATCAAGCCAAGGCCTTCATGAAGGATTTCTTCTCCCCCGGCAGCCTCGTCACCATCGCCGGAGGCGTGCTGACCGTGGTCGGTGCCACCGCTTACGCCACCGGAAGCGCCAACCTCAGCCTGCCCACGATTTTCTACGGAATCCCGATCTTGTTGGGGGGGCTGGCTCTGAAATCGTCGGAGCTGCCACCCGCCATCCGGGTGACACCGGTCAAGACGTTTCAAAAGGAACGCGAAGCTGCAGCCCCAGAACTGGGCAAATTGCTCGGCGATGTGACGCGCTGGCGCTACGGCCAGAAGGCCCACCTGGAGTCATCGCTGGAAGCGCTCAAACTCTGGGATGAAGACACCCCACCGCAGTTGGAAGAGATCGAAGAGCTGCATTCCGACAGCGGCTATGGCCTGCGGATGCGATTCCTGCTGGGAGCCGTTCCCCTCGAACGCTGGCAGGAGCGACAGGATCGGCTGGGGCGTTTCTTCGCCAAGGGGATGCGAGCGGAACTCAAGGAACTGGATGAACAACGGCTGGACGTTGTTCTGCTTCCGGCAGGTGAGGCCTAAGCCATGGCCCAATCCACCCAGAACAACGATGACGCCCTCAGGGTGTCGGTGCTCAGCGAAGCCCTCCCCTACATCCAGCGCTTCGCAGGTCGGCGCATCGTGATCAAGTACGGCGGGGCCGCCATGGCCCATGCCGAGCTGCGGGCTGCCGTCTTCCGCGACCTGGCTCTACTGGCCTGCGTCGGCGTCCAACCTGTGGTGGTGCATGGCGGCGGGCCCGAAATCAACCAGTGGCTTCAGCGACTGGAAATCCCCGCCGAATTCCGCGACGGACTGCGCGTCACCGACGCCGACACCATGGACGTGGTGGAGATGGTGCTGGTGGGCCGCGTCAACAAGCAGATCGTGAATGGCCTCAATCAGCTCGGCACCCGTGCTGTTGGTCTGAGCGGAAGTGACGGAAGTCTTGTGGAGGCACGCCCCTGGGGGAATGGCAGCCATGGGCTGGTGGGGGATGTTGCCCGCGTTAATCCCGATGTGCTCGAACCGCTGCTGGAGAAGGGTTATGTGCCCGTCATTTCCAGCGTTGCCGCAACCCCCGATGACGGGCGAGCCCACAACATCAATGCCGACACGGTGGCGGGAGAGCTGGCGGCGGCCCTGGAAGCCGAAAAACTGATCCTGCTGACCGACACCCCCGGCATCCTTGAAGACCGGGATGACCCCGACTCGCTGATCCGCAAACTGCGTCTCTCAGAGGCGCGACAGCTGATCGAGGACGGCGTGGTCGCAGGGGGCATGACCCCTAAAACGGAATGTTGCATCCGCGCCCTGGCTCAGGGCGTGTCAGCCGCCCACATCATTGATGGCCGGGTTCCCCATGCCCTCCTGCTCGAAGTCTTCACCGACGCCGGCATCGGCACCATGGTGGTGGGACGCGGCTAGGGGTGAGCGAGCAGGACGCAGCACTGGACCTCTCTGAAGCGGAGGCAGCCCTGGAGCGCGGGGACTACGGCCAGGGCCTGGAGCTGCTTCTGCCCCTGGCGGAGCAACACCCGCTCAACAGCCCGGAGGGGCCGGGCCTTCGGCTCCTGATGATCACCGCCTGGATGGGCCTGGGGCAGGACGAGAAAGCCATCGCCACCTGCAAGCTGCTGAGTCGCTGCCGCGATCCCAAGTTGCGCCAGCAGGCCAAACAACTGCTCGGGGTTCTTGAAGCCCCAAGCCTGGATCGTCCGGAACGCTGGTCGATGCGCATGCCGCAACTGGAGCTGAATGGCTCCGGCAGCGGGCAGACCTCCACCATGCGGCGGCGGCGGTCGCGGCGTCCCGAACCCCCGCCACCACCACCGACGGGGCCGACGCGTTCACCGGCGGCGGGTTTCGCCGTGCTGGTGATGGCGGTTCTGCTGGGGATCACGCTGTTGCTGAGTGGTTGCGTCCGAATCGAGGCTGATCTCGACCTTCGCGGCCCGGATCGACTGGCCCTCACCTGGGACGTGCGGAGCACCCAGCAACGCCCGCTGCCCTGGCAGGAGCAATTCGAGCGAGACCTGCAACGGGAAGCGCCCGGGCTGAAGATCGAACAAACAGGCCCAGGACGCCAACAGATCAGCAGCCGTGTTGCCTCGTCGCACGAGCTGGCGCAACAGATGGCGGCCGTGGTTGCCGTGGCTGGTCGTGCGGCTGGAGTCTCACTCCCGCCACCGACGCTCAAGCTCGAAGAACGCAACTGGCTGCTGGGGGTGCAGCAGCACGTGCAGCTGATGGTGGACCTCAGCGATCTGCCCGAGATCCCCGGGCTCGACGTTCATCTGAGCCTGAACCACGGGCAGGTGGAGCGCACGGCTGTTACCGGCACCACCACCGAAGTCAGCTGGCAGGGCTGGCGCTGGAATCCGCTTGGCCTGGGGGGAGTGGTGATCCTGATGCTGCTGATCAGCAGCATGGTGCTGCAGGTGGTGCGTCGGAAGCTGGGCTTTGGCTTCCCTGAACTGCCCTCCTGATCAAAGCTGCTGCGGGTCGGGATCCACAGTGAGCGCCACACCCTTGGGCAAGCCATCCCAGAGGGCCTGTCCCGGAGGCAGCGGAAGCGGGGAGCCCGCCGGACCGTGCAGCAACAGCTGCCATCGGCTTCGGCCAGCAACCCGGGCCACAGGTGCCGGAGCAGGACCCAACAACCACCAATTCTGGAGCTGACAAATCGGCCGGATCCGCTCCGCCAGCACCGCTGCCGCCGTTGCTGTTTTGCTGGGGGAATCTCCAGACAGGCGCAGCAAACAGGCACGACTGAAGGGCACCAGACCCGCCTCCTTGCGGAGGGCCACCTCCTGGGAGAGGAACGCTTCATAGCGACCATCCACCAGGTGTTGAATCACCGGGTGCTCTGGGGTGTAGGTCTGCACCAACACCTGCCCCGATCGCTCACCTCGCCCGGCACGGCCCGCCAACTGCAACAGCAACTGCAGGGCCTGCTCTCCTGCGCGGAGATCGGGGCGGTGCAGAAGCCCATCCGCCGCGAGCACCGCCGCCAGGGTGACCCGCGGCAGATCCATGCCCTTGGCCAGCATCTGCGTACCGATCAAGACGTCGGCTTCTCCAGCAGCGAAACGGTCCAACAGGCGTCGATGGCCATCCCGCCCCCCCGTGGAATCGCGGTCAAAGCGGAGCAAACGAAGGCCTTCGAGCTCCTGAGAGAGCAGTTCCAACACCTTCTGCGTCCCGGCCCCAAACGGCTTGAAGGCCGTGGAACCACAGTGACTGCAACGGTTCTCCAGGTCTTCACGATGGTCACACCAGTGGCAACGCAGCCACTGACGCCCGGCCTTGCTGCGGTGAACGGTGAGCGCCACATCGCAGTGGGGGCACATCACCACCTCGCCGCAACTGCGACAGCTCAAAAAGGGGCTGTATCCCCGACGAGGCACCAAAACCACGGCCTGTTCGCCCTGCTCCGGCAGCGCCGCAAGACGATCCATCAAGGCGCGACTGACCAGACGCTTGTGTCCTTCGGCCAACTCATGGCGCATGTCGATCACATGCACAGGCGGTAGGGACTGCCGGGAAATCCGCTGGGTCAGGCGCACCAAGGTCAAGGCACCATCCGAGCCCGATTGAATCCAGCTCTCGAGCGACGGCGTGGCGCTGCCCAGCACAAGCCGTGCCTGTTGCATCACAACCCGGTCCAAAGCCAGGTCCCGGGCGTGATAGCAAGGCATGGGTGCGTCTTGCTTGTAAGAGCTGTCGTGCTCCTCATCCAGAACGACCAGCCCCAGAGGCTTCAACGGCACGAACACCGCGGAGCGGGTTCCCACAACCACCAACGGCTGTTCGGCAGCAAGACAGCGGCGCCAGGTTCGAACCCGTTCGGCGTCACCACAACCGCTGTGGTACTCCACAACGCGCGAGCCGAAGCGTTTGCGGCAACGGTCAACGAGTTGGGGAATCAATCCGATCTCGGGGGTGAGCAGCAGAACGTGCCGGCCCCGCTCCAGCTCCTGGGCAGCCAGCTGGAGGTACACCTCGGTCTTGCCGGAGCCGGTGATTCCCCAGAGCAGCAGCCCTCTCCCCGGAGACAGCTGTTGGTAGGCCTTCACCACGTCCTGCTGCTCAGCCGTCAAGGCCTGGGGAAGCTCCTGGGGGCCAGAACCAGCTGAAGAGCCCTTGTCCTCACAACGACGCTGCTCACGCACCAGGTAGCCCTGCTGGATCAGCGGCGGCAGCAATTGCGCCCCAAACCCACTGGCCACCAGGTCCCGTTGCCAAGCACCATCGCCCTGGCCCTCCAACCAAGCCAGAAGCTCCCGCTGGCGAGGGGTGGGTGGGTTCGCTGCATCAGGGGGGACCCGGGCCTGAATCCACCACATCTGACGCCCGCCGGCCAGGGAACGCTGGCCGGCCTGACCAATCCAGCCCGACGGCAAAGCCGCCTTCAAGGTGCGGAAGACACTGAGATGGCAACGGTCCGCCACCCGCTCCAGCCAGCTGTACCAATCCGAATCGACAGCAGCTCGCTGCAGGAGCGATTCCACCGGTTGCAGCTCCTGAGGATCCTGCTCAGCCCACTCCCGCTCCGACACCACCAGTCCATGCATGGCTCGACCCCGGAGGCGCACCCGCACCAGATCTCCCGGCATCAATCCCATGCTGGGATCTGCGGCGTAACTGAAGGAGCGTCCTTCCCGCCCAGCCTCCAGCCAGACCTCAACGCATCGCCGGGAATGCGACAGGACCTTGCAAACTTCGGAAGACTTCATTAACGTGAACAGGTTGGACAGTTTCTGCCAACCCTGCGCTCGATCCAGAGGGAAGACACAGAGTCTGAAGTCAAGGTCTTGTTCCTTGCCACTTTGACCGGTCTGAGACCACCCCGGACAGCACAGACACAATCAGTCCAAGCGTTTCGTCGACTCGCGGACACCACCATCAGCCCATGAACTCCGTCTCAGCGTCAGCTGTGCCGTTCTCTTTCGCTTGAACGGAAGTTCCAGGTTTCGGCCATTGCTGTTGGTGCGTTGCTGCCGCTGTTGCATCTCCCCTCTATCCGACTTCGACTAACACCATGACCCCTGCTGCCACCAAAGCTGCCAAGCCGGACATCGTTCTTCTGGCCAATGCTGACGGCAAGGTGAAGGAAGTTGCCAAGAGTTCCGACAAAGAGGCCAAGAAAACCCCTGCACGACGACGAACCAGCAAGGCGAGCGCCAAGGACCTGAGCGCCGCAGCCGACGAACTGCTCGCCGCTGCAGATCAAGCCAAGGCCTCGGGAACCACCAAAAAGGCTGCAGCGAAAACCACCAAGGCCAAAAGCACAACGAAAAAGGCCACCACAACCAAGAAGGCATCCACCGCCAAGAAGACCACAACTAAATCTTCAACAGCCAAGGCATCAACAGCCAAAGCAGCGGCAGCGAAGCCAACCGCCGAGGAGAAAGCCAAAACCGCAGCTGCTGAGAAGGAAGCCAAGGCCAAAGCCCTGGCCAGCATCAAGATCGGCCCCAAAGGTGTTTACACCGAAGACTCCATCCGGGTTTATCTGCAGGAAATCGGTCGGATCCGCCTGCTGCGTCCCGACGAGGAGATCGAACTGGCTCGCAAAATCGCCGATCTTCTCTACCTGGAGGAATTGGCCGCTCAATTTGAAAGCGACAACGGCCGGGAACCTGACAACAAAGAGTGGGCGGCCTTGGTGGAAATGCCGCTCATCCGCTTCCGCCGGCGCTTGATGCTGGGCCGACGGGCCAAGGAAAAGATGGTGCAATCCAACTTGCGCCTGGTGGTCTCGATTGCCAAGAAGTACATGAATCGGGGCCTGAGCTTCCAAGACCTGATTCAGGAAGGAAGCCTTGGCCTGATTCGTGCAGCCGAGAAGTTCGACCACGAAAAGGGCTACAAGTTCTCCACCTACGCCACCTGGTGGATTCGCCAGGCCATCACGCGCGCCATCGCCGACCAGAGCCGCACCATCCGCCTGCCGGTGCACCTCTACGAAACGATCTCCAGGATCAAGAAGACCACCAAGGTTCTCTCCCAGGAATTCGGCCGCAAGCCAACGGAAGAGGAAATCGCGGAATCGATGGAAATGACCATCGAAAAACTGCGCTTCATCGCCAAGAGCGCCCAGCTGCCGATCTCCCTGGAGACCCCCATCGGCAAGGAAGAGGATTCCCGCCTGGGTGATTTCATCGAAGCCGACATCGAGAATCCCGAGCAGGACGTTGCCAAGAACCTGCTTCGTGAAGACCTGGAAGGTGTGTTGGCCACCCTCAGCCCCCGCGAGCGCGATGTGCTGCGCCTGCGCTATGGCCTGGACGACGGGCGGATGAAGACCCTCGAGGAAATTGGTCAGATTTTTGATGTAACCCGTGAACGGATCCGTCAGATCGAAGCCAAGGCCCTGCGCAAATTGCGCCACCCCAACCGCAATGGGGTGCTCAAGGAATACATCAAGTAAGCCAGCACTGGGCCCGTGACCAAACGGTCACGGGAGTAATACATAAGTACATTCCCCCTAGCTGAATGGAGCAGAGGGCTCCTATAAGAGTGCTTGAGGGAATTGAGACGCCCTCCTCACACGGAAGAGATCAAACCCCAGTCATGGACTGGGGTTTTCCTTTAGTAAATAGAAAGAGACCGTGCGACAGGTTCACGGGTTTGCATCGAAGGTCTCCGTGAATTCCTGAAAAGCACGCTTCAGGCGCTCCACCGGAGTTTCCTCCAAAGGACACTCCTGGCGAGTTTCAAGTGCATAGGCCTGGAGCAGGCGAGCATCCGGTTCGAGCACGGAAGCAACCGCCCCCTTGAACAGCACCAGATTGTGCTGCGACGTCAGCCCCTCCAGATAAGGCTGAAGCAGCCAACTGGGCTGAGCATCGTGTGAGGCATCTGCGGCTGAACGCACCAGACGGGGCCGCAGCAGTTGATACGCGTGATCTCCATCGCGATCGGTGGTGTGGCGCAGCCGCGCCATCAGCACATCGCCACTGCACAACAGGATCAGACGGATGGAACCCTCAGCCACCAGGGGGAGCATGGGCTCCTGGTCTTGCGAGTCGGGGGCAACAGAGCCAATCGCTCCGGCCTGACGAACGCCATTGACGACAGGTCCGGGCATGACTGCGATGCAATGCCTGCAAATGTTAAGCGTTCTTCATAAAGAGATCTTCCCTTTCGAAGCTTCACAACCTCGTGAAGGCGAACCAAAGAATCCAAGGCCAAAAGCGTAGGCTGGGCGGCTGATTCGCCCTTTCCATGGCCCTCACCGAACTGCGCATCGCCTCACGACGCAGCCAGCTGGCCATGGTGCAAACCAACTGGGTGAAAGCGGAACTGGAGAAGGCCCATCCCGGCCTGAAGATCACGGTGGAAGCCATGGCCACCCAGGGCGACAAGATCCTGGACGTCGCCCTGGCGAAGATCGGCGACAAAGGCCTGTTCACCAAGGAACTGGAAGCACAGATGCTGGTGGACCGTGCGGACATCGCCGTCCACTCGCTGAAAGACCTGCCCACCAACCTTCCTGAGGGGCTGATGCTCGGCTGCATCACCGAACGGGAAGACCCGGCCGATGCCCTGGTGGTGAATGCCAAGAACCAGGCGTACAAACTCGACACCCTTCCCGAAGGCTCTGTGGTGGGCACGAGTTCCCTGCGCCGTCTGGCTCAGCTGCGTCACCACTACCCCCACCTGATCTTCAAGGATGTTCGGGGGAACGTGATCACCCGGCTGGAGAAATTGGATAGCGGCGATTACGACTGCCTGATCCTGGCTGCGGCAGGCCTTGGCCGGCTTGGCTTCGGCGATCGGATCCACCAGCTGATCCCCGGCGACATCTCTCTGCACGCCGTTGGTCAGGGCGCCCTGGGGATTGAATGCGTGGAGGGCAAGCCCGAAGTGCTTGAGGCGATCAAAGTGCTGGAGCACACCCCCACCTCCCAGCGCTGCCTGGCCGAACGCGCTTTCCTGCGGGAACTGGAAGGTGGCTGCCAGGTGCCCATCGGCGTGAACACCCGCTTCGAAGGTGATCAACTCATCCTCACCGGGATGGTGGCCAGCCTTGATGGCAAACGCCTGATCCGCGACCAGGCCAGTGGCGCAGCAAGCGACGCCGAAGCCATCGGCATCGCTCTGGCTAACACCCTCAAAGGTCAGGGTGCTGGCGAGATCCTCAAAGAGATCTTCGACACCGTCCGCCCGGAAGCCTGATCAACTGCGAATTTCCAGACGCGTTCCCACATCCACAGCATCAAACAGCTGCCGGATGTGGCTGTTGAGCATGCGCACGCAGCCCAGACTGACGGCAGCGCGAATCTGAACCCAGTGCGGCCACGCCGTTCCATGGATCCCAAACTCGCCGCGGCCATTGCGGTGAAAAGCCATGTAGCGATCACCAATCGGGCTGCTGGGTCCGCGAAGCTCCCGCCGCTGAACCGACTCATGGGTCACATAGATCGGATTGACCTTCTTGTTGAGGATGGCGAATTCCCCTTTTGGGGTGGGGGTTTTGGGATCTCCGATCGCCACAGGCCAGGCCCCAAGCTGCTGCTCGCCCCGCATGAGGGTGATCTGTCGCTTGCTGAGGTCAAGCACGATGCGCGACGCATGAGCGGGTTGCCGCAAGGCCAGCTCAACAGGTTCAGCAGCAAGGCATGGAGCAACAGACCCAGCCAACAGCGCCGGCATCAATAACCACTTCATGAGACGTGCAAGACCCACTGGTCTCAACGTATTCATTGCTGCGAGAAAAAACAGCAGCAGCAGTCTTGGAGCTGAACTCTTCTGAATCTCTTTGGTCTCATGGTCGAGATCAAAGAGCCGACCTCGTCCTCCTTCAGCTCTGTTGTCTCACGAGAGGTGTCCATCCCAATCGAAGGATCTTCGATGCTGCTGAGCCGGACGCTGAGCCATGAAAAAGGCGGGGGAGTGTCCCCCGCCTGATCAGCAGTCGATCGCCGACGCGTTCAGTCGACCAACTTGGGATCAATCTCAGCCATGTAGCGAGCCTCGCAGCTCTTGATGATCTCAACGGCCTTTTCAGTGCCGAAGAAACCGTTCACCGAGCAGGTGCCAGGCTTCTTCAGATCCTTGTAGTGCTCCCAGTAGTAGGTGGTCTCTTTCTTCCAGTGCTCACCGAGATCTTCCCAGCTCTTGATGTGATCCATGCGCTTGTCGTCGGCAAGCACAGCGATCACCTTGTCGTCGACTTCACCACCGTCGTCGAAGGTCATCACGCCGATGATGCGGGCTTCCACAATCGAACCGGGAATCAGGGGCTCGGTGACACCAACGATTTCGATGTCGAGGGGATCGCCATCTTCATCCCAGGTGCGGGGGATGCATCCGTAGGCAAAGGGGTAAGCCAGCGAGGAGTAACCAACGCGGTCCAGCTTGAGATGGCCGGTTTCGGTGATCAGCTCGTACTTGTTGATCGTGTTGGAGTTGAGCTCCACGATCGTGTTGAGACGAAGTTCGGCTTCATCAGCGAAGGCCGGCAGCACGTGCAGCAGGTTGGGCATGCTGCGGCTGGGTGCCTGATCGAGGTTGGCCATAAACGGCGATGGACAGCGCGGCGCATCCTACGGGCCGCCTCAGCCCATCGAGTTGCACGCGGCTAGGGGGCCAGTTGCAGCCGATCAAGCTTGTTCTCCAGATAGTCGAGGAAGGCATCGGTGCTCAGTGGCCGACCGGTGACCCTTTCCACCAGTTGATCAGCATTCACACTGCGTCCGAGCGGGTGAACGTGCTCACGGAGCCAAGCCAGCAAAGGCGTGACATCGCCGCGCTCCACATGCTCCTCCGGAGACCCGATGGCCTCCGCCATCGCTTCGCTCAACTGTGCACTGATCAAGTGCCCCAACAGATACGAGGGGAAATAGCCAAACAGGCCTTCACTCCAGTGCACATCTTGAAGGCATCCCTCGGCATCGTTCATCGGCCGCACCCCCAGGAGTTCCTGATAGCGCCGGTTCCATTCGTCTGGGAGATCGTTCACCGCCAAACCCTGCTCCAGCAGAGCAATCTCGAGATCCGTGCGGATCAGGATGTGCAAGCCATAGCTGAGTTCATCAGCCTCCACCCGGTTCAAACCAGGCGCCATCGGATTCATCGCCTGCCACATGTCTTGGGTTCCGCTGAAGGGAGCCCCCACCTGCGCAAAACGCTTCCACCACTGCTCTGCGAACGGACGGCTCCGGGCAACACGGTTCTCCCAGAACAGCGACTGACTTTCATGCACCGCCATCGAGGTGGCCTGTCCCAGAGGCCAGGCGAACCATTGGTGGCTCTGGTCCGGCAACCCCTGTTCATAGAGGGAATGGCCCCATTCATGGGCCGTAGCCAGGAAGCACGACAAGGGCTGGCCAGGCACCACACGCGTGGTGATGCGGTAATCCGCCGGTCCCAACGTGATCGAGAAGGGGTGAGGCGAACGTGCCATGCAGGTGATGGCGGGATTGCGGCCCCAGGCACCGAGCAGCTCATCACAGAGATCTTGCTGGCTGGACTCTTCGAGATCCCAGTCCGCTGATCGTGGGCGTGGCCGGGTGGATGCCTGAGCAACCAATTGCGGCAACCGTTGTCGTAACGGAGCAAACAAGGCCTCGAGACGCTCCAAACGCAGATCCGGTTCGAAGGGTTGCGCCAGGGTCTCCCAACAGGAGCGCGGCTCATCCAGCTGTTTGGCCTGCTCCTGACGCAAATCAATCAGGGTCTGAAGCGCCGGTGCGAAGAGGCTGAAATCAGAGGCCGATCGAGCCTGCTGCCACCGGTTGTAACCCTCGGCCTTAGCCTTGGCCAAGGCGGCGACGAGAGCTGGATCGAGGGACTGCTGCCGCTGCAGGTCCTGTTCCAGCAGATCCAGATTGCGGCCCTGCTCAGGGCATCGCTCAGCGGAATTCCAATGCTGACGCGCTGCGGCCAGCAGTTCCGCATAGGCCGCAGAGCTCTGACGAGCATGAAGCTGGGTCGCCAGCAGCGTGAGCTGCTCACCTCGCCAGGACGCCCCGGCAGAAGGCATGCGGGTGTTCTGGTCCCAATACAGGGTGCTCTGAACCGAGCCGAGCAGCTGCGTCTCTCTCAGATGGGCGCCCAGCTGCCCCCAAGCCGTTGCGGCAGAAGCCATCTCGCCCCCTTTTCCATCACCCTAACGACACCTGGTGTGGCATCGAAGCAGCGATGCAGGCCATGGTGAAGCGGTTCAGACGTTCTGGACCCATGCGCCGATTGATGCTGCAGCTGGCCCTGGGGATCGCCCTGCCCATGGCTCTCTGGCCGCTCAAGCTGATCTACCGACAACCGCAGACCGTTCCATAGGAACGGGTCAGTTCAGCTCACAGCGGCCTTGGCACAGGGTCTCAAGGTCGGCGCGCCCTGTGATCTGAAGCCGCCGGGCGGCCCAAATCCCATAGACCCAATCGACCACGCTGCCGATCAAAGGCCAGCGGGTCGGTGCGTAAAGCCACCCCAGACCAATAAGGCGATACGCCTCACGGAAGACGGCCACATCCCGCAGCACCTCCCCGGAGCCTGTGATGGCATGAATACGGCCCATGGCCACCCGGTAACTGATGCCGGCATGGGCCGCTGCGTCGTAATCAGAGGCATCAATGTCGACAAAAGCCAGCCGGGCCTGACGGTCACGCTGCTGCAGAAAGCGAACTTCGCGCACACACAACGGACAACCTCCGTCAAACAGCAGGGTCAAATCGGGGGCAGATGGGCTGGCCATGGACTCAGACGGTGCTGCAGCACGCAAAGTAAGGAAAGAACGCTGGAGAGCGGTGGGCGTGCAGCAGATCCTGCATCAGATGACAGTGGCAACCCCGGGAAGAGGATTCACCCGACTGGACGGGCGGATAAACACCTGGATCCGCAGCACGGGTCTGGACCAGGGCGTTCTGCATCTCACCTGCCTGCACACCAGCGCCAGCCTCACCATCAACGAGAACGCCGATCCACGGGTGCTGAAGGACCTGGATGCATGGATGGCCGATGCCATTCCAGAACACCGCCGTTATCTCCATGACGACGAAGGAGCTGATGACATGCCGGCCCACATCCGAACCGCGCTCACCAGCCAAACCCTGAACCTGAGCGTCAGCAGGGGGCAACTGCTGCTGGGCACCTGGCAAGCCGTTTACCTCTGGGAGCACCGCAGCGCTGCTCACACCAGAACGATCGCCTGCCACTTATTCGGTGAATCCTCCAGCCGCCCCACCCCTGAAAGCACCACGCAGACCACTTCAGCCACGCCGAAAACCCTGTTGAGCCTGCGCAATGGCGAACGGATCAATCAAGCCATTCAGGCCCGACACAACCCGAACGCCTGGGAAACCGACGACGGCATCGATACCGACACCGATCTGATGATTGATCGATTGCATGACCTGAGCGACTGACAACCGGCTCCAGCCAGGATGGAGGGGTGATTCAGGGCTTCCATGCCAGTTGAACCTCTCGATGCCGCCCAGAAGTCGGCACTCAGCACAACCCTGCCCAATTGGGTTGTGAACGGAGACAGGCTGCACCGCGATCTGCAGTTCAACAGCTTCGTGGAGGCCTTTGGATTCATGGCACAGGTGGCCTTGCTGGCCGAATCCAAAAATCACCATCCGAACTGGAGCAACGTCTACAACCGCGTTTCAATCGACCTGACCACCCATGATCTCGGCGGCCTCAGCAGCATGGATGTGGAGCTGGCCAGCGCCATTGACGCTCTGCTGCCAGCATGAGTCGAGTGGGTCCTTGCGCATGACCACCGCACCAGCAAGTCCCGGCGTCCCGGTCACCATTCTCAGCGGCTTCCTCGGAGCGGGGAAAACGACGCTGCTGAATCACA